>NZ_JASHFS010000003.1:0-148219 GCF_047460685.1 Streptococcus infantis | reverse complement strand
TATCTTCAAATCTCTTCTTTGGCTTACGTCCCATTTTAGGTGGTCTCCCTCTTGTTTTCTCAACAATAGTATACCCGTTTTTCTTATATTGTGCCAGCCAATTCGAAAGTAATCCACTACTTGGAAGAGCATAATCCATAGACACCCTAATTTGTGAACGCCCCTCAAGAAGAACTTTATCAATGATCTCTTGTTTTAGTTCAGGAGAATAGTAACAATTCTTTCCTTTTTTGACGATCTCTATTCCATAACGATCAATTAATTTCATCATGTACTTTAGTCCAGAAAGCTCCACACCAAATCTTTTTGAGAGTTGGTTGAAGGTTTGACCTTGCTTTCTCAATTCATATATTCGAACTTTATCTTCATAAGTTAATTTCATAATAAAAACACCTGATAAAATCCTATAAAGCTCTAATTCAGGTCTTTTATTTTTATTGATTTATCTTTTGTTCTTTTCTTTTATTTATAGTATACTGATATTAAAAGTATATTGAAGGAGAATTTAAATGAAAGATTTTTTTGCAGGATTTGGTGAATTAAACCTTGTTACTTATCTGATATACATGTGCATTGGCCTCGCTCCTCTCTTTCATATCTTTATTATCGGATCAGAAGTGAGTCCTGGAAAATTTGTTTTAACCATCTTGGGTATCGTTTACGTTATCGTTTTAACGATTACTAAAATTTATAGGAAATTTTTCTGGAAATCATCGTAAAGAAACATAAAAATCCCATCAGAATATTTGAACCACACCTACTTTAGTCTAATTCTAACAGCTCTCATATTATAAAAAAAACACTTGAGCGGAAAGCATATAGCCCACATCAAGTGTTTTTTTATTACTTTATACTACTGTTCTTTTGATTTTCTATTGCTTACTACTAATCCAAATCCAGCCATCAATAAACCAAGTCCCATAAGACTTTGATTTCTAGTATCATTGCTTCCAGTTTCAGGAAGTTTAGCTGTTTCTGATTTGTAAGCAGTAGGTGCTGGTTTAGGAGTTGCTTTCTGCTCCAAAACTGGCACAGTTGTACGACGTTCCAAGTAGAATTGGTAGTTGTCTTTTGTTACCTTGTACTGACGTCCCTCGCTGACTGTTTCCACAATCCATGAAGCTGCATCCTTAGTTAAAGAGTCAGCCAAGTTACGATCAATAGTCATTAATCGACCTTCAGATACAAAATCTTTATAGTTTCGTTGATTATACAAGGTTGTCGCTACGATTCTATCAATACCAGCTTTTTTCAGAGTTGTTAATGTCTCAGCGATAGATGGAATTGACGGATCTTCTTTCATCCTAGCATCTGTTAACAACACCACAAACTTTTTATTTTTTGGTGACTTAGACCAGTCGTAAGTAGAAACAATCTTTGTGAGAGCAGGAGTTGCTGTTTCAGGAGAATCTCCCCCATGTGCAATCTTAATTTTTTCTAAAGCTTTTTCAAGTTCAACTGGATCTGTTGTAAAATAAGTCTCACCAAATTTCGTTAGAATTGTATCTTCGTCAGTTTTTCCTAATCGACGTCCGTATACTTCATCACTATATGTAGCTAATCCAAAACGTGCCGCTACTCCATCTTTGGCAAGATTTCTTGCAAACTCATTGACATTTTTACGAACAGTATTAATAGTTCCTCCCATAGATCCTGAACGGTCAACCACGAAAACAATATCAGCTGCTCCTGCTTTTTTAACAGTCGGTGGTGTTTTAGTTATTTCCACAGTTGTTTTCTTGTCTACTCGTTCGTACTGAGTATAAGAATTTCCATCTTTATCCTTAGCAGCTACAGTATTCTCTTTTGTCGTAGTTACAGGTTCTGGAATTTTTTCCACTTTTTCTGGAGCAATTTCAGTTTTAGTTACCTCAGCTACAGAGGTTTCAATATGGACTTTCTGATTGCCTTCTTGACTTTCTTTGACATCAATAGGTGATCGTTTGGTAGAAACCTCGATTAAATCTCCTGGTTTTGCTTCTGATTCTTTTACAACAGGTTTCTCACTTTCTGCTGCAATTTCTTCAGTTGCAACTTCAATAGGTGATTTTACTGTTTCACTTGTCTTGACACTTTCACTCGAAAAAGGTTTACTTGTTTCATCTGCAGAAACTTGTCCAAGCTGAGCAAAGGCAAAAAGAATCGCTACAGAAGCCAATCCAACTTTCATTTTACGAAATGAAAAACGTTGTTGTTTCAATAATCCTTTATCCATAAGAACCTCTTTTCTTTTTCAGATTTAGACATTTTTTTAAATCTGTTTACTTGAGAATAACATAAATTACTATAGTTTGCAAGTGTTTTCCGTTTTATAGTTAACTATCCAAAAACCTTATAAAGTCGGTGTTTTAAAAGCTTCTCATTTCATTTATCAAACCATTTCAAACTTGATACTTATATTATCCTATAAATATTAGCTAACAAAAAACAGTAAAACCGACTTGGTTCTACTGTCTTATTTTTAAAATGTTTGGCGTTTGGCTTTACGCTCTGCACGTCCACGAGCACGACTTTCTGCACGCTTGGTTTTACGACGTTTTTCATCGACCGCCCACTGGATTTTTTTCTTATAGCCTGGCTTGACTTTTTTCTTTTTCTTTTTAACCAAGCCAATCATTTCGATGTCCAGTTTTTCCTGTTTCTTCTCACGATTAGCACGGCGGTCACGGTCATAAGTATCTTGGAACTCTCCGTCTTTAACCATCTTAGGAGTAAACTTGATTCCTAGTTTTTCCAACTCACGAATATCTGAGTCATCACTAGGCTGGTAAAGTGTAATAGCTGTTCCTGGTAAACCATTACGTCCAGTTCGTCCGACACGGTGAACAAAGAAAGACAAGTCTTGTGGAATGGCATCATTGATAACGTGGCTGACACCCTCAATATCAATCCCACGCGCAGCCAGGTCAGTTGCTACGATATACTCAAAATCAAGATTTTTGACCTGATTCATGATCCGTTTACGTTCACGAGGAGCAATATCTCCATGGATCTTTGCCACCTTTAATCCTTGAGCTGTTAAGTATGTATGCAATTCATCCGCACGTGTCTTAGTATTGACAAAAATCATGGCTAGATAAGGCTGCATGACTTGAGTCAACTCATAAATCTGAGCATTCTTGTCACGACCCTTGGTCGAAATCAACCAGTTATCAATGGTATCTGAGATAACTGTTTTAGTCTTGATCTTTTCCATAACTGGATTAGACAAGTATTTTTTCAAGAATGGTTGCAGTTTTTGCGGAATAGTCGCTGAAAAGACCATAAACTGTAAGTCTTTCGGAAGACTTCCTGCAATCTTATCAACCGTCTCTAGGAATCCCATATCCAAGGTCATATCAGCTTCATCGACTACAAAGGTCTTAGCCTTGTGGATAGCCAAATCGCCTGATTTTACCAAATCATAGATACGACCTGGTGTTCCGATTACGATATGTGGTTGATTACTTGCTAATTTATCAATCTGACGGGCCTTGTCTGTACCACCAACATAGTTCACAACACGAATCTCTACTTCTGAGTGTCCTGCAATTTGACGAGCAGCTTGATAAATCTGTGTTGCTAACTCACGACTCGGAGCTGTGATAACTGCCTGCACGCTATCGCTCTCTTCATCCAATTGTTGGAAAATTGGAAGCAAGAAGGTATGAGTCTTTCCAGAACCTGTTTTTGATTCACCAACCAAGTCACGACCTGCCAGGACAATAGGAATTAACTTATCTTGCACCTCTGTTGGACTGGTAAACTTCAACTCCTCCAAAGCTTCATCTATATATTTTTTAAACTTAAATTTCGTAAATGACATAATATCCTCGATTCTATCTATCTACTCATTATACCACATTTTGATGCATTACAGTTAAACTTTCGATTTGGATAATCACGCGGAAATTTCAAAATCTACCTGAATAGAGACAAGAAAAATACTCTCTGTCCATCCTAAACAAAGAGTATTAGATTTTTACGTAAGATTCCACTCTTCTCTCAGCCAATCACAAAAATGATGATAGCGTTGCTCAAGAGCTTCATGATGCCCATAAGCATCAAAAGTAGAATAAGTTGAGGGAACTGCTTCTGAAATCAGATCATGAATGTTTCTAGCAAAAATAGGAGCCTTAGACAGACGGTTGGAATGATTAGCACCTTCTGTCTGACCATTTTGTAGATAAATAAGGCTTTGGCTCTGAATCAAGTCATGTTCCCTACAAAAGTCTATAAAGTCTGGATACCAGAAGGAACCACAGATAGAGAAAATACAGGTCACAGGTAGATGACTACTATAGAGACTATAGACAGCAGCAAGACCGCCCAGTGAATAGCCACCATAAGCAATCCTACTTTCATCAATCAAGTAGTCCTTTTTCAGAGTTGTTAGAATTCCTTGAAAGAGCTTCTGATGGTATTCGTCTCCCTTCCCACCGAAATCTGGAGCCCCTTCTTTCAACGCACTAGCTTTCCAAGGTGTAAAGTCATCCAGACGATTTTCTGGAATCAAACCTACTAAGATCACAAATTGGGATAGGTTTGATAAATAATCCAGTTCCCCATCGTTTAAGAGCACAACTGGGTAGGCTTGTTGAGGATCATAGTTTGAAGGAAGACTGACCCTAACCTGAATCCCTTCCCAGTTAAACTCCTTATTTCTTGATAAAGTCATTGATTTTTTCAAGGGAATCAATCACTGCAGGACCGTAATCCATCAACTCATCGTAAGAGATAGTCATGATTTTTTGGTTCTTGATTGCTGGGACATTTTCCAAAACAGGATTTGCCTTCATCAAATCCACTGCTTTTTCATCTAATTTTTGATTACGATCGCTGGTTACATAGATAATCAACTCTGGATCCATTGATACTAAGTTTTCCAAGGTCAAACCAGATGTTCCTGTTGCGACATTTGTGTAACCAAGTTGGTTGAGCAAGCTTTCTTGAAGGGCTGACTTGTAAGCACCAAAAGTTTCGTCATTATAGGCTACCATAATCAAAGCCTTTTTCTTTTCACCCTGTGTTTCTGGGTTAGCTTTTTTAACCGCATCGATTTTAGCTTGTAATTGCTCTGCATATTGGTTAGCCTTGTCTTGGACATTGAAAATGGTACCAAGATTCTTCACATCTTCTACGATATTGCCCAAATCCTGTTGGATAGTTGAAAGTGAAGCTTTTTGCGTATAAACAGGTATTTTATTTTCATTCCAAGCACTGATAGTTCCCATCGACTTTTCAGAAAACATCATGTTGCGGCCCATCAAGGCATCTGGTTCATAAGAAAGAACTGTTTCTTGTGAGACTGATTTTTTATCACCAATATGAGGGATGGCTTCAATTGCTTCCTTGTATTTACCAGTTACGGCATTATCAGGATTGAGCATACCGGCAATTTTATCCTTCAAACCGAGTTCAAGTAGGATTTCAGTTGTTGAAAGGTTGTTGGTGATGACCTTTTCAGGTGTCTTTTCAAAGACTTGTTCGACTTCATTTCCTTTAGCGTCATAAGTTTTGATGGTTACAGGATAGCTGGTTTCTGTACTAGCCTTTTGACTTGTCTCTGTGCTTGATTGTGTGGTAGCTTTTTCTGTTGCACTATTTCCACAAGCTGCTAAAGTTAAGGTAGCTACTGTTAGGAGCAATATACTAAGTGATTTTTTCATGTTTTGTTTTCCTTTTCATTTTTTATAAATAGTGAATCATGGCCTGCTGATCTTCTGTCCAAGTAATCTGACTTTGGACGTCATAGACAGCTCGCAAAGACTCGGGTGTGATGGTCTCTTTTGGAGTCCCTTGGTAAACAATCTCTCCTTCTTTCATTAGGTAGAGATAGTCTGAATAGCGACAAGCTAGCTGAATATCATGTAATACTGCTAGTACATTGATATTGAGATGTTTGACAATGGTTAACAAGTCTAGCTGGTACTTGATATCTAAATGATTGGTTGGTTCGTCTAAGAGCAGGAGAGTCGGTTCTTGTGCCAAGGCACGTGCCAACAAAACCCGCTGCTTCTCTCCTCCTGACAAAGAAGAGTAGAGTCGATTTCTCTTTTCGAGCATATCTACCTTGACCAGAGCATTCTCAACCAGAGCAAAATCACTGTCTTTTTCCTTTTGTAAGAAAGAGAGATGGGGTGTTCTGCCCAGCATGACAATTTCCTCAACCGTACAATCAAATTGTAACTGATTAAACTGTGTGACGACTGCCATCTGCTTTGCCGTTTCCTTGACGCTCAATTGTTCCAGTGGCTTTCCATCTAGAGAAATCAAGCCCTGATCAGGCTTTTCCTGTCGATAGAGGAGTTTCAACAAGCTAGTCTTCCCACTGCCATTTGGTCCTAAAATAGTATGAAATTGGTTGCCCTCAAGTTTAAGTGAGATTCCTTTAAGAATTTTTTTCTCTCCGATTCCAAAGTGAATATCCTGACACATTAAGTCCATATCAGACCCTCACCTCCCTTCGTCTACTTCCAACCATGTAGATAAAGAAAGGTGCACCTACTAAGGCTGTGAAGATACCAATCGGAAGTTCAGCATTCTGAATCAAGACACGGGCAAGAACATCTGCCCAAACGACAAAGAGGGCACCTAGTAAAGTAGCTATCGGAAATAGCCTTCTGTAATTTGTCCCAACCAAACTTCGGGCTAGATGAGGTGTGATAAGGCCAACAAAACCAATAATCCCACAGGTCGATACCAAGATTGCTGTCATTATAGCCACAATCGTCACATAGAGATACCAGTAAAAACGCAAGGGAATTCCCAAGGTCAAAGCCGCCTCATCTCCCATCATCATGGCATTAAAAACACGATATTGGGTAGAGAAAAATAAGAAAGCTATTCCTACTACTACTGTTGGCAAAGTTAAGTGAGCCCAGGAGGTCCCCGCTAAGGAACCCATGGTCCAAAACTTGATGGTCATAACGCTATCAGCATTGGCACCAATAGAGATAATAAAGTTTGAAAAAGCCAAAAATAGTGCATTCACGACCGTTCCTGATAAGATTAAGCTAGAAGTTGTCATTCTGCCTTGCATGGATGCGATGAGTAGAACTGCAACTGTTGCCACAAGCGCTCCTAGGAAAGAGCCAAGACCAATCAAAACTTTAAATCCAAGAATAATACTCAAAGTTGCTCCAAAGGTTGCCCCAGCTGAAATTCCTAACACATAGGGCTCTGCGATTGGATTATTGACTGTGGACTGCATCACACTGCCACACATGGAAAGACCTGCACCCACAATCAATCCAAGAAAAACCCGTGGTAATCTCATATTCCAAACAATAGCAAGTGTAGACTTCGAAAGTTCTCCTATATCCAGAGGGGCCCCCATCTTACTCAAAATAATCCGATAAGTATCACTCAAGCTAATTTGAACTGAACCCATAGAAACAGCCAAAAATAGAGAAACTCCCAAAGTTCCGAGCAACAGCGATAGGAGAAAAATATATCGCAGGTTTTGATGGCTTCCAGAAGATTTGGAAAGCATGAAACCCTCCTTTAACAAAAATTAAAAATTTAGACAATTTTCATGAATAGTATACCACATTTCCAAGGCAGGAACAAGGCTAGAAAGATACAGCTAAAAAGACTGTTAAAACTAGACAGCTGATTGAGCTCAAGCTAAAATCCTAGTGAACAAAAAAATCTCCCCGAAGAGAGACCTTTCTGGTTTATTTTACCTTACAGTGCTAGGAACCGTAACCTAAGATCATACTTGAGTATATCGAGGTAAGGTGACAAACATAAAAAGGCTACTCAATCGACTAGCCTTACTTTCAAGATATGCTCAATTGAACACGGCCTAAGCACTTGGCAAAAAGTAAAAAGCTCCCTGAAGTCAGAGAGCTGATTTGAGCTCGGGCTAAAATCCTAGTGAAAAAGATGAAACTCCTTGTGTTCATCGAACACGGTGTCCTTTCCCTATTTTCATACGGATTTCTTACGCCCTTAGCATCATGATTCTTGCTGGATAAAACGTTTATGGACTAGACGGCAAGCCGAAAACAAAAAATCTCCCCGAAGGGAGATCATTCTGGTTTATTTTACCTTACAGTGCTAGGAACCGTAACCGAAGATTATACTTGAGTATATCGAGGTAAGGTGACAACGCAATGTAAGTGGAAAATAAAGCAGATTAACGACGAAGTCCTAGAGAGTTGATTAACTCACGGTAACGGTTAACGTCGTTTTTACGCAAGTATGCAAGCAAGTTACGACGGCGACCGATTTTCTTCATCAATCCACGGTAAGTAGCGTGGTCTTTTTTGTGTTGTTTGATGTGTTCGTTAAGGTGGTTGATTTCCCAAGTAAGGACAGCAACTTGAACCTCTACTGAACCTGTATCACCTTCGTGACGTGCATATTGTGCAATGATTTCATTTTTTTTCTCTTTTGAGATTGCCATGATGTTTCTCCTTTTTATTTGGCTTCATCCGAGTGACAGGTTGGCATGCCTGTAACCAAGAAGAAGTTATTTGTCTTTACGACAGTTTCTATTCTACCAATAACTAAGTTCTTTGTCAACTGATTTACTATTCTTACCGCAAAAGTGCTATAATAGTTATAGGAAGGATATCTAAGTTGACATCTTGAAAAGAGAGGTGATTCCCATGCGTAAATTCTCGCATTATCTCCCTTACTATCTGGTCATATTTTTCTTTTATTGGCCACTTTATGAGCTGTTATTATGGACTATTACTGAAAACTATATCTTGAAGGAGCTCACCATCGGCAACGTTATTATCTTCTCTCCACTGGTGACTTTCATAGTATCACTATTCTACTCTTATCGTTTCAAGTTCTCAGTTTGGTGGTTAATTGGAGTTGGCTTGCTCTTTTGCTTTACCATCATTACTTTCGGAGAATTTATCCTTCTCTACTTCCTAGCCTATGAAATCTTTGCCCTCGCGGGTATGGCTTCTGGTCTTGGAATCAAGTATCTTCTACAAAAAAGAAATACAAAAAAGAAAAAACAAAAAACTTTCACAAAATCCTTGAAAAATCTCACAATCATGCTATAATAATGCATAGAGACAAGTCACTTAGCCCCTTTCTACCAGAGAGTGCGTGGTTGCTGAGAACGCATAGGAAGCCTAAACTGATACTACTCTACTGACTTTTATGCAAACATAAAACGGTGGCCACGTTAGAGCCAATCAGAGGTGTCCCTCTTTTTTGAGGAACATAAATGAAGGTGGAACCACGTTGCGACGTCCTTTTTAGGATGTCGCTTTTTGTTTTTCTTGATTTAAGACTGCAAAATAGGGAAACACCTCTGCTTTATAAATAATGGATAACCAATATAAGGAGAAAATCATGATTAACATTACTTTCCCAGATGGCGCTGTTCGTGAATTCGAATCTGGCGTTACAACTTTTGACATTGCCCAATCCATCAGCAATTCTTTGGCTAAAAAAGCTCTTGCTGGTAAATTTAACGGCAAACTCATTGACACAACTCGTGCTATCACTGAAGATGGGAGCATCGAAATCGTGACACCTGATCACGAAGATGCTCTTCCAATCTTGCGTCACTCAGCGGCTCACTTATTTGCCCAAGCTGCTCGTCGCCTCTTCCCAGACATTCACTTGGGTGTTGGTCCAGCTATCGAAGATGGTTTCTACTACGATACAGACAACCAAGCGGGTCAAATCTCTAACGAAGACCTTCCTCGTATCGAAGAAGAAATGAAGAAAATCGTGAAAGAAAACTTCCCATCTATTCGTGAGGAAGTGACTAAAGATGAAGCGCGTGAAATTTTCAAAAACGATCCATACAAATTGGAATTGATTGAAGAGCACTCAGAAGATGAGGGTGGTTTGACCATCTACCGTCAAGGTGAATATGTAGACCTTTGCCGTGGCCCACACGTCCCATCAACAGGTCGCATCCAAATCTTCCACCTTCTCAACGTAGCTGGTGCCTACTGGCGTGGAAATAGCGACAATGCCATGATGCAACGGATCTACGGTACAGCTTGGTTTGACAAGAAAGACTTGAAGAACTACCTTCAAATGCGTGAAGAAGCTAAGGAACGTGACCACCGTAAACTTGGTAAAGAATTGGATCTCTTTATGATTTCTCAAGAAGTTGGTCAAGGACTTCCATTCTGGTTGCCAAATGGAGCGACTATCCGTCGTGAATTGGAACGCTACATCGTCGACAAGGAAATCGCTGCTGGTTACCAACACGTCTACACTCCACCAATTGCCTCAGTAGAACTTTACAAGACTTCTGGTCACTGGGATCACTACCGTGAAGATATGTTCCCAACTATGGATATGGGTGATGGTGAAGAATTCGTTCTTCGTCCAATGAACTGTCCTCACCATATCGAGGTCTTTAAACACCATGTTCACTCTTACCGTGAATTGCCAATCCGTATTGCTGAAATCGGTATGATGCACCGCTATGAAAAATCTGGTGCTCTTACAGGGCTTCAACGTGTACGTGAAATGTCCCTTAATGATGGTCATACTTTCGTAACACCTGAACAAATCAAAGATGAGTTCCAACGTACGCTTCAATTGATTATCGACGTTTACGAAGATTTCAACTTGACTGACTATCGTTTCCGTTTATCATATCGTGACCCTCAAGATACTCACAAGTACTTTGATAATGATGAGATGTGGGAAAATGCTCAACGCATGTTGAAATCAGCTATGGATGACATGGGACTTGACTACTTTGAAGCTGAAGGGGAAGCAGCCTTCTACGGACCAAAATTGGATATCCAGGTTAAGACTGCCCTTGGTAAAGAAGAAACCCTTTCTACTATCCAGCTTGACTTCTTGCTCCCAGAACGCTTCGACCTTAAATACATCGGAGCTGATGGTGAAGAACACCGTCCAGTTATGATTCACCGTGGTGTAATCTCAACTATGGAACGCTTCACAGCTATCTTGATTGAAAACTACAAGGGTGCCTTCCCAACATGGCTGGCACCACACCAAGTGACTCTTATCCCAGTTTCTAACGAAAAACACGTAGACTACGCTTGGGAAGTAGCTAAGAAACTCCGTGACCGTGGTGTTCGTGCCGATGTGGATGAACGCAATGAAAAAATGCAATTCAAGATCCGTGCTTCTCAAACTCAAAAAATTCCTTACCAATTGATCGTTGGTGACAAGGAAATGGAAGAGAAGGCTGTAAACGTTCGCCGTTATGGTCAAAAAGAAACTGAAACTATGCCGGCAGACGCATTTGTAGAATTGATTCTTGCTGATATTGCTAACAAATCACGAGTTGAAAAATAAAACGATCACAGTCTGAGAAACATTTTTCAGAGCCAGAAAAAGCAACAACTATTTCAGCTGTTGCTTTTTATATTTTATTTAACCTGAGCTAGTAGTGATTGGTCAAACCACCACAAATAGTATCCTCATCAACAATCCTTTCTATCCATTAACTTTTGGATATAGGATATCCTCCCAAGATTTGCTTCCATGAGTTAGATAAGTTGACTATCCTCAGTCCTTGTCTGCCTCATTTTCTTTTACGAGGTCTTTTTGTGAATCTTTTTCAGAGAGTTTTTGATCGATATACTGGTTAATGGTTTCGTAAAATTCCTTGGTCGTCTCACTATCCATTTTTGTCGAATTATGGACTTGATTGACTTTTAATTGAACAGATTGAATCCCGTAAGAGGCCTGCTTTTGGCGAATGGTTTCTAATTCTTCTTCTGAAATCGGATCTCCAACAACTGTCAAGACCAATTCATTATTACTTGACTTGTAGACTTGATTAATGATCGTATGATTGGCGAACTCTTTGCCTACAAACTGTTTAATCCCTTCTTTTCGTGCTTGATCCATCGTCAGAGTGACTGCTGAATAGCTGGCTGGAAGAACCAATAATACAATCAAGGAGATCAACCCAATTCTCATTTTAATGCTTAGCTCTTTAAATGAACTTAAGGGAGATTTTCTCATCATAATTCTTGTTCCAACAATGTTGATTAGCATGATAAAGACACAGTTGATCAAGAAAAGATAGAGAGCCCCCAATAAAAATCGTACATTCCCATTAGCTAAACCATAGCCAGCAGTACAGATAGGCGGCATCAGAGCTGTAGCAATGGCTACTCCTGGCACGATATTGTTTGCTTCTTTTTTCCTTGAACCGATCACACCAGCAATCCCACCAGCAATAGCAATGAGGACATCCCAAATGGTTGGAGAGGTTCGTGCAATCAACTCGCTACTTGCATAAGACAAGGGAGAAATCCAGAAATACAGAGTCGAGACAAGCAAACTGACCAACACTTGAGTCAATAAAACCTCTAGAGATTGCTTGATTAAACGCGTATCAAAAATAGCTAAACCGAATCCCAGTCCAACAATCGGTGTCATGAGAGGTGAAATCAACATGGCTCCTATAATGACAGCTGTTGAATTCATATTTAGTCCGATAGAGGCAATAAAAATTGCACACATCAAAATCGCTGTATCTCTCAATCGAACATGAAGGTCATCGTATAATTTCTCACGGTATTCCCGTGTTGAATAATTGGCAGTCATTTGTCCTCTCCTCTTTCCTTATTTAAATTGGTATAATAATTAAAAATAACAGCTGATAAACAGCCAAAAAATATGAGCCCATAAATCGTCAAGAAGACACTGGTAATCCTTCCAATCAAGGTCACAGCTAGGAGATCCCCGTAGCCGACAGTCGTCGAAGTCACAAAAGCATACCAAAGACCGTCTCCGTAATTTGTGATAGCAGGTTCAACTAGGAAAAGCACGCCTCCTGACCCAAAAACAAAGGTCACAAAACTCAGAGCAAACCGAGTAAAACCCGTAACCTGCATAATATGCCATAACATTTTTAAACGTTTCATTTGTTCTCCTTATTCATACTAGCTCCTGACCGAGCCGTTTTTTTCCAATAATCAAAGTGAAGATAGGACATGATCTCCATCAGAGAAAGATAGACAAACTGATAGATCTGATTTAAGCTGATTATCAACTGATATTGTTTGAAAAATGACTGGAAGAAAGACCAGATATGACTGTCTTGAATCAGTCCCTTCTTAACATTATATCAAAAATTTTACAGTCTTTCTCTGAAGAAATCAATTCATTTAAAAGATAGAGAAAGGAAGAAATTTTTGTATCCTTATCCGAAGAAGAAAAACGATATCTCCTCTGAAAGTAGATACCTTTTTAATGTTTAAAGATGATGAGTTTGTAGCAGCAATCCTAGCTGATCTCGCCAACAAATCACGTGTTGAGAAATAAGAGATAAAACCTGGGACAAAATCCCAGCTACTAAAAAAGAGGCTGGGACAAAAGTCCTAGCCTCTCAATTGTCTTTGGATTGTCGAGCAAGACGCAGTGGTTGAGTGGGCTCTACTACGCTGATTTCATCAGCTTTTACAGCTCTACTCAACTGTGCGGAGGTGGGACGACGAAATCGAATTCTAACGAATTAACGAATTCTGTCCCACTCTCTTTTTTGATGTTTCTGTTTTTACATTTGAACAATTCTACGATAGCTTCTTGAAGTAATCATAAAGATAAGTACGTAGATGAGGGCAAAGATACCACAAATAGAAAGTGTTACACTTAACATCATAGCTGTATCTACTACCCCAATGACCTTAAGAATCAAACTTAACATATGATAGGCAAAAGCCAAGTGTAGGAAAGCAAAGATTACAGGGAGGAAGAAAACAGTCAAGACCTGCTTGTTAATGGTTTGTTTGATTTGTTTTTGATCCAAGCCCACTTTTTGTAGGATGACAAAGCGTTCACGATCCTCATAACCTTCTGAGATTTGTTTATAGTAGATAACGAGTACAGTTCCAATCATAAAGATGATAGAGAGGAAAATACCAATAAAGAGAACTCCTCCAAAGAGAGCATTCATTTGGGCAATTGCGTCACTTGCAGTGCCTCCACCATAAACCATGCCGTCTTCATTTTTGAGATTATGACTAAAATTATTTACAAACTCCTCAAAATCATCAGATAGCTTTAACTGTTCCTCTAGACTAGCTGTTACATCCATACCACCGTAGAGCTGTGTGTATACAGCTGAATCCTGGTACTGTTCCAAAAAACTTTGAATATCAGCTACTACAAGATAGTTATAATCCGATACCAATAGTACATAGGGATTAGAAACATGATTGGCAATAAAATCCTGCTGGATTGCTTCCTTGATTGTATAGTTCTGATTGTTCAGACTAAATGCTTTCTGATTTTTAAGTTGGTCATTTCGAGCCCAAAGTCCTACTTCGTTACCAGTAAGGTTCAGCTTTTGTCCAGTCATTTTTTCATAATCTTTTTGATCAAAAACCAGGAAGACTGTCTTAGGCATGACATTGTTTTGCCCTTTTTCAAAGATGGTTAATTTGGTCCCCTCTTGACTCGAAAGACCGAAACTTGCATAATTGAGGACGTCCTTATTGCTGATGCTTAGGTTCTTTTCACTAGCGTATTGAGTCAAAAGCTTGTCTAAATCCTCAACTTCTACATGTTGTCCCTTAACATCAAAATCGTGAGGATACATGAGTTTTTTCATATTCTCAGATCCGTTGTAGATACTAGTAGCTGCAGACATAGTAACCAAAACCATGGTTGAAAGGATGGCAATGGTTGCTAAACCGACAGCATTTTTCTTCATACGGAAGATGAGGTTAGAAACAGAGATGAGGTTGTTAGGTTGGTAGTAATATCTCTTGTTTTTCTTGAGCAACTGCAAGAAAACGGTAATACCAGCATTGAATAAGAGATAGGTCCCTACAATAACTAACATAACCGCAATAAAGAAAGTAGCGACAGCTTTGAAAGCATCTGTTACGCTTAGTGCTAGGTAGTAGCCACTTCCTAGAGCTATTAGCCCTACAAGTGTCTGAAGAACTAGGAAACGCCCCTTCTTCTCACCCTTCGCTTTTTCTCTAGAAAGCTGGAGAGCATCCATACGGATAATGCGTACAGCGTTCAGGAAAACGATGACTAAAAAGATAAAACCGAATACCAGAAGGATGGAAAGGACTACGGACCATTGGAAAGTTGCAACTAACTCTACCTTCATCTTTGCAAGTTTAAGTAGCAAAGCGAAAATCAGATTATCAAAGAGGGCACCAATTCCAATTCCGGCAGTGACTGTTACTAGCCCAAATATCAAGAGTTCCTTAAAGGTCATACCAATCAAATGGCGTTTTTCTAAGCCCAACATGCCATATACACCCAGTTCTTTTGAGCGATTTTTCATGACAAAACTGTTGGCATAAAGAACGATAATGGCAGATGCAAGTGTCACAACGACAAGCCCTAGTTGTAGGGTAAATTGTATAGCAGATGCACCACGTAAATCCACAATTTTAGGATTAAAGGCTAGAGAGTAAAAGAGATAGCTGATAGTGACTGCCAAAATGACAGACAAAGCAAACGGATAATAGAGTTTGCGGTTTTTGATTAAGTTGGATATGGCCAACTTATTGGTTAATCGAAACATACTAGTTCACCTCACTTGCCATAACAGTCAAGGTGTCAGAAATTTCTTGGAACATCTGACGATCCGTCTTTTCACCACGGTAGATTTGATTGTAGAGGATGCCATCCTTGATGAAGAGGACACGTTTCGCACGACTGGCCGCAGCTGTTGAGTGGGTTACCATGAGAATGGTTTGTCCTTGTTCATTGATTTGATCAAAGATATCAAGAAGGGCTGCAGATGATTTAGAGTCTAGGGCTCCTGTTGGCTCGTCAGCAAGGAGAATTTCTGGTTCTGTGATGATGGCGCGTGCAACTGCAACCCGTTGTTTTTGTCCACCAGAAATTTCATAAGGATACTTCTCCTGCAATTGATTGATGCCAAGATTTTCAGCCGTCACTACCAATTTTTTCATCATTTCTGTAATAGGCTTTCTAGACAATACCAAAGGGAGTAAGATATTGTCTTTAACAGAAAGCGTATCTAACAAATTGAAATCTTGGAAGACAAAGCCTAACTTTTCACGACGGAAGCTTGATGCTTCAGTATTTTTAATGGTAGCTGTGTCTGTTCCGTTTAGGAAGACCTGACCACGAGTTGGTTTGTCAAGCATGGCAAGAATATTAAGTAGGGTTGATTTCCCAGAACCAGATTCACCCATAATGGCAACGTAATCGCCCTTTTCTACGGTAAAGTGAATATCCTTGAGGGCTTCTACTTGGTTGCCTTGGAAACGAGTTTTATAAATCTTTTGAACGTGTTTTACGTCTAATAGTGTCATGATAATCTCCTTTTTAATATCCCATTAATTGAAACTGAGCCTGCATAATAGCGCAACCGAGCTGAACCCGCTCGATCTCTTTTAGACTTGGTTTACTGGTATGTTTCTTTTGTAAGATTGTTTTCATGGTTTCTCTCCTTTTTCTTTATGCTCTAAGTTTACTCCAAAAAAAGAGGTCTTGCCATAACATAACCTTACAAAAGAGGCCTTTAATCTTACATTTTTGTAAGATTACATTTTTTATCTAATTGAAGACTTTTTCTCACTATATCAAGGTCTAAAGAAGAGCTTGAAAGGTTTCTTCCAAGCTCTTCACAATTCTTTTCATTCAATCAGTAAATTCACTTCAGAGAACTTAATCCTCACCGTTGTTCCTTGACCAAGCTCGGATTCTATTTGAATCTGATGTCCTAATTCTTGGCTGATTTTCTGGGTTAGATAGAGCCCAAGTCCAGATGACTGCTGGGTCATGCGACCATTGTAGCCTGAAAATCCGCGTTCAAAAACTCGCAATTGATCACTGTTTTTAATGCCAATCCCAGTATCTTTGATGCAAAGTTCTTGATCTTCCATATAGATCTCAATTCCACCTTCATTTGTGTATTTGAGGCTATTTGAAAGGATTTGTTCAATGACTACTAGCAACCATTTTTTATCCGTTACAATGCTTCTATCCAAGTCATGCAGATTAACACTTAAACCTTTCTGGATAAAGAAAATGGCATATTTGCGAATGACTTCCTTGACCAAATCCTCCACATTTTCTTTCTTCAACACCAGATCATCATGGAAGCTCTCTAAGCGTAGGTATTGGAGAACGAGGTTTGTATAGGAATCAATCTTAAAAATTTCCTGCTCCAACTGTTGTTTCAGTTGGCGATCTGCTACCTCGCTCACTAGGAGTTTACTGGCCGCAATTGGTGTTTTTATCTGATGCACCCAGAGAGTATAGTAGTCCACCAAGTCATTATAGCGATTTTCCGCATCTGATTTCTTTTGGTAGAGTTCCTCTTCACTTTTCTCTAGTTTTTCAGTTAGTAGGGCCTCCATTGGTGACTTGGCTTCTCTTTTTCCGTAGAACAGTTCCTTACGATAGCGTTGCAATTCTATCAAGAAATCAAATATCAAAAACAAAAATGTCAAAAATGTAGATAGAAAGAAGAAATAGTTAAAGTAGGGCACTTGGTTATCAAACAAGATTTCAAAGAGAAAAAGCAAACCCGAAAGTAAGAGAATAAAAGCAAAAAAACGGCTACGCGAACGGATATAAGATAGAAAAAAACTTTTGAAATCAAGCATGTTTCAATCCGTACCCTATTCCTTTCTTGGTTTCGATAAAACCAATCAAACCTTCTTCTTCCAATTTCTTGCGCAAGCGCGCGACATTTACGGACAAGGTATTATCATCGATAAAAAAGTCACTATTCCAGAGCTCCCGCATCAAATCGTCACGCGCTACGATATTTCCCGCATGCTCAAATAAAACCCGTAAAATCTGAAATTCATTCTTGGTTAGGCTGATAGCTTTGCCATTGACATGTACATCCATAGACTTGGTATTGAGGATAACCCCAGCATACTCTAAGAGACTTTCATCCCGTCCAAACTCATAGGAACGACGCAACAAACCCTGTACTTTGGCTAGAAGAACCTGCTGGTCAAAAGGCTTGGTTACAAAGTCATCCGCCCCCATATTGATAGCCATAACGATGTCCATGGCCTGGTCTCTCGAAGACAGAAACATAATAGGAACTTTTGAAATCTTGCGAATTTCCTGGCACCAATGATAGCCATTAAACAAGGGAAGACCAATATCCATGAGAACCAGATGAGGTTCAGACTGAACAAATAGTGTTAGAACCTCCATGAAGTCTTCTACCATGACTACCTCAAATCCCCATTCAGAGAGCATTTTCCCAACTTGCTGACGGATAACTGGATCATCTTCTACTAGTAAAATCTTGTGCATCTGCTCCTCCTTTTTCTATATTATAGCAAAATTCTCCTCACTACTAGCGAAATTGATGTAAATCTGATAAGATAAAAGTTAAGAAAGGAGTTTCCATGGCCAATATTTTCGACTACCTAACTGACGTTCAATACGATTCTTTTTATGATGTTCCCTTAAATGAACTGGATATACTTGCTTTGACAGAGCTGACCTACCTGTCTTTTGATAACTTGTTGGACCAATCCGTCAATCGTTTAAGCGATGTCGCAACACGCGTCCCTCGAGAAAGTACCATGTTGACCAATAAAGAACGGCTTCAACTCCTCGATCAGTTATCCCAACACAAACGTTTTAAAA
Source organism: Streptococcus infantis (assembly GCF_047460685.1). Classification (GTDB taxonomy): domain Bacteria; phylum Bacillota; class Bacilli; order Lactobacillales; family Streptococcaceae; genus Streptococcus; species Streptococcus infantis_AD. Next base: position 129,697 of record NZ_JASHFS010000003.1, on the reverse strand, counting down.
ATAGCAAACTCTCTAACTTTGTAAACGAGGTTGATACGGAGCAACAGAAACAGTTCGCTGCTATGACCTATCGCCTTGATTTAGATACTTATCTGATTGTCTTTCGAGGTACAGACGATAGTATTATTGGTTGGAAGGAAGATTTCCACATGACCTACATGAAGGAAATCCCTGCCCAAAAACATGCTCTTGAATACTTGGAAGAATTCTTTACCCAACATCCAAAACAGAAAGTGATTGTAGCTGGACATTCTAAAGGTGGGAATCTGGCTGTCTATGCTGCCAGTCAAATCCAGCCTGAATTGCAAGACAAGATATCTGCAGTTTATACCTATGATGCCCCTGGTTTGCAGGCTCATCTGACTGAGACCACTGGTTATCAAGATGTTATTCCAAAAATTCACCGTTTTGTCCCACAAGGTTCTGTCATTGGCATGATGCTAGAAGTTCCTGATACTCCTATCGTCGTCAAATCTACGGCTCTTGGAGGAATCGCCCAACACAGCACCTTTAGTTGGCAAACTGAAGGACACCACTTTGTCCAACTTGAGGCAATTAGTAGCGAGAGTCTCCAAATTAAAGACACTCTCAAAGAATGGGTGGATAGTGTACCAGATGAGGAACTGGAGCTCTGCTTCGATCTCTTCTTTGGTACCATCCTAGAGTCTGGAATTAGCTCTATTAATGAACTATCTTCTAAAAATGCCATTGACCATGTTCGACAACTTGTTTCTCAAGCCCAAACACTGGAGCCTGAGCAAGTTGAAATCTTAAAAAATCTGACACAACTCCTACTGGATGCTCGCTTCCAAGCCTGGAAGAATCATTTTTAGTGTATCAAAAAGTCCTTCCTTTACGGAGGGACTTTCTTGTTGATTCCTTATTTTATTCTTCTGTGTTATACTAGTAGGAGTAAATGCTTTGAAAGAGGAAATTCTATGAAAATCCATAAAACTGTGAACCCTGTTGCTTATGAAAACACTTATTATCTTGAAGGAGACCATCACCTGATTGTGGTTGATCCAGGTAGCCATTGGGAGGCCATTCGCAAAACTATTGAAACCATCAATAAACCCATCTGTGCAATTCTCCTGACCCACACCCACTACGATCATATTATGAGTCTGGACTTGGTTAGAGATACTTTCGGAAATCCTCCGGTTTATGTGGCAGAAAGTGAAGCATCTTGGCTCTATACTCCTGTTGATAATCTTTCTGGTCTTCCTCGACACGACGATATGGCAGATGTCGTATGTAAACCAGCTGAACATACCTTTGTCTTTCACGAAGAATACCAGATTGATGAGTTCCGCTTTACTGTATTACCAACTCCAGGCCACTCTATCGGAGGAGTTTCATTTGTTTTTCCAAATGGGCACTTGGTCTTAACGGGTGATGCTCTTTTCCGTGAAACTATTGGACGAACAGACTTGCCAACTGGTAGTATGGAACAACTCCTTCATAGTGTCCAAACCCAGCTCTTCACCCTTCCAAACTACGATATCTATCCAGGACATGGTCCGGCTACGACCATCGCTCACGAAAAAACCTTTAATCCATTTTTCTAGCAAGTGAAAAACCAAGGACAATCATCCTTGGTTTTTGTGTAACTTCAATTTCTACATCATTACTTGCTCAGAAGAATCAACATTGACTAGAAAAATAATTCAAAACTAATTAGCTGGATTCAATTCTTTCCAGTCAATGTTAGACAAATCAAGCTTTTCAGAAGAAATATCTAAAACTTGCTCTGCTTTTTCATTACCACCGATTTGAATAGTTGCTTCCTTAATCTTCTGCACTCCATTTTTATCAAACGAATATAGAGCCAGGTTCATTTCTGGACGAGTTGACTGCCAGTCTGCATAAGAGACTTGACCATTTTCGTAAATAACAAAGCCTGAGCGAAAACCACCTGCAGAAGCTACATAAGCAGTGTGAAGTAAACTAGGTTTTTGATTGTCCAAATAGTAAATGGCTGAAACAAATTTTTCATCCCCAATAAGCAACTCGTCTTGACCATCCTTATTCAAATCAAGAAGGGCATATTTAAAGTCTGGTGCATTTTGATAATCCATACGAGAGAAAATCATGCTATATTCTTCTGAAGCAATCTTGTGTTGTTTATTTTCCTCGTATAAATCTTCTCTATTACCTTGTTTTAAAAGCTCTGTATAGTGATTATAACGTTCAATCACTTCTTTATACAAATCTGGTCCCGTTTCCTTCTTATTTTCAGCAGTTGATTGTGACGCTTTGGTTGACGAGTCGCTTGTATTTTCAGTCTTTGCTTCTGTTGATGTACTAGTCTTATCGTCTTTAGAAACAGATGATAGTGCAGATGAAGGTTCTGTATTGCTATTATTCTTATTGAGACCACAAGATGCCAAAACTGAAATCGAAAGAATAGCTGAGAGCATCATAAAAAATTTCTTCATATTAACCTCGATAGCATTGCATTTTCAGATGTATAAACTTCAAAAATGAATCATTCACGCCAAGTTATACTTGGTTGAGAAATCATTTTACCAAATAATCACACGGTCTTCTGGTGAGCGCCACATGCCGTCGCCTTCTTTGACATCATAGGTCGTAAAGAAGTCATCAAAGTTTGGCACTTGGATATTGACACGAAGTTTAGCTGGTGCGTGTACATCAACGCTAGCCATGAGTTTCATCAACTCTGGGCGGCCTTTCATACGCCAGATACGTGCAAAGTTATGGAAGAACTCTTCAGCTGAGAAATCTGGCTCTCTCTTAGCAGCTTCTAGCGCCGCAGCGATTCCTCCTAGGTCGGCAACGTTTTCGGATACAGTTAATTTCCCATTGATTTTTGCGCCGTAAGATTCTTGGCCATCAAACTGGTCGATAACCTTCTGTGTTTTTTCTTTAAAGGCTGCGTAGTCGCTCTCTGTCCACCAATCCTTGAGACTTCCATTTTCATCAAAGGAAGCTCCATTAGTATCAAAGGCGTGAGAAATTTCATGGGCAATAACCGCACCGATACCACCATAGTTAGCAGAAGATGACTGATGCAAGTCATAGAATGGTGCCTGTAAGATAGCAGCTGGGAAGACAATCAAGTTCTTTTGTGGATTGTAGTAGGCATTGACCATATGAGCAGGCATTCCCCATTCCTTGTAGTCAACCGGCTGATTCCACTTGCTCCAACTGTGCTTGATTTCCACACGCGCAAAGGCTAGGGCATTCTCAAAGAGGCTAGCAGATTCATCCACTACCTTGTCCTTATAGCGAGCTGGCAGTTCTTCTGGATAACCGATATAAGGCTTGATGACATTGAGTTTGACGATGGCTTTTTCTCGCGTTTCAGGAGTCAGCCAGTCATTTTTAGCCAAACGTTCCTTATAAACGTCGATCATGGTTGCTACTTTTTTCTCTACGTCTGCCTTGGCTTCTGGAGAGAATTTTTCATGCGCGTACCAGAGACCCAGAGCTTGTTTGAATGGTCCTTGAGCTAAGTGGTAAGCTGCCTTGCGTTTGTCTTGAGCCTCAGGGACTCCTGAAAGAGCTCGTCCGTAGGCACCTGACAAGATACGAATCTCATCTGTCAGATAACTAGTTGAAAGATTAACCACACTCAAGATCAAGCTTGCCTTGAGTAAAGGCCAAGCTTCCTCACTATAAAATTGCTCTGCTGCTTGCCAGAAACGTTCCTCATCTACGATAACCTTATCTGGAGTTTGTCCAATCACAGTTTGGAAGAAGTCATCGAGAGGTAGGGCAGGTGCAAACTTTTTGAAATCTTCATAAGAATAAGGATGGTAAAGTTTGGCATACTCTGAACTCTCTTCGTTTGAAAGTACGACAGCTGCGATACGGCGATCCAATTCCAATCGTTTCTCTAGCAAGTCTTCGATTTCTTTATCTGAGAAGTTATAGGCTTTGAGGAGATTAGAAGTACTTTCTTTCCAAAGGTTCAATAATTCCTCACGCTGAGGATGGTCTTCCGCATAGTAGGTTGTATCAGGCAAAATAGTTCCTGGTGCACTAGCCCAGAGAACATTGGTTCTAGCATCCATAAAATCTGGTGATACTCCAAATGGAAGGAGGTTTGGTTTACCAGCTAATTCAAATGCTGCTAGTTTACCTGCGAAATCCGCAAAACTTTCCAAATCTTGATATTCCTTCAGTAAAGGGAGGACTGGCTCGATTCCATCAGCTTCTCGCTTATCGAAATCTCTGACCATAGCATGGTACTTGACAAAGTTTGCTAGAATAGGATCTTCAGGTACATCTTCTCCAGCCAACCACTTATCAGTCGTCGTTAGCATCAACTCTTCAATTTCTTCGTCAAGGTCGATAAAACCACCTGTTCTCGATTTATCGGCTGGAATAACAGCAGTCTTTTCCCACTCACCATTTATAGCATCATAAAAATCATCTTGATAACGTGTCATCTTGTTCTCGCTTTCATTTTTCACTTATTCTTAGCTTAGCAAAAATCCCTGGGGAATGCAATTAAAAATACCGTCTTCTTCTGATTGTTTTCTAGTTAATATTTTAAATATTTACGAAAATTAACTTGACTTAATTTTTATTTTAATGTATATTAAAAGATAGGAGGAATACAACTGTATGATACGTATCGAAAACCTCAGTGTCTCCTACAAAGAAACGTTGGCACTAAAGGATATTTCACTAGTGCTCGAAGGACCAACGATTACCGGAATTATTGGTCCAAACGGCGCTGGGAAATCAACATTATTAAAAGGTATGCTGGGAATTATCCCACATGAAGGTCAGGCATTTCTCGATGACAAGGAAGTTAAAAAATCCTTACATCGAGTTGCCTATGTCGAGCAAAAAATTCATATTGACTACAACTTTCCCATCAAGGTCAAGGAATGCGTCTCGTTAGGACTATTTCCCTCTATTCCTCTCTTTCGAAGTTTAAATGCTAAACATTGGAAGAAAGTGCAAGAGGCCCTTGAAATCGTCGACCTAGCTGACTACGCTGAACGGCAAATCAGTCAACTGTCTGGAGGTCAATTCCAGCGGGTCTTGATTGCCAGATGTTTGGTGCAGGAAGCCGACTATATCCTCTTGGATGAACCCTTTGTTGGGATTGACTCAGTCAGTGAGGAAATCATCATGAATACGCTGAGAGATCTGAAAAAAGCTGGAAAGACGGTTCTCATCGTCCACCACGACCTCAGCAAGGTTCCCAACTACTTCGATCAAGTCTTGCTTGTCAATCGAGAAGTGATTGCTTTTGGTCCGACCAAAGAAGCCTTTACCCAAGCCAATCTCAAAGAAGCTTACGGTAATCGACTCTTTTTCAATGGAGGTGACCTATGATTGCAGAATTTATCGATGGATTACAAAAATTCCATTTCTTACAAAATGCCTTGATAACAGCTATTGTTATCGGGGTCGTAGCTGGAGCTGTAGGATGTTTCATCATTCTACGTGGGATGTCCCTCATGGGAGATGCCATTTCACATGCTGTCTTACCAGGTGTAGCCCTCTCCTTCATCTTGGGCATTGACTTCTTTATCGGAGCCATTGTCTTTGGACTGCTAGCTGCTATCATCATTACCTACATCAAGGGAAACTCGATTGTCAAAAGCGATACCGCCATCGGCATTACCTTTTCTTCTTTCTTAGCCCTCGGTATCATCTTGATTAGTGTCGCTAAAAGTTCAACTGACCTTTTCCATATCCTTTTTGGTAATATTCTTGCTGTTCAAGATACAGATATGTTTATTACTATGGGTGTAGGGGCAGCCATTCTCTTGTTAATCTGGATTTTCTTCAAGCAACTCTTGATAACGTCCTTTGATGAACTCTTGGCTAAAGCCATGGGAATGCCTGTCAATTTCTATCACTACTTACTCATGGTACTCCTAACTCTCGTGTCTGTGACAGCCATGCAAAGTGTCGGAACTATCCTGATTGTAGCCATGCTGATTACCCCAGCAGCAACTGCTTATCTCTATGCTAATAGCCTGAAAAGTATGATTTTCCTTTCCTCAACCTTTGGAGCTACAGCTTCAGTTTTGGGACTCTTTATCGGCTATAGCTTTAACGTTGCGGCAGGTTCTAGTATCGTGCTTACAGCTGCTAGTTTCTTTCTCATTAGCTTCTTTATCGCTCCAAAACAACGATATTTGAAACTGAAAAATAAACATTTGTTAAAATAAGGGGCAAAGCCCCAATAAATTGGAGGATCTAATGAAAAAATTAGGTACATTACTCGTTCTCTTTCTTTCCGTCATTGCTCTTGTAGCATGTGCTAGTGGAAAAAAAGATGCAGCTTCTGGTCAAAAACTAAAAGTTGTTGCCACAAACTCAATCATCGCTGATATTACTAAAAATATTGCTGGTGACAAGATTGATCTTCACAGTATCGTTCCTGTTGGTCAAGACCCACACGAATACGAACCACTACCTGAAGACGTCAAGAAAACTTCTCAAGCTGATTTGATTTTCTATAACGGTATCAACCTTGAAACAGGTGGCAATGCTTGGTTTACAAAATTGGTAGAAAATGCTAAGAAAACTGAAAACAAAGACTACTTTGCAGTCAGCGAAGGCGTTGATGTTATCTACCTTGAAGGTCAAAACGAAAAAGGAAAAGAAGACCCACACGCTTGGCTCAACCTTGAAAATGGGATCATCTTTGCTAAAAACATCGCAAAACAATTGAGCGCTAAAGACCCTAGCAACAAAGAATTTTACGAAAAAAATCTCAAAGAATATACTGATAAGCTAGACAAACTTGACAAGGAAGCTAAAGCTAAATTCGACAATATTCCTGCTGAGAAAAAACTCATCGTAACCAGCGAAGGATGCTTCAAATACTTCTCTAAAGCCTACGGTGTCCCAAGTGCCTATATCTGGGAAATCAATACTGAAGAAGAAGGAACTCCTGACCAAATCAAGACCTTGGTTGAAAAACTTCGCCAAACAAAAACTCCTTCCCTCTTTGTAGAATCAAGTGTGGATGACCGTCCAATGAAGACTGTTTCACAAGATACAAACATCCCAATCTACGCACAAATCTTTACTGACTCTATCGCAGAACAAGGTAAAGAAGGCGACAGCTACTACAACATGATGAAATACAACCTTGACAAGATTGCTGAAGGATTGGCAAAATAAGCCTCTGAAAAACGTCATTCTCACATGAGCTGGCGTTTTTTCTATGCCCATATTTTCAGTCAAATCATTGGAAAATTCTGACCGTTTCAGCTAAAATGAAATAAAAAAGATTGGAGTAGCTTATGACTACATTCCTTGGAAACCCTGTTACTTTTACGGGAAAACAACTACAAGTCGGCGACAAGGCGCTTGATTTTTCTCTCACTACAACAGATCTTTCTAAAAAATCTCTGGCTGATTTTGATGGAAAGAAAAAAGTCTTGAGTGTCGTTCCTTCTATCGATACAGGTATCTGCTCAACTCAAACACGACGTTTTAATGAAGAACTTGCTGGACTGGACAACACAGTCGTCTTGACTGTTTCTATGGACCTTCCTTTTGCTCAAAAACGTTGGTGCGGTGCTGAAGGTATTGAAAATGCCATCATGCTCTCAGACTATTTCGACCATTCCTTTGGACGTGATTACGCCCTCTTAATCAATGAATGGCACCTATTGGCACGCGCGGTCTTTGTTCTCGATACTGACAATATTATCCGTTATGTTGAGTATGTTGATAATATCAATTCCGAACCAAACTTTGAAGCAGCCATTGAAGCAGCAAAGTCGCTTGACTAAAAGAAAGCCCACTTATAACAAGGCAGAAAGCTAGAGAAATCTAGCTTTTTTTGGTATACTAGATGGAGATAATAAACAAGGAAATGCGAATGACACCAAATAAAGAAGATTACTTAAAATGTATTTATGAGATTGGCATGGAACTTCCTAAGATTACCAATAAGGAAATCGCTGCTCGGATGCAGGTATCACCTCCTGCGGTAACTGAGATGATCAAGCGCATGCAATCCGAAAATCTTATCCTAAAAGATCAGAAAAAGGGCTACTTACTAACGGATATTGGTTTAAAACTTGTATCTGACCTTTACCGAAAGCACAGACTCATTGAGGTTTTTCTGGTTCACCATCTTGATTATACCAGTAACCAGATTCATGACGAAGCTGAGGTATTAGAACATACGGTTTCAGACTTTTTTGTCGAGAGATTAGACAAAATGTTAGGCTTTCCAAAAACCTGTCCCCATGGAGGAACCATTCCTGCCAAGGGAGAGCTTTTAGTTGAGATCAATAACCTTCCTCTCTCTGATATCAAAGAAGCAGGAACCTATCTACTGACTCGGGTTCACGATAGTTTTGAACTTCTCCAATATTTGGAAAAACACAGTATCCATATTGGAGACAAACTCCAAGTCAAGCAGTTTGATGGCTTCTCTAATACCTTCACTCTGATTCACAAGAATGAAGAACTCCAAGTCAGCCTAGAAATTGCCAAGCAGCTCTATGTTGAAAAACTGAACTAATTTCTCAAGTCCCCTACCAACCCTGAAAGCTTTATTTTCAGGGTTTTATTTCTAGCATTTGATGTTACTCTCATTTTGTTGTAGAATGTTTGTAAAAAAAGAAAGATATTTTAACCTATGAAAAAATCACTAAAAATTTTTGCGACATCCAAATGGTTTGACCTCTTTGGGGTTGCTCTGGTCGTTGGAATTGCGATCGCATCTGGTTACCTCAACTCCCGTCTCGATAAATTCGTAGACTGGGGCTCATGGACTGCCCTTGTGCCCTTTGGATTGATTTCCGTAACCAACGTTGGGATTTCCATGTTGTCCACTCGTTTCACGGGAAAATTAAGCAAATGGGGAAATTACTTTGGCATTGTCAATACGATTTTGTCCGGCACCATTGACTATATCCTTGGAAATAAGGCGGCCATTATCACCTATCCTGTCACCTTCCTCATTTATACCTTTGCTATTAAGAAATGGGAAGCTTCGCAAGAAGGCAGACCCAACCAAATGAGCCAAAAACAGATAAAATTAGCTGCCATCATCATTTCAATCATCGCCTTCCTCTTTGCATTTATGACCAACTATATCGGCTATGGAGGAAAGATGAATCTCCTTGCCTACGTAACAACTATTTCCTTTGCACTCTCCCTCATTGCCAATGCTTTGAATGCATTGAAACTGACAACTCAGTGGGGATTTTGGTTGATTTACAATTTCGTTCAGCTGACAAAGGCTGGCATTCAAGGAAACTTTGCCAATATCGGAAAATACATCTTTTATATCCTCAATGCAATCGGAGCTTTATTTGTCTGGAATGATGAAGAAGTGGAAAAATAGAAGGAAACTCAAATAAAGAAAGCAAGCCGACTTAATAGAATTTCCTTACTAAAATTTTTTATCATTTTACTTGTAACTCCCATTCTTTTGGAGTAGAATGAAGCTAGATAAAAGAGGGAGGTCATCTTATGAAAAATCTCTTTAGAATCCATTTTACAGCCATCGTAGTCAGCGATTTGCTACTGTTGGTAACTTTCAGACCTCGATACGAACTTTCTTTGGAGAGAGGCCTGATTTTTTGCTTCATTTTCATCCTTGCTCAAGGACTACTGCTATTTCGCTTGGTCAATCGACTCAAAAAACATTTCTCTGAGATTTATCCTCAGATGAACAAAAAAATTCGCCTTTACTACTTAAAGATTCTCTCCACTGACCTACTATTATTTGTCTTTTTAGCCATCACTGGCCCTCAACATTTTTACTCTCTTACTCCAGTCTTTACTTCCTGTCATTCTACTTTTTATTATATAACGGCTAGCCACCTAAGAGAAAACTATCCAGACTTTTATGACAAACATATCTCTTTGTGGGAGTGTCTCTAAGGAAAAAAAGGTTTTATCATGAAAAAAATCATCTACATCAAAACCATTCAACTCCTCATCATCGATGGAATCATGCTGGCATTTTTGACATTTAAAGAGGGGCTCACTTGGGATTGGATTTTGATTTACAGTGGTTGGCTCATCTTCTTTCACCCTGTGTTGTTTACCTATCTTTCCAACCAGCTTTGTGACCACTTTAGTCAACTCTATTCCCCCAGATTAGACCGAGATTCTGGCGTTTTGCCTTACAAATCCTCCTATGGGATAACCTGATAATTCTCTCCTTGCTGTTTTTAAGTGGTATCCCACTTTTCCTTCAGGGAAGTCTCCTCATCCTAGGATATCTCATCCCTTCCTATCGCACCTGCCAAAGCCTGAAAAGAGACTTCCCCCAAGCCTATCAAGAACCCATTTCATTTTGGAATACTTTGTGATAGATAAGAAAAACCAAGCCCGCGGGCTTGGTTTTTCTTATCTATTTTTGGTGTCAAGGATGATGGTTACTGGGCCATCATTGACCAGTTCCACCTGCATATCTGCTCCAAAGACTCCTGTCTCAACAGGAACTTCCTTGGCTAGTTCTTGGTTAAATTCTTGATAGAAAGCTTCCGCCATATCCGGTTTAGCAGCGCCTGTAAAGGCTGGACGATTTCCCTTTTTGGTATCTGCAAACAAAGTAAACTGAGAGATGGAGAGGATTTGGCCTTGGATATCCTTAACCGATAAGTTCATCTTGCCTTCAGCATCTGAGAAAATTCGCATATTGACAAGCTTTCTGACTGCATACTCCAAATCTTCTTTTTGATCCTCAGGTCCAATACCTACTAAGAGTAAGAGCCCCTGCTGGATTTTCCCATATACTTGACCCTCAATAGAAACTTGTGCTTTCTTGACACGCTGAACGATAATTTTCATAGCAATCCTTTCTGATGATATCAAGCCAACTTAACCATTGGTACGTTTAACCGAGTAGACTTCTGGTACACTCTTAATCTTATCAACCACGGTGGTCAGCATTGAAAGGTTTGAAATTCCAAAGGAAACATGGATATTAGCAAATTTCATATCCTTGGTTGGTTGGGCATTAACGGTTGAAATATTCTTAGTTGTATTTGATAAGACTTGCAAGATATCATTCAATAGACCAGAACGGTTGAGCCCGTAGATATCGATGTGAGCCATATACTCCTTGCTTGAGAATTGGTCTTCCCATTCAACATCGAGTAGACGTTGCTCATAGTTTTCCTGTGAACGAAGATTCATACAGTCTACACGGTGGATGGCAACTCCGCGTCCTTTGGTAATATAGCCGACGATATCATCACCTGGAACAGGGTTACAACATTTAGCAATCCGGATCAGGAGCCCAGAAGCACCTTGGATGACTACTCCACCCTCATGCTTAACCTTAAGCGTGTCCTTGTTCTCCACCTTGACTTCGCCACCCTTGACCAGTTCTTCTGCTTCTGCCTTAGCTTTGGCCCGCTCTTCTTCACGACGTTCCTTCTCAGTCAAACGGTTAAAGACAGTGATGGCTCCGATTTCTCCAAAACCAATCGCCGCAAATAGCGCTTCTTCTGTCTTGTAGCTGGTTTTTTGAAGGACTTCATCCATGTGGCGTTTGTCCATAAATTTATTGGCCACATAGCCGTTTTCTTGGAGCTGACTAATCAGCAATTCACGACCTTTATTGATGGACAATTCTTTATCTTGGTTTTTAAAGAACTGACGAATTTTGTTACGAGCCTTGCTGGTCTTGACCATATTGAGCCAGTCACGGCTTGGTCCAAATGAATTTGGATTAGTGATGATTTCAACCTGGTCACCCGTTTTTAACTTGGTCGTCAATGGAACCATACGGCCATTAACCTTGGCACCAGTCGCTTTTTCCCCAATCTTTGTATGAATTTCATAAGCAAAGTCAATCGGACCTGAATCTTTTGGAAGTGAACGAACCGCCCCATCTGGAGTAAAGACATAAATCTCCTCAGCCAGATAGTTTTCCTTGACAGTATCCACAAATTCCTTGGCATCATCTGCTTGATCTTGGAGCTCCATCATCTCCTTGATCCAGTTCATTCCAATAGCAGATTCCTTACTATTAACCTGACCCTTGATTCCTTTTTTGTAAGCCCAGTGAGCCGCAACCCCGTACTCAGCAACCTCGTGCATCTCCTTAGTACGAATCTGGAATTCAATAGGTCCCTTTGGTCCATAAACAGTCGTATGGATAGACTGGTAACCATTGGCCTTACGATTGGCAATATAGTCTTTAAAACGTCCCGGCATTGGTTTCCAAAGCTCATGAACGTAGCCCAACATCGCATAGACATCACTCTGAGTGTCTAGAATACAACGAATGGCAATCAAGTCATAGATCTCTTCAAAGCGTTTTTTCTTGTCCTGCATCTTGCGATAGATAGAGTAGATATGCTTTGGACGACCGTAGATTTTTCCTGTAAGATGGCGCTCAGATGAGTATTCCTCGAGTTTCGTCACAACTTCATCGACCAAGGCTTCACGCTCTTGACGTTTTTCCTTCATCATGTGACTAATCTTGTAAAATTCAGTTGGATTGAGATAGCGGAAAGAGAGATCTTCCAGTTCCCATTTCACACTTGAAATCCCCAAACGATGAGCAAGCGGTGCATAGATTTCCATTGTTTCTCTGGAAATACGCTCCTGCTTGTCCTTACGAAGGTGCTTAAGAGTTCGCATATTGTGCAGACGGTCAGAAAGTTTGACCAAGATAACACGGATATCCTCTGACATAGCCATGAGCATCTTGCGATGATTTTCAGCCAGCTGCTCCTCGATAGACTTATACTCAACCTTACCAAGCTTTGTAACACCGTCAACAATCACTCGAACATCATGGCCAAACTCACGCTCTAAGTCATCCAAGGTAGCTTCTGTGTCTTCTACCACGTCATGCAAAAAACCACAGGCAACAGTGACAGCATCTAGCTTGAGTTTAGCCAAAATACCTGCTACCTGAATAGGGTGGATAATGTAAGGCTCGCCTGATTTACGATACTGGCCACTATGGCATTCTACAGCGTAAACCAAGGCCTTGTGTACAAAAGCCACATCTTCTTTCGATAAATATTTTTGCGTTAAAGCGACGACTTCATCGCCTGAATAAATTACTTCTTTCGGCATGCATACTCTCCAATTCTTCCTACCATTTTAACACTTTTTTGAGGATATGAAAACTAGTAAAGCCCATTCTAGATTAGAATCACTTACTGATTATTCTAAAAAGAAAAAAGTACAATTTTCAGATAAATGTTCACATTTTCCTGCATTTTTGTTATGTATGACAAATAAAACTTCCATTTTCAAATTTTCCCTGCTTCTTTGTTTAAAATCTATAAAATAATATTCGTAACTAACTTGATACCTAGCCTGTGATTTTGTATAATCAAGTGAAACTATTTTTTAGGAGAATGTTATGACATCATTTCGCAAACCAGCCGCCCTTTTAGGGCTTACTGCCGCTGTCTTTGCAGTATCTACTGCACAGGCTGATGAGACCAGCACAAATTTAGATGCTAGTATCAAACCTAGTTCAGCAACAAGTCCAGCTGAAAAACCAGTCACTAGTAAAGCAAGTGACACACTAGCTGATTCTGAAAAAGAAGGGACTATTGAAAAAGGGACTACAGAAGTTGCCCTAGCACCAACTGCTGAAGCTAAAGCTTCAAACGAAGGAAGTCTCGCAGAAGATGAAGCCAACCAACCTGTCGAAGGGCAAGAAGTTGATGTCCGTATCCTTGCAACTACCGACCTGCATACAAATCTAGTCAACTATGACTACTATCAAGACAAACCTGTTGAAAATGTCGGTCTTGCAAAAACAGCAATCCTCATCGAAGAAGCTAAAAAGGAAAATAGCAATACTATCCTCGTTGACAATGGGGATACCATCCAAGGAACACCTCTTGGAACCTACAAGGCTATCGTCAATCCAGTTAAAGAAGGCGAACAACACCCTATGTATACAGCACTTCAAAAGCTTGGTTTTGAAGTGGGGACACTCGGAAATCACGAGTTTAACTATGGATTAGACTATCTTAAACGTGTCATCGAAACCGCTGGTATGCCTATTGTCAATGCCAATGTTGTCGATCCTAAAACAGGTGCTTACATCTACGATCCTTACAAAATTATCACCAAAACTTTTGTAGATAAAACTGGTCACAAAACGACTGTCAAAATTGGGGTTACAGGAATTGTCCCTCCTCAAATTCTTAGCTGGGATAAAGCTAACCTTGAAGGTAAGGTTTTGGTTAATGATTCAGTAGAAGCTATCAAAAATATTATTCCTGAAATGCGTAAAGCAGGTGCAGATATCACTCTCGTTCTATCTCACTCAGGTATTGGAGATGACAAGTACGAAAAAGGTGAGGAAAACGAGGGCTACCAAATTGCTAGCCTACCTGGTGTTGATGCCGTAGTCACAGGTCACTCACATGCCGAGTTTCCTAGTGGAAACGGAACAGGTTTTTATGAAAAATATCCTGGTGTTGATGGTATCAACGGTAAAATCAATGGCACTCCTGTCACCATGGCTGGAAAATACGGTGATCATCTAGGTATTATTGACCTCAATCTTGTATATAAAAATGGAAAATGGTCAGTTGTCAACAGCAAAGGATCTATCCGTAAAATTTATACAAAATCCAAGGAAGCCGACGAACGCATCAAAGAAATTGCTAAAGAATCTCATGAAGGAACTGTCAAATATGTCCGCCAGCAAGTCGGAACAACAAGTGCCCCGATTACTAGCTACTTTGCCCTTGTAAAAGATGATCCATCAGTTCAAATCGTCAACAACGCTCAAATTTGGTATGCTAAGAGAGAACTAGCAGGAACTCCTGAAGGTAGCCTCCCAATCCTTTCTGCTGCTGCTCCATTTAAAGCTGGTACCCGTGGTGATGCAACTGCCTACACAGACATCCCAGCAGGTCCAATTGCGATCAAAAACGTAGCAGATCTCTACCTCTACGACAATGTTACAGCTATTCTCAAAATTACTGGAGCCCAATTAAAAGAATGGTTGGAAATGTCTGCAGGCCAGTTCAACACTATTGATCCGAGTAAAAAAGAAGCTCAGCAGCTCATCAACTCTAGCTATCGTACCTATAACTTTGACGTCATCGATGGTGTAACTTACGAGTATGATGTAACACAACCGAACAAATATGACCGAGAAGGCAAGTTACTTCATCCAGATGCTAATCGTGTTCGCAATCTTAAATACCAAGGCAAAGATGTTCGTCCAGAGCAAGAATTTATCGTTGTAACCAACAACTATCGCGCAAATGGTCAATTCCCTGGTGTTCGTGATGCTAGCCTCAACCGTCTACTTGGACTTGAAAATCGTCAAGCAATTATTAACTATATCCTTGAAGAAAAAAATATCAACCCAAGTGCAGATAAAAATTGGCGCTTCACTGATAGCATTAAAGGATTAGATATCCGTTTCTTGACAGCTGATAAGGCTAAAAATTTGCTAGGCACAGATGGCGATGTTCAATATCTCGCAAGTTCAGAGCAAGAAGGTTTTGGTGAATACCGACTTCTCTATGTAGAGCCAAAAGTAGATCCTACAACACCAGACCAACAAGATTCTGGCAATCAGAGCCTTAATGGACGAAATGAGACTATTACTCTTTCAAATGGTGGTCAAACTATCACACTACCAACAACTACTAAAGCAGCTACTACTAGTTTGCCAAATACCGGAGAAGAAACATCCATCCTTACACTACTAGGAATCGTCCTAGCAGGATTCGGACTTTCTCTTAAAAGCAAGAAAAAACAAGGCTAATTAAGTCAAAAGAAGTAAGATGATGTTCATCCTACTTCTTTTATTATGGTTACAAGAAAGGCACTGCAAATTCAACAGTGCCTATTTTTATTTCTATATCTTAGTAAACTGTTCTTTCAGTTTCTACGTCGAAGAAGTGAGCTTTGTTCAAGTCAAATCCAAGTTCAACTGTTGCACCAGCTTGCAAGTAGTCACGAGCGTCAACTTTTGCAACGAACTCATCTTTACCAACTTGGCAGTATAGGTGAGATTCTGAACCAAGCAATTCTGATACAGAGATCGTTGCTTTCACAACTGATTCTGGGAATGTTTCAAGGAAAGCAGGTTCTGCATTTACGTCTTCTGGACGGATACCGAAGATCAATTCTTTACCTTCGTAACCTTTTTCACGAAGAACTTTCAAAGCACCTTCTGGAACTTTCAAAGTAAATCCGTCAGCAACAATGCGGTCACCGTTCAATTTAACGTTGATGAAGTTCATAGCTGGGCTTCCGATAAATCCTGCTACGAATTTGTTAACTGGGTTTTTGTAAACTTCTTGAGGAGTACCGATTTGTTCAACACGTCCGATAGTACCTGTTCCAGCAGGGTTCTTAGTAGCTGACATGATAACGATACGGTCTGCAAGTGTCATAGCTTCAGTTTGGTCGTGAGTTACGTAGATAGTTGTAGCTCCGATACGACGGTGGATTTTGGCAATTTCAGCACGCATTGATACACGAAGTTTTGCATCCAAGTTTGACAAAGGCTCGTCCATCAAGAATACTTTTGCGTCACGGACGATCGCACGACCCATGGCAACACGTTGACGTTGACCACCAGAAAGGTCAGCAGGTTTGCGTTCCAAGAATTCTTTCAATCCAAGGATTTCAGCTGCTTCTTGTACACGTTTGTCGATGTCTTCCTTGCTGTATTTACGCAATTTCAAACCGAAAGCCATGTTATCGTATACAGTCATGTGTGGGTAAAGAGCGTAGTTTTGGAATACCATGGCGATGTCACGATCTTTTGGAGCTACGTCGTTGACAACCACTCCATCGATAGATGCAGTACCTTCTGTGATGTCTTCAAGACCAGCAATCATACGAAGGGTAGTTGATTTACCACATCCTGAAGGTCCTACGAAAACGATAAACTCTTTGTCTTTGATGTTCAAGTTGAAGTCTTCAACTGAATAGTGTTCGCTGTTTGGATATTTTTTGTAAATATTTTTAAGATTTAATTCTACCATTGTGGAGAACTCCTTTTGTCATTTGATAGTTTTATTATAGATGAAAACGTTTTACTTTTCTATGGCAAGATGACCAAAAAAATAAAAAAGTTCTGTGCAACTTGCACAAAACTTTATAAGATATCTGGTAATATCAGTTGATAACAGAGGGTCAAATCTGTCAAATCTTTTAATTCTAAGCCTGTTAGTTCTGCCCATTTATCAATCTTGTATTGGAGAGAATTACGGTGCAAATACAACTGCTGGGCTGTTTTTGTCAAGACTGCACTGTTTTCCCACAGTGAAAGGACGATTTCCTGAATCTGATCTTGATCTAGAATTTGCTGACGGAGATAGTCCTTGATAAGTCTAAGATCAACCTGTCTTTCTCCCAAACTCCAAAGATAAAGTTGAGAAAAAGTATGAACTCCTTGATGACCTTGACACCACCAAGTCTTAAAGAGCTCACGCTCTGCCTTAATCAAGTCCGCTAAATTTTGCTGGGCATTCTGAGCCCAGACCTGTCCCAGCATGATCGATAGACGAACGCCAAAGTCATATTCTACAGCTTCGAGAGTATCTGATAGGATAGAACGAACTGACGAGTACTTGTCCTGTTGAAGAACAAAAATGTAATCTTGGGATCCCACCTGAATCATAGTCAGGAAGTTTGGAAAAAGGGTTCGCATCATATCTAGCCAAGAAGATAGATTTTCTTGTTGGAAATAGGATAGGTGGCAATAAACAAGTTGCAACTTTTTAAAGTTTTGCGGTGCCTGTCCCTTAGCTTCGATCAGATAGCTATACCAGGGATTGAGTGAGATCGTTTGTTCCTGCTGAGTTAAGAGGGCCACCAACTGTTTCTCACGTTCACTTAGTCCAACTTCCTCCAGTAAAATCCACTGTTGCGAGGAAACTGGTAGCGTAAGAAAACCTTCCTTATCAATTGGCTGATCTAAGATTTTACCATCAGGAAACCAATCCAGTAGTTCTTTTGCAATCATTCCTAGCCCTCCACTTTTTGGATGCACCAAGAAATCAAGGTTTCGAGGCGTTCCACATTTTCAGTCATATGAAGATAGCCCATGACCGCTTCAAAACCAGTAGACATACGATAGGTTACCACATCTGCATTCTTAGCCTTGGTATGGCTGTTGGTGTTGCGACCCCGTTTATAGATTTCTTCTTCTTTTTCCGTTAAGACTTCTTCTTCCAGCATGAGGGAAATCAAGTGTGCCTGAGCCTTGGCCGACACATACTTGGTTGCCTCTTGGTGAAGTTTATTGGGCTTGGTCATGCCTTTGAGAATGAGATGGCGACGAATATACATAGAATAAACTGCATCTCCTTCAAAAGCTAGCGCAATCCCGTTAATGAGATTGACATCAATCACGTGTCCACCTCACTCCATCCTTGGTATCAAGTAGCTTAATCCCTTGTGCAGCTAGTTGGTCACGGATTTGATCCGCTGTCGCAAAGTCTTTATTTGCACGTGCTTCTTGGCGTTTTTGAATCAAGGCTTCAATCTCTTCATCCAAAACTTCTTCGACAAATACCACTCCAAAGACTTCTAACATAGCTGCAAGAGTTTCCTTGACAGCTGCATCATAGTTTCCCGAGTTGATCCATTTAGCCATTTCAAAGACAACTGTGATTCCATTAGCTGTATTGAAATCCTCATCCATAGCCGCTATAAACTTATCTTTAAATGCCTGTAACTCCTGAGCATCTACAGTTCCAGTAAATGGTTGTTCATAGGTGTTCTTCAAATACTTGAGATTAGTCTCCGCATCACGCACTGCTTTTTCCGTAAAATTGATAGGCTTACGGTAGTGCTGAGTCGCAAAGAAGAAACGCAATACTTGACCGTTGATAGTTTTGAGAGCATCGTGTACCGTAATGAAGTTTCCCAAAGACTTAGACATCTTGACATTGTCGATATTGACAAAGCCATTGTGCATCCAGTAGTTGGCAAAGGTCTTGCCTGTTTTAGCTTCAGACTGGGCAATTTCGTTAGTATGGTGAGGAAACTCAAGGTCAGCTCCACCACCGTGAATATCGATAGTATCACCCAAAATCTCCGTTGACATGACCGAACACTCGATATGCCAGCCTGGACGACCAGGTCCCCAAGGACTGTCCCAAGAAATCTCACCTGGTTTGGCAGATTTCCAGAGGGCAAAGTCTACAGGATTTTCCTTGCGAGCAGTTTCTTCATCTGTACGACCTGAAGCCCCGAGCTCCAAGTCTTCCAAGGTTTTATTGGCCAACTTAGCATAGTTGTGGGATTTTTCTACACGGAAATAGACATCCCCTTGACTCTCATAGGCATAGCACTTTTCAATCAAGTCTTCTACAAAACGAATAATATCATCCATAAACTCGACTACACGAGGATGACGAGTTGCAGGTTTCACCCCCAAAGCCGTCACATCCTCACGAAAGGCAGCAATGTACTTGTCCGCTACTTCCTGAGGTGTGATGCCTTCTTCCTTGGCACGGTTGATAATCTTATCATCCACATCAGTGAAGTTGGAAATGTAGGCTACTTCATAGCCACGATATTCAAAATAGCGACGAATGGTATCGAAGGCTACTGTTGAGCGGGCATTCCCCACGTGGATATAGTTATAAACTGTCGGCCCACAGACATACATGCGAACCTTGCCCTCTTCAATGGGCACAAATTCTCGCAAATTACGAGACATAGTGTCATAGATTTTAATCATAAAATAATAGTCAGGAAAGCTAAAATTCATAAACAGATATTTTCATAACTAATCTGTTCAACTAAATTTTAGTCCGATTACCTGTCACAAATCGGATTTCCTTGCTCCTTTCTAAACATAAAAGAAGAATACAGTAAAAAGATGAAGGGAGTCACTACGGAAGTTTTATTGCTATGTTTTCCGTTAGGCTCCCTTTCTTGTTTCGAATTTATCGTAAAGACTAGTCTAAACTAACTCTTGAGCAATGACTAGGGCAATCTCAAAGAAAGTTATAGAATCCGCTTTTCTATCCTCGCGTCTAGCATCCCATTCGTGATTGTGATGGTCGACATAGTCAGCTGTGTAGAAAAATTGATAGACATTGGCTTGTCGATATTGGGCCCAGGCCATGATAGCTGAAGCTTCCATATCTACAACTCTAGCTCCTGCTGCTAGTCTTCGTTTGACCTTAGCAGCTGTCTCACGATAGAAGGCATCTGTGGTCCAAGACTTTGTTCGAATATGCTCAATACCAGCTTTATCCAAGGCTTTTTCCATAGTTAAGAGTAGAGATCGCTCATAAGCTATTTCATCACTTGCTGGAGCATAGTGATAACTAGTACCTTCATCACGTAAAGCCGAGCTTGGTAGGATAATCTTATCTGCTTGAATAGACTGGTCCAGAACTCCGCAAGATCCCAAAACAATAAAGTTCTTAAATCCTCTTGCTTTGAGTTCTTCCAAGAGTCCAACAACCATTGGAGCTCCAATCGTAGCCATAGCAACTGCTACCTTACTCCCATCTTTTTCATAGATATACCAGGGCAGTTTGCCATTTAGATTGGTAAGATAGCCACCTTCGTAGACACCATCTATCTGCTTTACACGTTCAAGGATTTCTCCATTAAAAGACAAGATAATGGTATCACAGATTTCTCCACCACTAAGAAGGCTTCGATCAGTTGGCTCGATAACAGCAGGTACATTTTCAAATTCTTCTAATAGCATTTATTACTCTTTCGCATTCAGATAAACCACTTGGGTTTGTTTGACAAAGCCAATCTTTTCAAACGGACGAAATCAAATGTTAAAGCTCAGACGATCTATGACTGGCATCTCTCGCTTGCTCGAGTTTATTGACGTAATACTCTCGTTTTTCTTCGACTTCGTGAATGGTTGGTTCATCCTTTTGACCATGCACTCGGACAATCTTAGCAGGAATACCGACAACCGTTACATCGCTAGGAACATCTGCCACAACGACCGCAGCGGCACCGACTTTGGCATTTTCACCGATTTCTACAGGCCCGATAACTTGGGCATGTGCAGATATGAGAGCTCCCTTACGCACGGTCGGATGGCGTTTGCCACAATCCTTCCCAGTCCCACCAAGAGTAACCCCATGGTAGAGAAGAACTCCTTTTTCAACGATAGCTGTCTCCCCAATCACAAGTCCTGCCCCATGGTCAATAAAGACACCAGATTCTATCTGAGCTCCGGGGTGAATCTCAATCTGAGTCCAAAAACGCCAAAACTGGCTGTGCATGCGAGCTAAAAGCTTGAAACCGTGCTTCCAGAGAAAATGGGAGAGACGGTGGGCAGCCAAGGCCTTGACACCAGGATAGGTCAGCAAGACTTCCAAGGTAGTGCGAGCCGCTGGATCATTTTCTTTTACGATATCAATGGTTTCACGCCACCATCCCATACAATTCTCCTTTTCTTATTCTGAGTCTTTTGGTGTTTCTGTAGTTTCTTTCTTAGGTTTGTGGTCCTTGTGGTGGTGACGAGGACGATCGCCATGACGATGACCCTTTTCACCTTTTTCTTCTGAATGTTCAGGTTTCGGTGGACGTGGCAAGAGTGCCTTCATAGAAGCATCTACACGACCTTTTTCATCAATCTTGATAATCTTAACATCCACTTCATCGCCAATGGCTACCAAGTCTTCGACACGGTTAGTGCGAGTCCAAGCCATTTCAGAGATATGAACGAGGGCATCAGTCTTGTCAAAGAGGTTGACAAAGGCACCAAATTTTTCGATACGCACAACTTTGGCATGGTAGACTTCATCCACTTTCGCTTCACGAACCAAACCAGCAATGATTTCTTTAGCGCGGTTAATGGCAGCTTGGTCACTAGAGTAGATAGATACGTTACCCTCTTCGTCGATATCAATCTTAACGCCTGTTTCAGCGATGATCTTATCAATCGTTTCTCCACCCTTACCGATAACAATCTTAATCTTGTCCACATCAATCTTGATGGTATCAATTTTCGGAGCAGTTGGAGCCAATTCTGGACGAACTTCTGGAATGGTTGCTTCAATCACGTCAAGGATTTCAAAACGAGCTTTCTTGGCTTGGGCAAGAGCTTCAGTCAAGATTTCTGCAGTAATCCCTTGGATCTTGATATCCATCTGAAGGGCTGTAATCCCGTCACGAGTACCCGCAACCTTGAAGTCCATGTCTCCAAAGTGGTCTTCCAAACCTTGGATATCTGTCAATACTGTGTAGTTGTTTCCATCTGAGATGAGGCCCATGGCAATACCTGCTACTGGAGCCTTGATTGGCACACCACCAGCCATAAGGGCAAGTGTTCCCGCACAGATAGATGCTTGAGATGAAGAACCATTTGATTCCAAGACTTCTGCTACCAAACGAATCGCATATGGGAATTCTTCTAAGCTTGGCAATACTTGAGCAAGAGCACGCTCGCCGAGAGCACCGTGACCAATTTCACGACGACCAGGCGCACCGTAACGACCAGTTTCCCCAACAGAGTATTGTGGGAAGTTATAGTGGTGCATAAAGCGTTTCTTGTACTCTGGATCCAAACCATCGATGATTTGAGTTTCACCCATTGGCGCCAAGGTCAAGACAGAAAGAGCTTGCGTTTGTCCACGAGTAAAGAGACCTGAACCGTGCACACGAGGAAGGAAATCAACAACAGCATCCAAAGGACGGATTTCATCGACCTTACGGCCGTCAGGACGAACCTTGTCTTCTGTGATCAAACGGCGCACTTCTGCATGTTCCATTTGTTCCAAGATTTCAGCCACATCACGCATGATACGGTCAAATTCTTCGTGGTCTGCATATTTTTCTTCATAAACTGCTGTGACTTGGTCTTTCACTGCTTGAGTCGCAGCTTCACGAGCCAATTTTTCTTCTACTTGAACAGCTTTTTGAAGGTCGCTGTTGTAGGCTGCGATGATTTCAGCTTGCAAGTCAGCATCCACATGAAGCAATTCTACTTCTGCTTTTTCTTTACCGACTGCCGCAACGATTTCTTCTTGGAAGGCAATCAATTCTTTAACAGCTTCGTGCCCTTTGAGAAGAGCTTCCAACATGATTTCTTCTGACAATTCTTTGGCACCAGACTCTACCATGTTGATAGCGTGCTTGGTACCAGCTACTGTCAATTCAAGAAGAGAGCGCTCTGCTTGTTCTTGCGTTGGGTTGATGATGATTTGGCCATCGATATAACCCACTTGTACCCCAGCAATTGGTCCGTCAAATGGAATGTCTGAGATAGACAAAGCCAATGATGAACCGAACATCGCTGCCATTGGTGCAGATGCATTTTCATCGTAAGAAAGGACTGTGTTGATAACTTGTACTTCATTACGGAAACCTTCCGCAAACATTGGACGGATTGGACGGTCAATCAAACGCGCTGTCAAGGTCGCATCTGTTGAAGGACGTCCTTCACGTTTCATAAAGCCACCAGGAAATTTCCCAGCCGCATACATTTTTTCTTCATAGTTGACTTGAAGTGGGAAGAAATCCCCAGTCGCCATCTTCTTAGACATAACGGCAGCAGTCAAGACAGTTGACTCACCGTAACGCACGACAACAGAGCCATTTGCTTGCTTAGCAACTTGACCAGTCTCTACGATCAACTCACGACCCGCAAAAGTCGTTTGAAACACATGTTTTGTCATTTTAATCCCCTTTGGATTGATAATATTATACGCCTTGCCTACAAAGATCAAGATACTAAGGACGTCAAAAGCAAAGTAAAAATAGGAAACTGGTGAAGTCTTCGATGAAGACAAGACAGCTTATCTTTTTTACACAGCTTTTCGGCCGGGTTCAATTACTCAAGATATTTTGGACGGTTCAGCTTGCCGAACATTTCTGTAGAAAAATAGGAAGGTGACGCTCCACTCGATGAGTGCAAGGAAGCTTATCTTTTTTCCTAAGAAATGAGGCCAAAATTCAATTACTCAAGATACTAAGCCGTTAAGCAACTCAAAAGGAAATCTATCTTTTTCACTAGGGATTTAGCCCGTGTTCAACTCCGAAAATACTTTAGATTTGATTCTTTAACTTACATCTCTTTGACATAAGATTAAGACTGCTTAAATATCGTTTATACCCTCATCTTTGTATCAAGTACGTACAGAGTCTATTTTATCATATTTTTCTTAAAAAGTGCTGGCTTTTCTATTAAAAAGGAACCATTCCTCCATGAAAAGAAGAATGGTTTGCTTTTTATTATCCTAAAGACTGATGATTGAACAAGGCATGAGTTGCTTGATGGATGTATTGGGCAGTTTCTGCATTGTTCATAGTGTAGAGATGAACACCTGCAACGTCCTGAGTTACCAAGTCCACGATTTGGTCCACGGCATAGGCAAGTCCTGCTGCTCTGAGTGACTCAGGGTCATTCTCATACTTGTCTAAGATGGCTTTAAACTTACGTGGGAGATGGATATTCTCACAAGTCTTCAAAAGACGAAGAGCTTGGTTACGGTTGAGGATTGGCATGATACCCGCATGAATAGGCACATCAATTCCAGCCAAGGTACACTTGTCTTGGAAATCATAGAAGCGCTCATTGTCAAAGAAGAGTTGCGTTACTAGACTAGAGCATCCTGCATCCACTTTTTTCTTAAGATTTTGGATATCTGAGATTTGGTTTGGCGAATCAGGATGCCCCTCAGGATAACAAGCTCCTATAATTTCAAAATGTGGGGCTTGGTCCTTGATGAACTCAATCAAGTCAGTGGCATAACGAAAATCTTTTTGTGGCTCCACATCCGGAATAATATCTCCACGAAGAGCCAATATTTTCTGAACCCCAACCTTATCCAAATCTGCAATAGTCTCAGCCACCTTATCCTTAGTTAGATAGATAGCTGGCAAGTGAGCAATGGTTGGAATCTCCAAGTCATTTTGGATATAGTCTGCCAAACGAACCGTCGTCTCTTTGATATTAAATTTATTATTGCTGGCAGTCACACTGATAAAGTGTGGGGCCAAGTCCTGCATATCTTTCAGGGCCGCAATAATTTTGTCATTGCCTACTGCTGGGTTTGGAGGGAAAACTTCAAATGAGAGGGACGGTGTTTGACGTGACATAATATATAAACCTTTTTCTAGTTGATTTCTTACTGATCAACCATGTATGGAGAAATGTCTTTTCTTACAATTTCTCACGCGCAGCTTTGGCAGCTTCTACAAGGCGGATCAAGCTTTCTTTCGTTTCTGGAATACCACGTGTTTTCAAACCACAGTCAGGGTTGATCCAAACTTTTCTGCTTGGAACTTTAGCAAGGATTGCTTCGATTGTGTGGTCGATTTCGCCTTCGTTAGGCACACGAGGTGAGTGGATATCATAAACCCCAGGTCCAACTTCTGTTTGGAAGTTTTTCGCTTTGAGTTCGTCCAAGATTTCAAGGTTTGAACGGCTAGCTTCAAATGAGATAACGTCTGCATCCAAGTTGTCGATAGCTGGGATGATATCTGTAAATTCTGAGTAACACATGTGAGTGTGGATTTGTGTGTCTGGTGCTACTGTTGAGTGTACCAAACGGAAGGCTGGAATAGCCCAGTCAAGGTAGTCTTCGTACCAGTCGCTACGACGAAGTGGCAATTTCTCACGAAGAGCAGCCTCGTCGATTTGGATGATTTTCACGCCTGCAGCTTCAAGGTCAAGAACTTCATCCTTGATAGCAAGAGCGATTTGAAGAGTAGAATCCTTGATAGAGATGTCTTCACGTGGGAATGACCAGTTAAGGATGGTAACAGGTCCAGTCAACATACCTTTAACAGGTTTGTCAGTACGGCTTTGTGCATAGCTAGACCATTTCACAGTGATAGGGTTGAGACGAGTCACATCACCCCAGATGATTGGTGGTTTAACCCCACGCATACCGTATGATTGTACCCAACCGTTTTTAGAGAAGAGGTAACCTGACAAGTTTTGACCGAAGTACTCAACCATGTCGTTACGCTCGAATTCACCGTGTACAAGCACGTCAAATCCAACTTCTTCTTGCCATTTGATCCATTCGTCGATCGTTTCAGCAAGGAAGGCATCGTATTCTTCTTGTGACAATTCACCCTTACGGAAGGCCAAACGTTTAGCACGAACTTCCTTAGTTTGAGGGAATGAACCGATCGTTGTTGTTGGAAGAGCTGGAAGTTTGAATGCTTCTTCTTGGATTGCTTCACGTTCTGCAAAGGCTGGCAAACGAGTGTAGTCTGCGTCAGTCAATCCAGCGATACGCGCACGAAGTTCAGCATTTTCACCAACACGTTCAGTCGCAAAGAGTTCTTTGTTAGCTGCAAGAGCTTCTGCTCCTTGATCGCTGCGGATAGCATCCAAGTCACGGATTTCATCCAATTTTTCAACTGCAAAAGCAAAGTGGTTCAAGATAGCTGGTTCAAAGTCTTCATTAGCAGTTGTAAATGGCACATGAAGAAGTGAGCATGAGCTTGTCAAAACGATGTTTTCAGCTGGGATTTGCTCAAGAACAGCCAAGCTCTTTTCGTAGTTGTTACGCCAGATGTTCTTACCATTGACAATACCTGCATAAAGAGTCTTGTCAGCTGGGAATCCACCTTTAACTAGTTCAAGAGTTTTCTTACCTTCAACGAAGTCAAGACCGATCGCATCTACTGGCAATTTCACAAGGTCAGCGTAAACGTCACGAACGTCACCGAAGTATGTTTGAAGCAAGACTTCAAGACCTTTTTTGTCAGCCAAGAGTTTGTTGTAGAGGTTCAAGAAGAGGGCTTTTTCTTCTTCTGTCAAGTCTTTGACAAGAGCAGCTTCGTCGAGTTGGATACGAGTTGCACCAAGTTCAGCCAATTTCGCAAAAACATCTTGGTAAGCAGCTACTAAGCTATCTACGAAGTCTTCTGCTTTCACACCTTCTTCAAAGTCTGACAATTGAAGGAAAGTGAATGGTCCTACAAGGACAGGACGAGTGTTAAGACCAAGTTCTTTAGCTTCTTGGAACTCATCAAAGATTTTGTGTCCAGCCAATTTTACTTGAGTGTCTTTTTCAAATTTTGGAACGATGTAGTGGTAGTTAGTGTTGAACCATTTCTTCATCGGAAGGGCACGAACATCCCCTTTTTCTCCTTGGTAACCACGTCCCAAAGCAAAGTAACGTTCAAGATCAGACAAGTCCAAGTTTTGTACTGAAGCAGGAACTACGTTGAAAAGGAAAGCAGCATCTAAGAAGTTGTCATAGTGAGAAAAGTCATTCGATGGGATTTCAGTGATGCCTTTTTCTTTGACGATGTTCCAGTGTTTTGCACGCAATTCTTTAGCCGCAGCCAAGAGTTCTTCTTCTGAGATTTCTTTTCTAAAGTATTTTTCAGTTGTAAATTTTAATTCGCGGAATTCACCCAAACGAGGGAAACCGATAATTGTAGTTGACATGTTTTGTCCTCCAAAAATTGTTGTTGAAACTATCTTAACAGAAAAGAAAGCGTCTGTATAATTGTAAAAAATTAGGATTTGATATAGTTTGAAACTATATCTCTGTTTTAGACAAAAGAAAAAGACTTGAGACACATGCCTCAAATCCTTTGTATAGCTTGTTTTTGGCTGTATTTTAGTTGAAATACTCAAACGCGTTATTAGTAATTCTTATAAGTGACTATGACTTGTTATTAGAAAAGACTATAGGTTGGTTTTCTTTTGTAATTCTGATATTTCCCTGATAAAGTGCGGACGGGAAGTAAAATTATCCAGTGGGCGATTTTAGCAAACCAAGTCATTTCTTCCCTATCAACCTTTTTTCTGTTCAAGTGGGACGACTGCTAGTGTCTTGCCTAAACTGGCAAGAACTTTTAAGACCGTATCCAACTGAGGGCTGGTCTTTCCTGTTTCCATCCTAGCTATGACAGGTTGGCTTACTCCACTGAGTTCCTCTAGCTTTTTCTGACTGATACCTTGCTCATGTCTAGCTTCGATCAACTCACTCATGATAGCTACTCGCATATCACTTTCAAGAATTTCTTCCTTGGTAAAAAGCTCTGAACGAACATCCTTCCAGTTACTCCCAATGGCACTATTTTTCATCACTTAACCCTCTTTCTTTTAATTCCTTCAGTTCACGCTTGGCTTTTTAAAATTATAACTTAAAAGTTATTAAAAGTAAATCCAAATACTTACAAAAAGAAGACCTTAGAATCATTCTAAAGGTCTCATTTTTATTATTCGAAAAAATTACGAAAAGAGTTCTAAATTAGAGTTAATCCTGACTCTTACTCCAGCTCTATCCCCTTGTCACGGAGATTTGCCAGACACTCCTCATAGTAGCTAGCATCATGTTCGCTATAGATTGGACTTTTCAGCTTTTCCTCTGCTAAGTCTTGATAAGGAGGGCAGGTCTTGCCACGGTAGTTCTTGTCCAGCCACTCTGGACTGACATTGTAGCCACGGCTAGCCATCTCCTCCATGATCAAGAAATGATAGGCATAGAGACGATAGGGAGAATGGGTAAAGACATAGTCCACCGTCGCATGCTTTCTGCCCCAGCCATTGCCACGCAGGGCGCAGCACTCTCGATGTTGTCCCAAGAGCTGAGGGCGGGGAAGTTGTGGTATCAAAGCTTCATGCCAAAGTCTCATGGGAGTCTCCTTTCAGCAAGGTCGAATGTTGCAGATAAGTATTTGGGTAACGCTCAAGCAAATCTCTAGTCCTAGCAATCAAGTCTTGCTTAGAAGCTTGACCAAAACGATAGCGATCCAGCAAGAGCATATAGTCTTTACGCTCGTCAAGGCTGGCTTGCTTTTTAAAATAGCCCCAAATATGCTGAAAAGCATTGCAAACCTGACCCCTGTGTTCTGGAATCTGGCAGGCACGGTCAATCATCTCTTGAACCTGACTCAGCTCCACCACTTCTTGCTTGAGATACTGGCGAATATCCTTGTAAATATTGCTAGAATGACTCAAAACAAGGTATTTATTTTCCGCCCAGAGTTGCTGACAAAGGGCACGTTGGTTGTTGTTATTCATAATTGACATTATACCATGTTTACTCTAAGAACTTCGCCATTTTTACATCGTAAGCGTTTTGAAGATTGAGCCAAGTTTTCATCGAAATATTTGTAAACTTCTCTAACTTCTGAGCGATCTCATTGCTAATCGATTCCTCACCTTTCACTAATTGGCTAATTGTCTTTGATGATGCCCCCAATTTCTCCGCAAATTCTTTCTGGGTCATGTTATAATCTTCAATTAACTCTCCAATATATTGACCTGGATGAAAAGCAATCAGGTCTTTGTATTCAACAATTGTACTACTCATAGTGATTGCTGACCTCCTCTATTTTTAGTATTTCGATTTCAACGGGACTTGGAAACACCTTTTTAAGATCCTCCTCCCGAAATTCTACAATCAACCGATAGGAACTCTTTCGGCCATCTATATCTAAAGCAAACTGTCCTTGTCTCTTTCCCTTAAGTTGGTAGGAGTGATATTGAGAAGAAAAAATTACAATTTATAAAATTACAACTAGTTCTTCTTACAATTCATATCTTTTACTCATTGTAGTACCTATAAATTAGTTTTAGTCGTTTTTCAGACTCCTGTAAAATTTCTTTGTCAAATTCTATACCTGTGGAATCTATGCTTTGAACATATGGTTCTATCCATTCGACATCATCAAAATCAAAACCATATCTCAGAAGCCATATCTTTTTATCCGAATCGGTACCATATTTAATTAATTTAACTAATTTTTCGGCTCTTAGATCTCCCGTTTTTTCAAAGTATTTATGGAAAAGAGCTACAAATATATCTTCTAATCTAAAATTTAGAATTTTATCTAAATAGTCATAAGTATCAAAAACAATTAAATCATAGTTAACATCACTCGCTTTGGTTCCTTGAGGAAAAAGAGGAAATGCAGACAAACTCTTATTTGGAATATCACTACAAGGCATCACAAATTGAGAATCTAATTCACTATTATCAACTGATGGATTTTCTCTTTCTGTTTTTCGACTCACATATGCATACCTATAGAAACAAATATCTTTGAAGGATTTCCCAAATATCCTCCAGATCATTATTTGAACGCTAGTATCAATTACAGATTTTTCGCCATTGGATAATATTCTTCCGATATGTAACTCATAAACTTTCTCAAATTCATTAGATAATTTTCTATTATCGATTTGCTTTAATTCTGTAAAATCGTTACCTATAAATAAACATTCAATAATATTATGAGCTAGACTTAAACTATCATCTGTAGACAATACCTCAATCTGTTTTGGCGTTAAATTATACTCATCTGAAAAACTGCCGTCATTAATTGATTTTCTAAATTCTTCCAAATCGCTCAAGTTGCCTGAAAGAGTATCATCCAATAATGATTTACTTCTTAATTTACTCGGACTATGCATTATTTTTCGAAAAGCTGATATATTAGAATGTCTGATAATTACCGTTCCATAATCAAACTTCTTATCTAATGTACTTCGACCTGCTCGTCCAATAATATTTTTTATAGCTAACGGCTTTGATTCCGTAAAATGATTCAAATAAACTAAATCAAAAGGCATATTTATCCCTTGTTCTAAAGTAGATGTAGCAAAACAAATTTTACAAAAACCTGATTTAGTAAACTTTTCAATTAAACTTCTAACTCTTAAAGGCATAGAACCGTGATGAGTCACAACTCCTATTTTAAGAAATTTAATTACTTCAGAATATCTATCTTCATTTATATCATCACTACCACCAATGATATCAGCTATTTCAGCTATAATTTTCAACGCCTCTGGATCAGATAATACTTCACAAAAACGAAGATACTTTTCAAATTCTTTAAAAATTTTACGACTAAGTATACTAGTTTTCGTACAAAATACTAGTACACTTCCATTCTCACTTAGAACAATTTCAATTGGGTCATAATCACATTTCACTCTACTTTTACCCATAATATTCTTATCAATCCCAAAGTGATAAAAGCTATTATCTTTATCTAGAGAATAAAATATTTGTCCAACATTTTTTATGTTAAAATTTCTTGCATTTGATTGTTCTTGTTCAAAATTATTCTTTTCAAACTGTGCATTAGGATTTTCAATAAATGGATGAGCAAATATAAACTTTGTTCCTGGAAAACTACGTTTTGCTCGTCTAATAATACTATCAAAATATAAACCACGAGCACTTTTTTCATCACCTAATTGAGCTTCATCAAACAAAAAAAAGTCCACATCAAAATCATTTTTGAATTTAAATAAATCTTTACATCTTTCAGGAGTTAAAATAAAAATATTTCTTGTTGCATGTTTAGTATTTATTTTATCAACGAAGGTTAAAAGATTTATATCAGAGGAAGTAAACTGCTCGTTTAATAATTCAAAGTATTCATTAATCAATGCTCTTGATGGCACTACTATTACCACATCTTTATCACTTTCCTCAATTAATTTTCTAAAAACGAATGATTTTCCAGTACTTGTAGGTGCAGAAAAACTGAAATATTTATTACTATGAGTTTCATCGACAATTTTTGATTGAACAGGAGTATATTTTATGTTGTATTCCTCTTCAATATGCCTTTGATACATACCAAAAACAACTTCTAAGAGTGATTCCGTACTTAAATTTTTAAAGTGCAGGCCCATAAATTTTAAAATTTGATGTTCATACAGTTTGAATAGTTCTGGATTAAATATTTTTATATAACATAAAATTTCTAAATCTGTAGTAGAAGTGGGGCCGTTTTTATATATCGATTCAATCGTTAACTTCAAAATCTCTTCGACATTTTCGTTCGATATAATTTTTTTTATTATATTTTCCATTAAACGTTCACCGCGATTAAAATTATTTCCCTATGATGCTTTATTTTATTAAAATGATCGTTATTTAAAATATTATCAATTAAAGTTTCTGACTTAATACTTGTAGCAGAAAAAGCACATGCAAAAGCTTTATTATTTTGAGTATGATTATTCAAGGATAAATCAGAAACAAATTTATCTATGTCATTTAAATCAGAAGTATCTCTTTCTTCCATAATAAATCGTTCTATTTGCTCCAATGCTCTGCCATATCCATTACTATTCGAAACATATTTGGCCTCACCAAATACAATAAATTGAGATAACGTTTCAGAAAAAAAATCAAATCCATGATTACCTGAAATCTTCTGTTTAAACAATTCAGCTAAAGGTATATCACGATATTCTAATTCTTTAACAATTGCTAGTCTAGATAATTCTGATACTACTGTTTCTCCTATATCAGTAGTAACTTTATCTTGTGCAAAATTATTTAAATTATTTGATAAGTGCTCAGCAGTTTTACTAGCCCTAATTTTAAAAGATTTTTTTATATATTCTTTGTCAAAAGTCTCAATCCAAGAAAGATTGTTTAGTGAACAAATAATATCATTAATTGTAACCTTTAAATCACTGGGTTCTATTCTAATAAAAATCACGTTTGGAAGGGAATATCCTTTGTCTGATATCTTAAAGCATTCAATTACATCCCCCATAAAAAAATCCTCTCTATACTGTGACTCTACTCCACCTTCACCTGCCCATTCATCAGCATTGGCAAGAGCCAATCTCTAAGTTGGGTGAGTTCTTGGTTTTGTCCTTGTAAACACTTGATTTGTGCAAAATAAGGCTCTGAAATTTCTTGAAAATTATTTTTGATTTCTTTATTTGGTAGAATAATTCTAATTCCCGAAAAATCTTCTTTATTCATATTAGCAAAAGTATTTCCAGTCTTTGCACTCGCATTAGCATTTTCAAAATAATTTTTCAACGCAAAATAAAGATAATATCGATTGGTTTCATCCTCAAAAACAATTGAATTTATTTGTTGATTTGTATGAGACCATTCAGTCGTAAATCCAATTTCACCCACTGTCGCAATACAAGAAACACATAAGCTACCTTCAGGTAAATACTTATTCTGTTGTACGCTTGCTCCTAAATCAGTCAATGATTCTGAAGTGCTATAAATAAAAGTATTTCCTCGTATATCTCCAATTGTTATAAAAGGAATTTCACCTCCAAAATTATCACTATTTGCCCTAGAAGGTGTTTTTCCAGTAATAATTTTCGATTCAAAGTCTCTAAGATTCTCCACTCCCCACCCCTCTGGGATTTCGCGTTTGAGTTCTGGGTGATAGACCATCTTTCCGCCTGATGATTTGTAGGGTTTGCCATTCTGGTCTGGGAAATCAAACTGAATAAACCAGTAGTCATAGAGAGAATTGGCCATAGCTTCCAACTCTTGGTTGATTTGGTTGTTGGTTTGGATTTTATCATCAATTGCTGAGAGAATATTTGCAATTTTTCTTTGTTCTTCTAAATCTGGAATCAAAAAATCTGAGATTTTCAAAGCATTTTCATTTACTCTTTTTCGACCTGAAGTTCCTTCCATCAGACTAATCGCTTGTTTTCTGAACTCTGGGCTAATTGATAGATAGTACAAAAACCGCTCATCAATATTTTCTTTAGCTCTTAAAACAATAAATTCCGTGGACCCAAAGCCTATTTCATCCTCTTGAAGACAATTGACGAATGCTGTTTTCCCATTTTCTAAACATGGGGTAATTTTTGCTAAAAGGGTATCACCATTTCTAAACTTAGTTCCACCCCTAAATTCACCATAATCAATTTTTACAACATCTCTCTGAAATTCTTTAATGTTTGCCATCGGTATGTTGGGAGCAATATCCCCTTTTTTTAGAGTTTCCGTTGGTTTTAAAAAAGCAATTTCTTGTAGTTGTTTTTTTCTCCACTCACTCATACTTCAACCCCTTCATTTGCTCTTCAATCTCCTTCTCCAATGCATGCGATTGCTGGAAGAGGTTTGAAAGTTTATCTTGAAAGGCGGTCATCTTTGCTTCAAATTCTTCTACTGTGATATCTACATAGTCGATCTTGATGTCAAAGTATTGGCCTGCGCTGAGAGAATAGTTTTTTTCCTTGATATCCTCATAAGAGACGGTGACAGAAAAGTCCTCGACGGCTTCCTTCTTGATAAAGGTCTCGACGATCTTCTGCTCTTCCTCAGGAGACAGCACGGTCTTTTGGTTCTTGCCTTCCTTGACCTTGGTTCCTAGGTTTGAGGCATCGATGAGGACGACATCACCCTTGTTTTTCTTATCGATAAAGAGGATGGAGACGTTGGTACCTGTCGTTGCAAATATATTGGACGGCATAGAGACAACACCTGCCAGCATTTGATTATCCACCAAGTGTTGACGGATGGTCTTGTCAATCCCTGACTGGGCTGTGATAAATCCTGTCGGTAAGACAACGGCTGCCTGACCATCTGGCTTCAAGGAGTAGATGATATGCTGAACAAAGAGCTCGTAAATCGCCATCTTGTCCTTAGACTTAGCTGGAACCTTTGGCACTCCTGCAAAGAAACGATCACTGGCTTCTGGCAAGATCTCCACTTGGTCACGCCACTCTGAAAAGTCCAGCTTGAAAGGAGGGTTAGACACGATATAGTCCATCTTTTCAGGATGACGGTTAGCGATGATAGTATTTCCCTGTACGATATTATGAATGGAGTGTTGCAGTCCGTTCAAGATGAGATTGAGACGGAGGAGATTAGACGATTTTTGCGAGATATCCTGACTATAGACAGTGGTCTTATCCACACCGATACGACTAGCCAAGTTCATCAGCAAGGTTCCCGAACCAGCAGATGGGTCATAGATACGCACGTTTGATGGCTGGTCATTTCCTACCAAGATATCAGCGATAATCTTAGCCACAGAGTGAGGTGTGTAGTACTCAGCGTACTTACCACCACCGTCTTTGTTGTAGTCCTTGATCATATACTCAAAGAGAGTAGAGAAAAAGTCGAAGCCTTGTGAAAAAATGGTCTCATCAAACTTGACGCGTGCAAGGAGATTGATGATAGCTTTTGCCACCTCGTTACGCTTACTGCTATCTGAGATGGTATCTGTAATCAAACGCTCGTCAAAGAGACGAATGGCCGTATCTCCGTCCGTATGCACAGAGAAGATATCGTTATTGTCAATAGCTATCTGATTAAGAGTCTTTTCAAAACTCTCGTAGAAAGTCGCTTCATTTTGCTGACGGTGTAGGGTTTCGATCAACTGGTCTGGCTTGAGCCAAGCTGTGCTGGTACCGATATCCTCCAAGAGCCAGTCGTAGTCTTCCTCACTCATAGCCAACAAATTTTCATAGGTGCTGGACTCATCTAGGACCTTGGCTTGATACAAAAACTTGTCATTTAAAAATTTGTAGAGGAAGGACTGGGTAAGGAGTTTGTACTCACCCGCTTCTCCTCCTAGTCCCGCGTGGGTAAAGACAGCTTTCAAATCATCTACCAAGCCTTGGACTTGGACTTTGTATGTTTCATTCATTAGTGTTGGTATTCCTCTTCATATCCTTCAAATAGTGACTCGACGATATAATTAAAATCCTCTCTTGTCAAACTACTTGCAGATTGGTTGGTTTTCATTTCAATCCGAGCTTCTTCTCGAATCATCTTCTTGAGAAAGTCCTCGTTATCGAGCACTCCTTGATTTTGACCGATTTTACGGTCTAGTCTAACTTTAGAACCCTTGATAACATGGTAGATAGCAGGAAACTCACTGACCGTGGTTGAGTTGGTCACGTGCTTGTAGGAACGAGCTGCCATCTCATCTCCGTTAAAGTTCATGGTTAAGCGTCTCATACGAGTATGATAGTCCTCCACGGACTTAAAGAGTTCTTCATAGTCTTTTTGGGTTTCTTTGATATTCTCCATGGTGAAGCCTTCTTGGCCATGGATCAGGTGTTTTTTCATGATGCGCTGGAATTCTTCGTAGAGAGAGACCCACTCAGGATCCTTTTCATCACGTTGTTTTTTAATGCCACTTGCAACTCGACGTTTCAAATCTTCCAAGTCATTGGCTGCTAGACGGAGTTCTTCCTCTGCAATCTTGACAAAGCTAAAGCTAGTCTCAGACATGGCAAGATTTAAGAGAGTCCTACTGGAGAAATCGTCTGGTTTATCGATCAGAGACAGTGTCAGCATCCTTCTAGAGAGGACATTGAGCAGGGTTGCAATCTGGGCAATGTCAATCTGCTGGAACAGGTGTTGGTAGCCAAGGAGACGGGCGATATTGTAGTACTGCTTGATAGACTCCAAGGCCTTACGAAGATCGATTAACTGCTTCTTATCCTTGATATCATTGATAGCTTGGGAGAAGTATTCTAGATTGTCCGTTGGATAGTCGATGAGGATATGCTCGGTCTTGCTCAACTCTTGAGAAATCTCATCTGCTGACACAAAGAGCGAGCCAAAAACATCCTCACCATTTTCCCCAGTCAGGGTCGAATCATACTCTTGGTTGAGCTCTTCCAGATAGGCACGATTGGTCTTGTCAAACTCCTTGGAAATATCTGCAAAGTCAATGACATAGCCAAAGAGGTAGTCCTTGTAAGGACGATTAACACGGGTTAGTGTTTGCAAAAGATTGTGAGCCTTGATCTTGCGCCCTAGATAGAGTCGTTTGAGACGAGGCGCATCAAAACCTGTCAGGAGCATGGAGTAGACAATGATAAGGTCAATCTTGCCTTCCTTGTAGGCGTCTACCTTGTCCTTCTTCTCTTCCTTGTCTCCCTCGTCATGGAGGATAAGAGCCGAAGTCAACTTGGTTGAGCCGGCTTGACGACGTTCTTCCAATTGCTTTTCAAGCTCACGCGCCTGCTTGGACGAATCACAGACAATCATGCCACCAATAGTCTGGTCATCAAATACCAAATCACGAGCACGATTGAAGTCCTCGATGATAAAGTCTAGCATAGGCTCCACATAGTGAGGATGGGCAAAGATATCTTCCTTGGACAGGTCACCTCGTTGGATCTCTTCGTTGATGGATCTGAGATTGTCCCTATAGGAGGTCTCGATATCCTCTCGCATCAGGCGTAGGGTAAAGCCATCATCGATAGACTGGTTGTAGTAATATTTATGGATATAGTCCCCAAAGATATCACGCGTGGTCGCATGACTTTCCTTGGTCTTGCCATCTTTCTTATAGGTGATGAGGGGCGTTCCTGTCAAGGCAATCTTAATTGCCTTGGTATCTGCCTGATAGAGATTTGGCAGGTAGGAACCTCGTTCATTGTAAGAACGGTGGGCTTCATCGATAAAGTAGACATTTTGACGATTGAGGTCATAACCAGAGCGGTCTGTCAGATCTGAATCATCCTTAAACTTCTGGATATTAACCACAGCGACATCATAGCCGTCTTGTTTTTGATTGAGTTCTTGTGGGTTATTGATGCGCTTAACCTTGAGGCCTCGTTTGGTGAATTCCTTAAAGGCCTGGTCTGCCAAGTCCAAACGATCGACGACAAAGTAAAACTGAGGAACGATTCCCTCTTTTGAGAAATAGTTGGTTAGATAGCGGATATTAAAGAAAGCCAAGGCAGTCTTACCTGAACCTTGGGTATGCCAGATAACCCCTTTCTTGACACCTTTTGCAATTGTTTCTTCGATAGCACGTGTCGCAAAATACTGAGGATAGCGCATGACGTGCTTCTGCAACTGCATCTGACCGTCCTTGCTTTCTTCTTCGACATAGACCAGACCAAAACGAAGCATAAAGAGCAAGCGTTCCTTCTGATACAAAGAAGACAAGAAGGCATTGCAAGGTGTATCAGGATTTAGGTTTGTTGTAAATTCTGGCTGAGATTTGAGGGCAAAGCGCTTCATGTCTTCTAGGACAAAGTCGATTTGGTCCTCGGTTAGCGTGGCAAGGGAATGAAGAAAATCTTCTTCTCTTTCTTCCTTGAAAGCATTAAATTTGGTTTTTGAATAGGCGTTTGAACCGTAATAAGAACCCTGTTTTTGCTGACCTTGTCCACTGATATACGCTAAGTTATCAGATAAGGATATCAACTGGGTGATATTGTTAAAACGACGGAACTTACGGTTTTCAAAACGGTATCTGGTTCTGTCCTGCTCTGACTGAATTCCAGTCTTGCCATCACGAATTGCATTGGGCTGTTTCACTTCGATATAAGAAAGAGGCAGACCATTGACAAAAATAACGATATCCGGACGAAATTCATCCTGACCATTTTGGCAAGTAACTTCAAGAGCCAGATGGAAGGTATTGGCTTCAGGATTCTCCCAATCAATATAGGTCGTGCTTGTTTCTCCACTGATTTGTTTGTAAAAAGCCCGTCCCAAATCATTTTGGTCCAACTCTAGTTTGATGTTAGCAAGTTCTCTCTCAAAGTCATCCTCAGTCAAGTAGTTGTTAAATTTTAAAAATTGCTCCTTAAAAACAGATACGAGGATATTGGTATCTGGATCTCTTTCTGCAATCTCCTTCCCATTGCGAGGAAGATATGTATAGCCCATACGCATGAGATGCAGAGCTGCTGGGATTTGGACCCTGGTTAATTCAGAAAAATCTTTTCTTTTTACCATAAAAACTTCCTTTTGCTAGTCTGAACTGTCTATTTGTACTAACAATATCTTTCAGACTATCTCTCCACTTTATCACATAGTTAATTATCTATTATTATATCATAGTCCTATCAGAAAAACTTCTGATTTCACTAACTTCACTTTCGTAATACAAATAGTCTTTCTCCTCAAAATATGGTATAGTAGAATCATACTAGACAAGAGGAGTTTACATGTCACACGATAAACAAATGAAAGCTGTTTCTCCCCTTCTACAGCAAGCAATTAATATTTCTTCCATCATCGGTGGAGTTGGTACTTTGATTTTCTGTATCTGGGCCTATCAGGCTGGAGTCTTGCATTCCAAGGAAACCCTATCTGCCTTTATCCAACAGGCCGGTATCTGGGGACCTCCACTCTTTATCTTTTTACAGATTTTACAGACGGTGGTTCCTATCATTCCTGGTGCTCTAACCTCTGTGGCAGGTGTCTTTATCTACGGTCACATTATTGGAACTATTTATAACTATATTGGAATCGTTATTGGTTGCGCCATTATCTTTTACCTGGTTCGCCTCTACGGAGCACCCTTTGTTCAGTCTGTCGTCAGCAAGCGTACCTATGATAAGTACATCGGTTGGTTAGACAAGGGTAATCGCTTTGATCGCTTCTTTATCTTTATGATGATTTGGCCAGTTAGTCCAGCGGACTTTCTCTGTATGCTGGCAGCTCTAACCAAGATGAGCTTCAAGCGTTACATGACCATTATCGTCCTGACCAAGCCCTTTACCCTAGTCGTTTACACATACGGCTTGACCTACATCATTGATTACTTTTGGCAAATGTTCGCCTGATCACTAAAAAAAGTTGATCAAAAACTCAATTTTATACTCAATGAAAATCAAAGAGCAAACTAGGGAACTAGCCGCAGGTTGCTCAAAGCACTGCTTTGAGGTTGTGGATAGAACTGACGAAGTCAGTAACATATATACGGCAAGGCGACGTTGACGCAGTTTGAATTTGATTTTCGAAGAGTATTATCAGAAAATAAAAAAAATAAAACGCATAGGATCAAGGTTTTTCAACACCTGATATTATGCGTTTTTCTGATTGTAAAGATTTTTTCTCAACCTCTTTTTGTTAAGCTTCTTTTTTCAATAAGAGAGAAACAAGGACTGATGTCGCAATCATCCATGCTCCTAGAATAATAAATGTCATTCGACCATTCGTTGTTACTAAGCCAATTCCTGAAAGAACAAAAGGTGTTAAGGAGGCACCAAAACTACATCCCAAAACCGCATAGGAAGTCGCTTTGTTGAGGAGCTTTGCAGGGATTCTCTCAGAAATTAACTGAAAGACTGTCGTCAGAGCAATGCTATAGGCAAATCCTCCTAAGACAGAACCTGCAACGACAACCCAAAGAGAAGGTGAAAGAGCGATGATGATTTGCCCAATACCAAAGGTTACACCCGCAACCAATAACAATTTTTCCTTAAAGGCGGAGATGAGGAAAGAAAAGCTAATTCCCGCCAGAATCCCAATCAACTGCATGGCACTGAGTACCAGACTAGACAACTGAGCATCTCCAAAGCCTGCCTCAATCATGAGACTAGGAATACGGAAGGTAATAGCTGTATTGGTACATACAATGACTGCAGCTCCGACAGCTAGGAAGAAAATCAGCTGTAGCATGGAGCGAGTTAGTTTCGCTGCTTCTTCTGTCTTTTGCTTGGACTCATGAACTTCTTCTTTGTTATAAGGGACAAAGAGAAGGAAGAGTACAAGAACCACTAGACCTGCAGCGTAGGCTAGGAAGGTTGCAGTCCAGCCAAAGGCCAAAAGCTGACCGACTGTCAAGGTCAAGATAGAGGCTCCCACTACCTCAGCTGAACCACGAAAACCAAGCATCTGGATACGAGTCTTGCCATGGTACCGTTCACTGATGATAGAGATAGCCTTGGCGTTTAGCATCCCCACACCAATCCCAAAAAGAAGACGAGTAGCAAAGACAAAGTAGTAATCCTGATACCAGAAGGGAGCTGTTCCACTGATTGACAAGATCAAGAGTCCCAAGGTCAACTGAAGTCGTTCAGGAAAAATCCGTTCTAAAACTCCATTTAAAAGGAGCATAGCCATAATCCCAAAGGATGGGAGACTGACTAGAAGTTCAACCTGACCAGTCGAATAGCCCTGATAATAGTCAAACATGGATGGTAGGGCACTTGATATTGAAAATGATGTGATCAATACTAACGATAGAGAAAGTATACTCACTTTTTCCAAAAATTGTTTCATTTTATCCTCATTCATTATTTATGTTAAGTCAAAAGAGCTAGATATTACTGTAGAGATCAAAGATTTCTTTCATCTAGTCCCTATCACTCTTTTAGCAAAAAGGTCCTTTCCTATCATACACTGTTTCCCAAAAATTGGCAAGCAACTGCTTTATAAGTTCAACATAAAAAGTAGGACCATCTGACTCGGCGAAGCCTTGATGGTATCCTACTTTTATAGATTTTAGTAAACTATCTTACTTAGATTTTCAAGAATCGACGCATTGAGATT
Source organism: Streptococcus infantis (assembly GCF_047460685.1). Taxonomy (GTDB): domain Bacteria; phylum Bacillota; class Bacilli; order Lactobacillales; family Streptococcaceae; genus Streptococcus; species Streptococcus infantis_AD. Next base: position 88,850 of record NZ_JASHFS010000003.1, on the reverse strand, counting down.
CCTGAACCAAGTGAACCGATACAGATTCCGATGAGGAACAAAAGACCGATCATCAATGGAATAAAGGTATCTGGGGTAATCAAGGATAGGTTTTGTCCAACCAAGGATGGGTTGACAGATTGGAATACTCGGTTATAGATAAAGTAAACCAGAACTGATGGAAGAGCTGCTCCCAACAAACCAATAAAGGCACCTTCTAGCAAGAATGGGCCACGGATGTAGCTGTTTTTAGCACCAACCAAACGCATGATTTGGATTTCACGACTACGTGAAATGATAGTAATACGAATGGTATTTGAGATCAAGAAGACCGCGATGAAAATCAAGAGTCCTGCAATGAACAATCCCCAAACACGGATGAAGGAAGCCAACTTGAAGAGGCGTTCCGTATTGGCACCACCGTCTTGAACCTCAGAAACTCCTTCGATTTTCTTAGCTTCTTCAGCGACTGGTTTCACATCACTTGGTGAATTGGTATCTACAATGTAGGCATCATGAAGAGGATTGGCATCTCCTTCAAAAACCTTCCACTCGTCACCCATGGTTTCAGTCAGCTTTTGGTACTGCTCTTCTTTACTTGAGAAGGTTACACTTTTAACAGCTGGCATAGCCTTGAGGGCATCATAAACCTTGTGGTAATCATTGTTTGTAACTGTTTGACCCTCTTTGACAATGGTTTCACTATTGTCTTCAACGTCTTTACGGACATAAACCATGACGCGGACGTTGTTTTCGATATCCGTTGCCAATTTTGCAGTATTAAAGATAACTGAGGCAAAAATAGCAACCAAGGTCAAAGTAATCATTACTGAACTGACAGCAGCAATGGTCATCCACCCATTACGCTTTAAACTCTTTAAAGCTTCGAATAGGTGGCGGAAAAATCTACTAATCATCGTATCCGTACTCTCCTTTCGCTTCGTCACGAACCACGCGACCATTCTCGATGGCAATGACACGGTGGCGCAAGGTATTTACGATTTGGCTGTTGTGGGTGGCCATCAAAACAGTCGTACCTTGGAGATTGATGCGCTCCAAGAGGTTCATGATTTCCCATGAGTTATCTGGATCCAAGTTACCTGTCGGTTCGTCGGCAATCAATACCTTAGGATTGTTTACGATAGCACGAGCAATGGCGATACGTTGCTGCTCACCACCTGACAATTCATTAGGGAATGAACGAACCTTATGCTTCAAGCCGACAAGATCCAAAACTTCCATAACACGTTTTTTGATATTGCGACGGCTTTCACCGACAACCTCCATTGCATAAGCGATGTTCTCATAAACGGTTTTCTTTGGCAATAGTTTGTAATCCTGAAAGACAACTCCAACACTTCGACGAAGAAGCGGAATATCTTTCTTTTTAATCTTAACAAGATTAAAACCTGCAACCTGCAAACTTCCTTTTTCAACTTTAACTTCACGGTACAAGGCACGGATAAAAGTTGACTTACCTGCACCCGAAGGACCTACGATATAGGCAAATTCTCCTGGTTCAATTTTCACAGAGACGCCACGTAGGGCTGTTGTCCCGTTGTCATACTTTTTGACAACATCTCTCATTTCAATGATCGACATGTGACTTCCTTTCTTTTAACTAATACGCCATTTTAGATAAGCATCGATGAAACCATCTAAGTCCCCATCCATGACCTTATCTACCTGCGCAACTTCAAAACTGGTACGGTGGTCTTTCACCATGGTATAAGGGGTGAATACATAGGAGCGAATCTGGCTTCCCCATGTGATTTCTTTCTTGTCCCCCTTAAGGGCATCTACCTCAGCAGCTTTCTTTTCCTGCTCCATCTGATAGAGTTTTGCCTGGAGCATCTTCATCGCACGGTCACGGTTTCCGTACTGAGTACGGTCAACGGTTGATGCAACGACAATCCCTGTCGGAATGTGGGTCAAACGGACACCTGTTGAAACCTTGTTGACGTTCTGTCCACCTGCTCCACCTGAGCGGAAAGTATCCATCTTGATATCATCTTCTCGAATATCAACTTCAATAGTATCATCCAACTCTGGCATAACTTCTACAGAAGTAAACGAGGTGTGACGACGCTTAGCTGAGTCAAATGGCGAGATACGTACCAGACGGTGAACTCCCATCTCTGACTTGAGAAGTCCATAAGCATTTGGCCCTTCAAAAGACAAGGTCACTGACTTAATACCTGCTTCATCACCAGCTTGATAATCCAAGACTTCAACCTTGAAACCTTTGGCATTACCATAACGAGTATACATACGAAGAAGCATATCGCCCCAGTCTTGGGCTTCTGTTCCACCAGAACCTGGGTGAATCTCTAAAATAGCATTATTATGATCATAAGGCTCTGACAAGAGCAGAGTCATCTCGTAGCTAGTCATCATCTGATCTAGCTCAGCTAACTTCTCCACCAACTCATCCTTAACAGACTCATCCTCTGCTAAAAAGTCTAGTAAGATTTCAGCTTCATCCTGCAACTCCTCCATCTTGTGGAAAGTATTGTAGGTATTTTTTAGTTCATTTAATTCTTGCGACGTTTTTTGGGCTGCAATATTATCGTTCCAAAAATCAGGTTCTGTCATTTTGTTTTCCAAAATGGCAATTTCTTCTTCTAACCCTTCGAGGTCAAAGAGACCCCCTAAAAGAAGCTAATTTTTCACGATTGGCGTCAATTTTTTGACGAATTTCTGAAATGTCCATATATACTCCTTTTTTGTATCGTTTTATTATACCATAATTTTTCTTATTTATCTAATCGGTGTTTTTTAAAATTTCTTATCAAAATATTTCTATTTGAAGACGAGAGAGGTATTCTCAATCATTTAGTGTGTGAGAAATCGAAAAACATCTCAGAGCTGATCAAGTTTCTTGTCCAAAAAACATTGATTGATTCTCTGAGATGTATATAAATACTATTTTAAAAGAAAAGTATCTGACAGGTCTGAACACAGCACCTAATCAACTTTCTAGCAAAGCAACTAAGATTATTCTTTATCTGCCTTCAAAGTCGGTTTTGTTTCAGCAGCTTCATCTTTTTCAGTCGCTTCTGCTGATTTTTCTCCCTTCTCTACTGGCTTATCAGAATCCTTCTTAGGATCTTCTTGACTTCCCTGAACTTCTACTTTATCAGGATTCAAGCTCCAAATGCCATCTTGATTGACCTTGTAGCCATCAGGTGTTGTGCCATTTCTCAATAAGGAACCATCTGCTTGGAAATAATACCAGTTGCCATTCAGTTGTTTCCAACCAGTCTGCATAGCTCCACTTGCATTGAGATAATAACGAGTGCCATCGACATCTAGAAAACCTGTTGCCATGACACCATCATCAGGTTTGAGATAGTACCAAAGCCCTTTATCTTTGAACCAACCTGTCTTCATGGCCCCACTTTCTGTAAAGTAGTAATATTGGTTATCTAGCAATTTCCAACCAGTCTCCATAGCGCCGCTTGCATTGAGGTAATAACGAGTGCCATCAATTTCTTGAAGACCTGTTGCCATGACACCATCATCAGGTTTGAGATAGTACCAACGGTCCTTATCTTTGAGCCAACCTGTTTTCATAGCTCCACTACTTGTGAAATAACTATAATGATTGTCAAACCATTTCCAGCCTGTCTGCATGGCTCCACTTGCATTAAGGTAATAACGAGTGCCATCAATTTCTTGAAGACCGGTTAGCATGATACCATCTTTATCTAGATAGTACCAAAGGTCCTTATCTTTGAGCCAACCTGTTTTCATAGCTCCACTGCTTGTGAAATAACTATAATGATTGTCAAACCATTTCCAGCCTATCTGCATTGCTCCACTTGCATTGAGATAATAACGAGTGCCATCAATCTCTTGAAGACCGGTTAGCATGATACCATCTTTATCTAGATAGTACCAAGTATCCTTATCCTTGATCCAACCTGTTTTCATAGCTCCAGAACTTGCAAAATAGTTCCAATGACCTTCAATCATGGCCCAACCAGTTTGCATAGCACCACTTGCATTGAGGTAATAACGAGTGCCATCAATCTCTTGAAGACCCGTTAGCATGACACCATCTTTATCTAGATAATACCAAGTGTCACCATCCTTAATCCAGCCTGTTTTCATCGCTCCAGAACTTGCAAAATAATTCCAATGACCTTCAATCATGGCCCAACCAGTTTGCATGATCCCATTGTTATCAAAATAGTAGGTTAGTCCATTGATTTTCTTCAAGCCCACTGTTCGAAGACCATCTTCATCATAATAATACCAGTTTGAACCTAGCTTTTGCCAGCTTGAAGCTGTCCCTTCTGTTTGCAAAGCACCGCTACTTGCAAAGAGCATCTTCTTACCTTTGAAGACTTGTAAACCAGTAAGCATTTTACCATCTTTATCAAACAGATACTTTTGCCCACCAATTTCAGCTAATTCATTGTATCGTCTTGCACCATTCGACTGAATATAGTACCAAGTATTATCATGATAGAACCAACCACCAATATGCATTTTACCATCTGTATTAAGATAATACCAGTCGCCGTCACTATGTGGATCCCAGCCGTCATTTACATGCACCCATCTACCAGACTGCATTTGACCTTTTCCATTAAAGAAATATGTTGCTCCAGAAATTTCTTTCCAACCGATAGCCATCTGACCATCTTTCAAACGATATTTCCAATGGCCATCTTCTTGATACCATTTCTCATCAACAGTAGGAATATTTGGAAAATCCCCTGAAACGTTTGTAAATCCTTTATCACTAATATCAAACACAGTCGCATCCTGAGTTTGACTAGATGCGTGAATCACTTGGATATTTTTCTTTTGAAGATAGTCTCTCGTTGAAGCGAGGTTAATATCTCCTCCAGTTGTTTGGATGACCATACTAGGAGAGAGATGGTCTATAAATCCAATTGTATTGGAAATCTTGGCATCGTAGTGATGATTCCATTTCATCATATCCACTTTTCCAATAACAGGTCCTAATTTATCTTCAGCTCCCTCAGCATTATCCAAATCACCACCAAGATAAATTCTTTTTCCTGCTACAGTCACTACTGCAACAATTGAATTGGAATTATCATCAAGAACTCTTTTTAGGTTTCCATCAGCATCATATTCATTTTTATAATTATAAAGTTGAATATCCATATCCCCAAATTTAAAATGGCTATCTTCATCCTTTATGTCTTGAATAAGTTTAACTCCCTTGTTCTGTGCAGCGCGGAGAGCATTATCGTAATTGAAAAGATTATCCCACAATCCCCAAGTACTTGTAATTCGTTTATCCGAATATTTTTTCAAATAAAATTTATCAACCTGATAGCGATTAAGAATTTCATCTGCTCCACCTATATGGTCACTATGAACATGAGTTCCTAGTATAAAATCCAATTTCTTTACACCTAACTGATCAAGGTGGCGAATCAAACGATCTTCCATGACCTGATAATTTCGAATGGATATCCCCCAGCGAATTGGATAGCGTGGATCCGAACCATCCGGGAAATCATAATCTTCTCCCATATCAATCAAGGCATAATGACCATTACTTTCTAGTAGGATAGCATCACTTCCAGATTTAGCTTTTGTATTGATAAAATGGATTCGATTCCCTGCACCTGCTGAGATAGTATCTGCATTGACTGTCGGTGCTTGAATGATTGATGCCGCTAAGAACAAGGCACTAAATAATATTGATTTTTTAATAGATTTCATAATACATCAAACTTTCTCTATTTCTTCTAGACTTTTTCGTTAATCAATCCAATAATTCTTATCTCCTCCTGGAACTTGTTGCTCAATAGGTGGTGGAGTCATATAGTTTTCTCCAAATTCATAAACAAGTATTTCATGGTATTTTCTAGGAGCCTTCACTACAATGTTTTCGTATGGTAGATCAATCAGATCATAGAGCCATTCTTTTTTGATTCCCTCTGGAAGGCTAGGATCAAATATCGTACAAGCAAGATACTTAGCTTGATCTAAACTATATTTCAAAGCCATATTCTCTAGTTTTTGATTCCAAGTTTGTGGAGAACTTAGTTGAAAAATAGCTGACCCAATGTAGCGAGGTAGATTTTTAAGTCCCCCATTCTCAGACTTAATCCCCTTAAAATTTAAAGAAGAGAGGCGAATAAGATATTGGTAGAGTTTCATTTTTTTACGGTCACTTTTCTCCGTTGCAACACCATCATACGGAAATACATCAACACAGGTTCCTAACACAACCGTAGAATCTCTAAGATTGGCATCTCTACGTGTTCTTATATCATAGACTCTCATATAACTGTATGGATAGCCCTTTGTTTCTCTAAAGGAAATCATTTTATAGTATGGATGATTTTCGTTTTTTAAAACCTTATAAAGTTTTTCAAATTCATCCCGAGCTAAGGAAATATCTGTATCATCATCCCAAGGAATAAAACCTTGGTGACGTACAGCTCCTAGCAAGGTTCCAAAATCGATGAAATACTTAATATCGTGTTTTTCACAGATTTTATGTAAATACTCTAGAATATCAAGTTCTACTTGCTTGATTTCTTCTAAGCTTAAAATTCTCTCAGACATCTTTGTCACTCCTAATTTTTGCTCTTTTCTAAGACGAAAAAAATTATCCATTCTCTATAATTTTCCATAGTTTGAAATCATGGTGAGAAACTTGTTGCTCTACTGGTGGCAACTGCATGTAGTCCCCATAATCTGAAGTGAGAATTTCATGGTAGTGGTTTGGTATCATGAATTCCTTACCTTCAAAATTACCAGTTTCAACATTTTCTAACCATTCGCGTTTCCAAACAGGTTTATTCATATCTTTATAAATAAGGTAGTCTACTTGTTCATAATCCTCTACTTTTCTAGATTTTGCTAATTCATCGATTTGAGAAACATACTTATTTGTGTTTGTGAAATAAAAGATCATAACAGAAATATAGCGAATCATTGAATTGACTACACTTTTAGTATTCGTAATTCCTTTGAAAGTATAACAACTTAATTGACGTTTTTTAATAATTTTGGTCATTTTATCCTTAAACGCCTGATCATCTTCATAACCATCTACAGGGAAAATATCTACATAGATACCCATATTCGAATCAATTCGCACATCCTCCTCGACTAGATAGGTCTGATTATCTTTGATCTTCATGAAAGGATAAACATAATTGATATTATTTTTATAAGACATGAGTTCATATCGTTCATCTGGATGTGCAATCAGATAATCTTGTAATTTTTCATAATCATCTCGAAGCATACAAATATCCATATCGTCGTCCCAAGGAATAAAACCTTTATGACGAACTGCCCCAATTAGACTACCATAAGCTAAGAAATATTTGGCACCAATTTTCTGACAAACTTCATGAATGTACTCCATAATTCCTAATTCCATTTTTTGAATTTCGGAAATATCTGTTACTTCCTCATAGCGGATATTTTTTTCTTTCAAACAAATCGTTAAACCATAACCAATTACTAACCAGAAAATTATGTTGATAAAATTTGTGGAGTAGATGATCTGACTTTCAAATAATTGACCAAATAAAATCCCAAAAAATAGAATTATAATTAATTTTTCATCATTTTTCTTAGTCACAACTAAATAAGTTATAAAACGTAAACTTACATAAGCGATTATGAGTATGAAAGAAATGAGTCCTAATAATCCAGAACTTACAAAAATTGTAATCAATATATTATGGAAATTACCACCAATTAGTGAATTTTGAATTTCAAATTTGCTAAAGTACTCTGTATAATAATCAGTGACGTTTCGAACACCATATCCAAATAATGGTTTTGCACTTCCCATTTTAATAGCATTTTCCCAAATATAAGTACGTCCGCTTGGAGTTGTTTCGATTAGGTGAAGTTCACCATTTTTCTTAGCTACGTCCGAATCTGTCTCAGAATAAGACTCACCTTTATTTAAGTCAATGACTGTTGCCTTAGCAGCTAAAATATATACTGAAGTTACATAACTAATACCAATATTGCTAGCTACAATTAAGGTACCAGCAACCAGAAATGTGAGACATTTTTTCAGTAGATTTCCTCTGGCAATAAAAAGCGAATAAAATCCCAGCATTAAAACGGCTGATAATAAGGCACCTCTACTTTGCATAGCCGCAAAATTTAGAAATTGAATTACATTATTTATCTTCAGATAAATCGAGTACTTACTTCCTTTGTGGATGAGATACAAAGCAAAAACAATACTAATATAAGAAAAAATAGCACTTGCATTTGGGTTAACAACTCCCCATAAACGACCATTCATAACACCATAATAATAGGAGTGTTCTCCAATTTTAAATAATATTAAAATTCTAAATATTAAAAGAACAAAGGCAAATATAGCAGAGAAAAAAGAAACAAATTGAACCGTTCCAGCAATCAAGCGAATTAACTTCTTAAGATATTCTGAATTCACCATAGTAAATAGCAAAATGTAGGCTATCATAAAGAAGATTTCAATCATATTCCCAAGCAAGTGACCCGAACGATTAACCACTGTTGCTACTAGATGACTACCTGCTAAGAGTCCAAATAAACCTAGATATTTCTTATCAATTTCTATTCGTTTCCAATTTAAAAATAAGGTTAAACAAATACAAAGAACAACAATTGCTGACAATCCTTTATAAATAGGACTTGTTACTTTATACACTAGTGAACTCATGCTTAAAATCGAAATAAAAACAAACAGATATGAAATCCAAAATTTTGATTTTTCAAAGCATTCATTCGTTTTTGAAAAATTCATCTTCAACTCCTTTAAATGACATTATTGATTTAAGCCGACGATTTGTCTATAGATCCATGGAGAAACAAGGAGGGACAAAACGGCTATTTTTCGAAAATTAGTAAAATAAGGATCTTTTAATATCTCAGATAAATGTTTAATAATCCACTTTCTCAACTTAATTTTTTCTGTTGGATATTGACTTAAATCTGTAAAGATTATTTTATCGTACACTGTGATATATGACCAACATTCTCTATTCACTAATTCAGTTTTTAGTTTTGGAAATATTTGAAAAACTTCAAAAATAATAATTTTATAGACCTCTATGGTATCAAATACATGATCGTTGACAGAAGTTGTTGCACTTCCCTGACGATGATCATAATAATAGATTGGTTTATCAACAAATACACTAGTACATCTGGTTTTTAGTAAGACTTCTGTTAAAAATAAAGCATCTTCAGCCAAATGATAGTCTGTATTGAATGTAAAACTTGAAACAATCTCTCTTTTAAATAATTTTGCAACAGGGAAAAAAGAAGTTCTAGTTGTCGTCAATAATTCTCTCATCGTCTGCTCTGTCGACCATTTCTCTTCTTTTCCTGAAAAATTCGGTAATTCTGTAATTTGACCATTTTTTATATGATGGAGACGTGCTATACTAACCCCTATAGACTCGTCACTGTCAACTACACTTATTAAAGTTTCCAAGTAATCTGGTGTAATAAAATCATCACTATCAATAAAAGTAATCCATTCTCCTCTTGAATGTTGAATACCTATATTTCTAGCATTCGAGACTCCTGCATTCTTAATATGAAAAACTTTGATATTTTCATTTTTAGATGCCAACTGATCGCACAAGGCACCACTCTGATCTGTCGAACCATCATCAATAAGAAGCAATTCAAAATTGGTATAAGTCTGCTTTAAGATTGACTCAACACATCGTTCCAAATAAGCTTCTACATTATAGACTGGAACAATAACGCTAATTTTTTCTTTCATCATGCTCCATATTCTCCCTTATATTCAGTGTAACTCTTATCCATATCTGCTATAAGGGCATCGTGGTGAGGCACTTGCTTGTCTGCCGGTGGTGGTGTCATGTAGTCACCAAAAGCTGTGCTGAGATAGGCATCATAACCAACTGGAATAGGCATTTCTGTTCCTTCGAATGGTAGGAAAATATTATCTTCAAAGGCTTGAATTGGATATTTCTTTTTCATGTAGCCTGGACCTGAACATAATTCCGTGATGCCATCACTTTCTGCTAGACCATACTTGGTCATTTCTTTCTCAGCTTTTTTCCAGATACGATAACGAAGGGATTTAGGAGTTAATCCTAATAAAATCGTGCTGCCGCATTTCATGAGGGCTCCATGTTTTTCTGGAATGGTTTGTGCACAGAAGAGGGAATAAATCAAAGCCCAACGTACTTGTTTCTTACGTTCAGCTGGATTTTTAGGGTAGTAGTCCAAGGGAAGAACATCCAGAGCCAAGCCGTGTGGGAGGTCCAAATCTTGTTGGTAAGGCTTGATGCAAGTTGTTTCCTTGTCTCGAATAGTGATAAAGAGGTTGCGGTCAACAAAGTCTCTATCACTTTTTGATAGGAAGTAACGCTCGTCCGCATAACGAGGCCATAGCTCTGCTAGTTTTTCATAATCTTTGCGGGGCATAAAGAAGTCTAAATCATCATCCCAAGGGATAAAACCTTTATTTCGTAGAGCACCAATAGCTCCTCCACCACACAAATAACAGAGTAAATCGTATTCTTTACAAAAGGCGACAAAATATTCAGCCATCTCTAAGCTACGAGTTTGAATTGCCTTTAAATCACTCATCTTATTCTCTTCCTCTCCTGATAGAATACATCATTCTATTATACCATAAAAACAGTTTATAAATCCATCTAACCATGTGAAAAATCAAAGCCCGAGACACCTGTTGCCATAGGTATTCCAAGCTCTGATTCGTTTTTTTCAGTTTACCTAAATCCCATCTGGGCCATTTTATTTTGGTAAGCTTTTTGATCTACTCGAAGTGATTGACCACCGTATACGTCAAAGTCGTCTACCCAGTCTCCAAGTTCTGGAACTGTCAATCTTTCAATACCATTCTGACCTCCTTCAAGGACTGATAATCCGTTAGTCAATAAGAAAGTATATGGAAGATTTGTAGAGGTCATGGCAAATACTTTTCCTAGTGCTTCTGAGCCTGTGAAAAGTTTTGTCGGATCTTTAATTTGCTGTAAAACAGCTGTCATGACCTGCTGTTGTCGACGAGTACGACCATAATCCCCTTCATCATCATCACGGAAACGTGCATAGTTGAGAAGAGTCGAACCATTCATCTGTTGTTTCCCAGCTCGAATGGTTTGAGTCGGTGATTCAGTTTCCGTTGCATGCAAATCATCTCCTACAGTCGCTTCTGTCACTGGGACCCCGTTTAGAGTTGAAAACTGAGCATCAATGGTCACACCATCAGGGAAAAGCGTATCAATGGCTGTCGCAAAGGCTTGGAAATCGACAAGGGCATAATATTTGATGTCTAGATCAAAATTATCCTTGAGAACCTTGCGGACCATTTCAGCCCCTTGTTTACCTTCTTGTTCCCCTAATTCGTAGGCTAAGTTTAATTTATGGTCGGTCTGTTTTTGACCATTGATAACTTGGCTATACCCATCAATATAGACTAAGTTATCACGCATAAAGCTAACGAGCTTCAATTTTTTATCTTTGCCACTTACATTCAGAACCATAATGGAATCTGTCCGTGTTTCTGCACTATTCTGTCCGATACGTCCATCTGTTCCCAAAATAAGAATATTAACACCATCTCGGGTATCCTGTCCATTAAAAACCTCAACCTGAGCAGCTTTGGCATCTTTGGGCCCATTTGAGCTATTAGGATTCGCCGATTGGAATCCCTTTAAGAACATGACGATCATTCCAACTGCTACACAAAGGAATAACATCCCTAACCAAGCAAATAAGCGTTTAAAACGAAAACTTCTTTTTTTCTTTTGCTTCTTATCTTTTGGAACCTTTGTTTCCAGTTGAGCACCACCACTACGGCGACTAGAACGGCTACGATTAGCATAGGTTGGCAGGTCGATACCAGAGTCTGAAAGAAGTTGTTCTTTAGTTTCTGGATTGAAAACTTCCGCTGAACTTTTTTGACCTTCTAACTTAGCATGTAATAAGTCAAATTCTCTCTTTTCTTTTTCATTCAAATAATGAATATTTTTCAAAAGATAGTCATATCTCAGTTTTTCATGGTGTGTCAAAGGATTCTCTCTAGTCATTCCTTCTCCTTTCCTTTATCCTGTATGGTATAGATAGGATAAGCACCTAGTACTTTATACTGGATTCCAATCGTTTCTAGTTCTTTTTGAGCAAAATGGACCAGTTCTTTATCAGCATAGTCCACATCAATGATAAAAAAGTATTCGCCCAAGGCTGTTTTTAGGGGACGACTCTCAATTTTAGTCAAGTCAATCCCACGCCAAGCAAAGGTAGAAAGTGCCTTATATAATGCACCTGGAAGATTATCTGGCAAAGTCAAAGCTAGACTCATCTTTTCAGAACCTGGACTCAAGGGAATTTGTGGTAAGTTAGGTCCCAAAACCCAAAAACGAGTAAAATTGGCTTCCATTTCTTGAATATCTTGAGCGATGAGTTCTAAACCATATTCCTCTGCAGAACTTCTTGGAGCAATCGCCGCAAATGGTTGATCAGGATGCTCAGAAACATAGCGCGCAGCGTAGGCTGTACTGGCAGTGACTTCTAGTTGCGCATCTGGATAATGCTCGTCAATAAATTTCTTCCCCTGTGCCAAGGCCTGTGGGTGAGAAAAGATTTTCTCAATTTTAGATTGCCCTGGCACTGCCATCAGCTGTTGATGGATTGGCTGAACAATCTCTGCCACAGCTTGAATGCGAGCCTGATGGAAAAGATAGTCCAAGGTTTCATGAACACTACCTTCAATGGAATTTTCAACTGGAACTACTGAATAGTCTACCATTCCCTGTTCATAGGCCTTTATAACGTCCGTAATATTTGAAAAAGGCTCTAGTTCCTCATGAGGAAAAGCCGTCTGCACAACATGGTGCGAAAAAGATCCTTTGGGACCTAGATAGGCAATTTTCATCTCAATTCCTCTATAATTTCCTCTGGGCTTAGCTTGGACACATCGATAACTTTACTAGCCACTTCCTCATACCAAGCCTGTCTTTCATTAAAAATCCCTGCCAAATCTTCCTTACTATTTTTTAGAAATAGCGGGCGTTGATTGTCCTTATCATCTGAAATTCGCTGGTACAGGGTCTCAAAATCTGCTTTAAGGTAGATGTTGTCTGGATTTTGCTTTAGCAAGGCACGATTACGCGGAGAAATGACTACTCCTCCCCCAGTTGACACGACTTGGTCTGTTTTTAATAAATCAGCTAAAATTTCTGATTCTACCTGACGGAAGGCTGCTTCTCCTTTTTCTTCAAAGAAACGAGCAATCGGCATCCCCAGTCGGTCTTCGAGCAAGGAATCCATGTCTACAAAGTCAGGATCTAATCCTCTAGCAATAGTAGATTTTCCTGCACCCATAAAACCTAGTAAAACCTTAGCCATGAATCAAAGTCTCCAAATCATCAAAGAAGCTTGGGTAGCTAGTATTAATAGCTTCAGCTCGATCCAATTCAACTTCTCCATCTGCCACTAAAAGAGCTGCAATGGCTGTCATCATGCCGATACGGTGGTCACCAAAGGTATTTACTCTGGCTCCATGAAGAGCAGATTTCCCTTTGATAATCATGCCGTCTGCTGTAGGAGTAATAGCTGCTCCCATGCTATTTAAGGCATCTGCGACAACTTGAATACGGTCAGTTTCTTTAACCTTGAGCTCTTCTGCATCTTTGATGACTGTTTGACCTTGAGCTTGGGTAGCAAGAAGGGCGATAATTGGCAATTCATCAATCAAACGTGGAATCAAAGCTCCGCCAATCTCAGTTCCTTTTAGGTCTGATGTCTCAACAGTCAAAGTTGCAGACTTAGCAATCGGGTCAACATCAGTAAGTTCTAATTTCCCACCCATAGAGCGGATAACATCGATAATCCCTGTACGAGTTTCGTTAATACCGACATTCTTAAGCACTACACGAGAATTTGGAACAATCAAACCTGCGACTAGCCAAAAGGCTGCACTGGAAATATCTCCTGGTACGACCACCTTTTGTCCAGTCAGTTTTTGAGGCCCTTGGACTGTGATTTTCTTACCGTCCACACTTAAATGACCACCAAATTGTTGGAGCATATCTTCTGTGTGGTTACGAGTGCACTCCTTCTCAATGATGACAGACTGACCTTGAGCCTGCAAAGCCGCAAAAATCAAGGCTGACTTAACTTGAGCAGAGGCAATTGGCAATTCATATTGAATAGGTTTTAAGCTTTTTGTTCCTTTTAAGTGCAACGGTGGCAAGTCTCGCTCTGTTTGACCTGAAATGCTAACTCCCATCTTTTTCAAGGGAAGGGTCACACGATCCATGGGGCGTTTAGAAAGACTGTCATCCCCAAACATCTCTACTTCAAAGTCTGCACCAGCAAGGACACCTGAAATTAAACGAATAGAGGTCCCAGAATTTCCCATATCTAGGGCATTCTGAGGGGCTTTTAATCCACCCATCCCAACACCTTGAATGGTAACGAAACCATCCTTGTCCTCAATCTCTACGCCGAGATCACGAAATACCTGTATGGTTGACAAGACATCTTCACCACGCAAGATATCATAAACCTTCGTTTCACCCTCAGCCAAGCTTCCAAAAATGATAGAGCGATGACTGATGGACTTATCCCCAGGTACGCGAATACTACCATTCAAATGGTTAACGTTTGTTTTTAACTTCATACTAGACCTCATACTGACAATACTTTTTCTTATTTTATCATAAAAAGTCAGAAATTTCTTAAAAATTCCTGACTTTATGAGGTAAATTCTTATTTTAACAGTTCTGAAATTGGTTCAAAGACAATTTTTTCAATATCAGAAAGGTAGATCGAAAGTTGTTGCTGTTTGGCAAAGAATTCTGACAAGAGAGCATTGCCTTGAATCAACTTACCAAAGTTTTCCATTTTTTCTTGGAAAGAAGCGTCTGGCATTTGACCAGTTTGGGCCATGACTTGGATTTCATGTTGAAAAGCAATATAATCTGCAAAAATTTTGCTAGCTTCTGCATCTGCTTGGATGGCATCTCTAGCTTCTTTAACCGCCTTGTATTCAGGCAATTCGCGCAGTCCACGACTAAGTGCATTTGCACTATCATAAATATTTGACATAATTGTCCTCCTTATTTAATAACGACTGTGTAGTCAGTATTTTCTGTAATGACTTGCTCAGCACGTTTTAAATCCTGAGCATTCTTAAAGGAAATTTGCAGAATCCCGTGAACATCCTCACGGTTTTCCTCATTGATATGGATATTGACCAAAGAAGTTCCACGTAGCAATTCCAAGATGCGTAAAATCACATCTTCTTCATCGGGAACATCTACATAAAGGTCAAATGAGCTATCTACTCCACCGCGTTTATGGATTTCCATAGCTTGACGTTGCTCACGCGCTTGATTGAAAAAATTCCAAATTTGGTTTTCATCACCCTTACTGATAGCTTGTCCAATCTCGTCCAAACGGCCCTTGAAGTCTTCGATGCGTTCAATAATGGTATCCCGATTGGATAAGAGGATAGAAGTCCACATACCCGGCTCACTTTCGGCAATCCGAGTCATATCACGAAAACCACCGGCCGCAAAGCGTCGCGCCATTTCATGCTCTTCAGCATAACTTGCAGTTTGTTCCATCAGGCCTGATGCTAAGATATGCGGAAAATGGCTAATCTGAGAAGTCACTCGGTCATGCTCTTCAGCATCGATTTCAATGAAACGAGCATGAAGACCTGACAGCAAGTCTCTCATTTCTTCAAGCGTATCTGGAGTTGTCAGACTCGAAGGCGTAAAGATATAGTAGGCATTTTCAAAGAGATTAACATCGGCAGAAGCCGCTCCTGTCTTGTGACTTCCTGCCATGGGATGGGCCCCGACAAAGCGAACGGACTTATCAGCAAAACACTTCTCAGCTGTAGCCACGATAGCTGACTTGGTCGATCCAGCATCGGAAATAATGACACCTTCTTTCAAGTCCAAGTTGGCCAATTCCTTAATAAAGGCAATAGTTTGCTTGATTGGCAGGGTAAGAATGATGACGTCTGCAAGTGGAGCAAAACTGGCAAAATCATCCGTCGCTCGGTCAATCATTCCTCTCTCCAAGGCAATATCTCTAGACGCTTGACTACGATTGTATCCTAAAATTTCATAATCAGGATGATCCCGCTTGATTCCGAGTGCCATGGAAGCACCAATCAAACCTAGTCCTGCGATATAAATGGTTTTTGCCATAAGAACTCCTTAATAATTCTTTGTATACTCCCGATGTTTCGCAACAGCTTCTTTTAATTCTTCCAGATTATCAGAGGAGAATTTCTCAAGGATTTCTTGAGCCAAAACCGTTGCTACGACTGCTTCCATAACAACACCTGCTGCTGGAAGAGCGGTTGGATCACTTCTCTCTACCGTTGCCTTATAAGGCTCATGGGTTTCAATATCGACACTCATTAATGGCTTATAGAGAGTCGGAATTGGTTTCATAACCCCACGGACAATAATCGGTTGGCCATTGGTCATACCACCTTCGAAACCTCCGAGATTATTAGTCCGACGAGTATAGCCATCTTCTGGTGACCAGAGGATTTCATCCATGACTTGGCTGCCCTTGAGATAACCTACTTTAAAACCAAGTCCAAACTCCACACCCTTAAAGGCATTGATTGAAACAACTGCTTGAGCTAGTCTCGCATCTAGTTTGCGATCCCATTGAACATAAGAACCCAGACCAACCGGAACACCACCGACAACTGTTTCGACAACACCACCAATAGTATCTCCATCACGTTTGATTTGGTCAATATAATCCTTGATCTCCTGCTCACGTTCTTGGTTGACGATAGAAACTTCTGACTGGGCAGCTAGTTTTTTAATCTCTGCGACTGTTAAGTTTTCTGGAACATCGATTTCCTTGCCACCAAAAACAACAACATGGTTGGCAATTTCGATATCAAGCTTAGTCAATAAACACTTGGCAACAGCTCCAACTGCCACTCGCATAGTCGTTTCACGGGCAGATGAACGTTCCAGGGAATTTCGCAAATCATCAAAGCGGTATTTGATACCTCCTACCAAGTCAGCGTGACCTGGGCGAGGATGTGTGATTTTTCGTTTACTTTTAAGTTTATCCTCAATATCCTCGGCAGACATGATATCTAGCCATTTTTGATGGTCTTTGTTAATGACATCCATGGTAATGGGAGCCCCTGTCGTCTTCCCGTGGCGAACACCAGAAGTAAAGACAACTTGGTCACTTTCAATCTTCATACGACCACCACGTCCGTATCCACCCTGGCGACGTTTGAGATCCTCATTAATATCTTCTGCAGTTAAAGGAAGACCTGCTGGGATTCCTTCAATTATTGCTGTCAGACGAGGACCATGTGATTCTCCTGCTGTTAAATATCTCATACATTCTCCTTATTTTACTAAGTAATCTTTCATTTCTTCCAGAGAAACTGGGTGAATCATCGCTGAACCAAGCTTAGGTACCAAAACTAACTTCATGGTATTCCCACGCGCTTTTTTATCATGAGTCAATGCTTGATAGAGCTTATCGACATCCCAGTTTTCATATTCAACAGGAAGACCATACTTCAGACACATTTCTCGGATAGACTGGGTTATTCCAGCTGGCATGAGTCCTTTTTCTTCTGCTACCTTAGAGACCTGAACCATTCCCATAGCTACTGCCTCACCGTGCATGACTTTTCCGTAACCAGCAGTTGCTTCAATGGCATGGCCAATTGTATGACCAAAGTTGAGATATAAACGAATGCCATTATCCAACTCATCTTCAACTACCATCTTGCGCTTGACCTGGCAAGAATGCTCAATCAAACTTTCTGAATGCTCCAAAATACTCTCTACAGAACCATCCATATCAGATAATAGGTCCCAAAGCTCTGGATCTTCGATGAGGCCATACTTGATGACTTCACCCATTCCTTCAATCAACTCTCTCTTACCCAAGGTCTCAAGAACAGTTGGGTCAATCAAAACACCATCCGACTGAGCAAAAGTCCCCACCATATTCTTGGCAAAAGGAGTATTCACTCCTGTCTTACCCCCGATTGAAGAGTCGACTTGAGCTGTCAAACTAGTCGGAATTTGAACGAAATGAACTCCTCGCATGTAGGTTGAAGCCACAAAACCAGCCAAATCGCCAACTACACCACCGCCGAGGGCTACGATGCCGTCACTACGAGTCATATCCTGTTTGACTAAAAATTCATAGACTTTTTGAACTGTAGTCAGATTTTTTCGTTCTTCGCCCTCTAAAAAGTCAAAAACTGCCACTTGAAAGCCAGCATCCTCCAAACTCAATTTAACCTTTTCTGCATAGAGTGAAGCCACACGGTTATCCGTTATGATAACAATTTTTTGTGGTTGCCAAAGTTCGCGCAACCATTTTCCTGCTTGAGACAAGCATCCTTTTTCAATCTGAATATCGTAAGGATGATGTGGAAGGTCTATTCTAATTTTCATAGCAGGTCTCCTTTTTCTTTATTGGTACTTTTGTTTTAGTGATTCCCAGATTTGATCTGTTGGCATTTCCTTGCCTGTCCATAACTCAAAAGCTTCAGCAGCTTGGTAAAGCAGCATACCCAACCCATTGATAGTTTGATTTCCCTTCCCTTTAGCCCACTTTAGAAATGGCGTTTCAAAGGGTTGATAAATCACATCAGCTACCAAAAGCTTCTCTGGTAAAACGACACTTGCTGGGATTGGCAGAGATACTCCATCCATACCAACACTAGTCGCATTGACTAAGAGGTCGGCTTGAGTGATGCTGTCTTGAAGATCTTGAACATCCTCTAAGGCAAATAAATCTACTCTAAATCCAGTCGCATTCTGTAGTTTTTCTAGGTATGGTCTTGTTTTTTCCATGGATGAAGAACGAACAAAGACAGAAATCTGACTCACTCCATCCAAGATTGCCTGTGCCAAAATTGCCTTGGCTGCACCGCCTGCTCCTAACAAAACCAGTCTTTTCCTTGATATTTTAAAAGAAGGCAAGCTCTTAAAGAATCCCTTGCCATCTGTGTTATATCCAATTAATGTTCCTTCTCGATTCACAACTGTATTAACTGCACCAATTAAACAAGCCTCTTCGCTCAACTGGTCCAGATAAGGAATTACTTGTTCCTTGTAAGGCATGGAAAGATTGATTCCATACATCTGATAGCGACGAATATTCGCAACCGTCTCTGCCAAGTCAGTCGCTTCAACCTCCCAGGCTAGATAGACACCGTTTGTCTCTGTTACCTCAAAAGCACTATTATGAATGAAAGGAGAAATGGAATGTTTGATAGGATTTGCGACTACAGCTGCAAGACGTGTGTAGCCATTAATCTTCATTCAAAATCTCCCGAATTTTTACCATATTGGAGAGTGAGATTTGTCCTGGGGCACTTGCTGCATCTAAACTTGCAAATGACCAACTTGAACCCGTTACATCTGAAGTGATACGAGATACCTTACCCACTTTGCCCATAGAAATAGTTACATATTCTTGTTCAGGGTTGAGGGTTTTAAATCCTCGTGTGAAATTCATGAGGTCTAATACATCTTGTGCTGTATGTGCCATTACAGATACCTTAACTACTTTCGGAGTTAGGCTAGTTAGTTCTGACAAAATTTCCATCATATTGTCTGGAGTTTCCTGGAAATTATGGTAACTCAAAACCAAATTTGGAAAATCTAGCATCTGCTCAAAAACATCCTTGTGAGCAAAATACTCAAAATCAAGGTATTCAGGTTGATAGAGTTGAGCCACATCCTTGATGATCTGAACATAGTCTTCCGATGACAGGTCAATCTCTCCTCCTTCAGCACGTGTGCGCAAGGTAAAGAGAAGTTCGCGACCTGCAAACTTTTCAAAAATGGCAGGCGCTACCTGTAAAATAGCTTCTTTTGGTAGAAAATCAGCACGCCACTCAATGATATCTGCATCTATATAACGCATGGCATCAAGCCCTTGTGCTTCTTCTAAATTCTTTGGCATTACTGAAACGACTAATTTCATTTAGTTACCTTCATGCTAATCACCTTGAGGTAATTACTGCTTTCATCTTTTTTGTTATAGACAAAATCTGCTGGAAGTCCATATTTATTTAAAATCTGGTAACTTCTTCCTGCAAAACCTTTGTCGATTTGTTCGGTGAACTTTTGACGGGAAACATTGGCAGCATTGGTGCTAGCAATGATCATACCTCCCGGATTTAAAATCTCTAAACTTTGGGAAATCAACTTGTGATAATCCTTAGCTACAGAGAAGGTTTGTTTTTTATTTCGGGCAAAGCTAGGCGGATCAAGAACGATGACATCGTAAGATAGCCCCTTACGTTTTGCATATTTAAAGTATTCAAACACATCCATGACAATGAAACGATGATGATCGAGTGTCAGTCCGTTGGCATGAAAATGAGCTTCTGACAGTTCTCTAGATCGCTTGGCTAAATCAACAGAGGTAGTTTCACTGGCACCTCCCATGGCAGCAGCTACTGAAAAGGCAGCCGTGTAGGAAAACATATTGAGCAGGGACTTGCCCATGGCTAGACCATCTACCAAACTACCACGGACTTCGTGTTGATCCAAGAAGATGCCTGTCATAAGGCCATCATTCATGAAGACTTGATAAAGAACTCCATTTTCAAGAACCGTAAAATTTTCTGGCGCTTCTTGACCATAGATATGAGCAGACTCAAAGTCTAGACCTTTAAAACGTATCTTTTCATAGGCACTCAAGACTTCAGGAAAGACCTGAACAAAGGCGGCTAGAATCTGTTGACGAAGTTGATAAATATAGGAGTTATACCAAGAGAAAACAACATAATCCCCATAGAGGTCCAGAGTCATTCCACCAAAACCGTCGCCTTCTTGATTAAACAAGCGAAAGGCCGTTGTTAAATCATCTTGGTAGTAGGTAGAACGTTTTAGTTTGGCTTTAGTAAATAGATTTTCAAAGAAAACTTGGTCAAAAGAAACTTTCTGATTAGTTACGAACCAACCAATCCCTTTATTTTGACGAGATAGATAAGCCTTACCCAAAAACTGTTTATCTTGACTAAATAGCTCGACTTCCTGGTCAGTTTCAGATAGGTCAGGAAAATCAATTTCCTCCAAAACTATCTGACCCTTATTTAGCTTTTTTTCAACACGTCGGCTGACGAATACTTTTTTCATAAATACTATTATAACAAATTTTGTGACAATTCACAAAATAGAAACCATTTACAGCTTTTATCCCATCACTCTTCATGACAAGAGCAGGATGTACATCTTTCTATAATTCTTTTATAATATTTCAATTTTTGCAGGTCTCTGCCCATTCTTCAAAAATAGACAGAACATTCAAAGAGTTTAATTTTAGCGCAAACGTTTGCGTAGAAACTGACTTTATGCTACAATAATTCTCATCACTGTTAAGTAAGAGGACTATCTATGAAAAATCAAACCCTAATGCAATATTTTGAATGGTATCTACCACATGACGGAAAACATTGGAAACGCCTTGCTGATGACGCTGAACACCTAGCAGATTTGGGAATCAGTCATATTTGGATGCCACCTGCTTTCAAGGCAACCAATGAAAAGGATGTCGGTTATGGCGTCTATGATTTATTTGACCTTGGAGAATTTAACCAAAAAGGCACTGTTCGTACCAAATACGGTTTCAAAGAAGACTATCTCCAAACCATCCAAACCTTAAAATCTCACGGGATTCAACCAATGGCTGATATCGTCTTAAATCATAAGGCAGCCGCTGACCATTTAGAATCTTTTCAAGTTATCGAAGTGGACCCAGAAGATCGAACTGTGGAACTAGGAGAACCTTTTACCATCAATGGCTGGACTGGTTTTACTTTTGATGGACGACAAAACACCTACAATGACTTCCACTGGCACTGGTACCACTTTACTGGAACTGACTATGATGCCAAACGCCGTAAATCTGGAATCTATCTGATACAGGGAGACAACAAAGGCTGGGCTCATGAGGAATTAGTCGACAATGAGAATGGCAATTACGACTATCTCATGTATGCCGATCTAGATTTCAAACATCCTGAAGTGATAAAAAATATCTACGATTGGGCAGATTGGTTTATGGAAACAACTGGTGTAACTGGTTTCCGTTTGGATGCAGTCAAACACATTGACTCTTTCTTTATGCGCAATTTCATTCGCGATATCAAAGAAAAATATGGCCAAGATTTCTATGTCTTTGGAGAATTCTGGAATCCAGACAAGGAAGCAAATCTGGACTACCTTGAAAAGATTGAAGAACGCTTTGATCTTGTCGATGTTCGCCTCCATATGAATCTCTTTGAAGCAAGCCAAGCTGGTGCAGACTATGATTTGCGTACCATCTTTAATGATAGTCTCGTTCAAATCAAGCCAGATAAGGCTGTAACCTTTGTCGAAAACCATGACACCCAACGAGGTCAAGCTCTGGAGTCTACTGTTGAAGAATGGTTTAAACCAGCAGCCTATGCTCTCATTCTTTTGCGTGAGCAGGGTCTACCATGTGTCTTTTACGGAGACTACTATGGGATTTCAGGACAGTATGCTCAGGAAGACTTCAAGGATGTTCTTGACCGTTTGCTAGCTATTCGAAAAGAGTTGGCTTATGGAGAGCAGACTGACTACTTTGACGACCCTAATTGTATCGGTTGGGTTCGTTCAGGAGCTAAAAATCAATCACCACTTGCCATCGTAATTTCTAATGGCCAAGCAAACTCCAAAACTATGTTCATCGGTCAAGAATGGGCTGAACATACTTTTGTTGATTTACTTGGTAACCATCCTGACCAAGTAACCATCAATGCTGAAGGTTATGGAGATTTCCCAGTTACAGAACGCTCTCTTAGTGTATGGGGACTGGCTAACTAATCAATTAATACTCTTCGAAATCTCTTCAAACCACGTCAGCTTCCATCTGCAACCTCAAAACATTGTTTTGAGCAACCTGCGGGTCGTTTCCTAGTTTGCTCTTTGGTTTTCATTGAGTATAAAACACACAAAAAATGCCCACAAGCTAGATTTTCTTTCTAGCCTGTAGGCATTTTTTATTATCAATACTTAAAATTAGTCTTTCCAAAGATCCATGGCATTTTTAAAATCAGATGAAACTTGAACATTTTGAGGATTAGTCGCTTCTCTCTCCTGACGCTTCGCCTCTACCTGGACTACACTCTTAATGCCTTCATGACGCCAGTTTCGCAAGATAGCTTGGATATACTTCCAATTTGGTTTTCCATTCAAAACGGCCTCACGTAGGGCCTCTTTGATCAGGTCCGCACTAGTTCCGTCTTCTTTCAAACTCTTTTCTAAATCTTCGATTTCAAAAGGACTCAAGAGACGCCCTAGTTCTTGTTGGAAGGTTTCCACCAAGTCTTTCAAATCATTTTTAGCAGGTACAGCTTGGCTTGGTTCTTGTTTTTCAAACAGTTGATCTAAGCGCTCCAAGGCAAGAGTTGCATCGAAGATTACTTCTATTTCGCCATTCAGTTCAATGGTTCGGTATTGAAGCAACCCTTTCTCAGTCAATCGTGAAATAGCTTGATTGACTTCAGTGACATTTTTGCCGATTTTTTCAGCAATCTGACTTGGAGACAATTCACCTAAAGCCGTTGTATTCTGTAGGTAAAAGAACTGCCAAACCAAGAAATCATCGCTTGACGAGAACAGTTGATTGTAATGTAAGAGCAGGTCACTCGGTAACACTAAGTTTCCTGATTTGAAAGCATCTAAATATGTCATAATTCCTCTTATAAATATCCAAAATGAGACACATCATCTTCCGCACTCTTCCACTCAAACGGTGTTTCTTGGTAAACTGCATAATTTACCCAGTTACTGAAAAAGAGAGCTGCAGATGAACTCCACCTCATACATGGGAGTTCATGAATGTCATCATTTTTGAAATAATTTTCTGGTATATGTGGATCTAAACCAGCATCTAGATCTCTGAAATATTCCTTTGCAAGCGTATCGCGATCATACTCTAAATGCCCAAAGCTATATACTTCTCTCAAATCTCGACTCGCAAGGATAGAGATTCCCACCTCTTTTCCTGATGCTAAAATCTCTAGATTTGTTTTATTCAGGATATCTTCTTTGTGAACTTCTGTATGGCGAGAATGAGGGGATACATATAAATCATCAAAGCCTCTCAATAGGAGATGACCTTCTTTCAAAACATCTTGAGGATAAATCCCAGAAAGTTTCTGCTCCATCTGGTATTTATCTACACCATAGCGATAGTATAGACCTGCCTGTGCTCCCCAACAGATATGCAGGGTTGAAAAGACATGGGTCTTGGACCAATCGATAACTTGGGTAAACTCTTGCCAATAGTCAACCTCCTCAAATGGAAGGTGCTCAACTGGAGCTCCTGTAATAATCAAGCCATCAAAATACTCGTCTTTGACTTCCGAGAAGGTCTTATAAAAAGTCTCCATATGCTCTGAGCGAGTTGTTTTTGATTGGTGACTTTCCATATATAAGAAATCAATATCTAATTGCAGAGGAGTATTGGCCAAATGTCTTAAGAGTTGAGTTTCTGTTACAATCTTTTGCGGCATTAGATTTAAAATAAGAATTTTCAAGGGTCGGATATCCTGATGAGCCGCCCGTTGATCATCCATGACGAAAATATTTTCTGTTTGTAAAATCTCAACTGCTGGTAATTTTTTATCAATTCGAATCGGCATGGAAATCTCCTAACTGTATCATACTGGACTCAAGTAACCTGACTGTCATCAAATGGAAAAATCCAGCTGATGACACTTCTTCCCTTTATTATACTGTAAGAAGATATAGTTTTCAATTATAGTTTTTCTCTAACTAGATATAGCCTTTTTTTATATCATCATTAAGAGAAAACAGCCCTAGGGACTGTTTTTCATTAATAATGCATCAAAACTTTATAATCGTAATCTCCGATTGCCTCACGACCTTTTAGCTCGTCAAGCTCAATCAAGAAGGCACAACCAGCTACGACACCACCTAATTCCTCAATCATTTCGATTGTCGCTTTAACAGTACCACCTGTTGCCAAGAGGTCATCTACAATAAGAACACGTTGACCTGGTTTGATAGCATCTGCGTGCATGGTCAAAGTATCAACACCATATTCTTTTTCGTAGTCAGCTGAAATCACTTCTCGTGGTAATTTCCCTGGTTTACGTACAGGTGCAAAACCAATTCCCAACTCAAAAGCAACTGGACATCCAACGATAAATCCACGCGCTTCTGGCCCTACGATCATATCAATCTTTTTGTCAGTAGCATATTGAACAATTTCACGAACAGCATAACTGTAGGCATTTCCATCTGCCATCAATGGGCTGATATCACGGAAAGTAATTCCTTCTTGTGGATAATTTTCAATACTTGCAATGTAATCTTTTAAGTTCATAGCGTTTCTTTCTTTTAAAGTTTTTACTCCTTATTATACCATAATTCCTAGAAAAGCAAAATAGAAAGAAGCCTTGGAATATCGTTCCAAAGCCCCTCAGCCCTTCATAAAATTCGGAGATTCTCTCGCTCAATGAAATCTTTACTTCTTTTTGCTTTTAGAAGTTTGATTCCGTTGACGATTCTGTTGGATGCGCCACTCTCGCTCAAAGTAAGACATGGTTTCAAATACTCTCTTTGGTAAGCCAACATCCAGCAAATAGATTGGGATTTTCAAAACGTTAGAATGTTTTGAACTTGTAAATCTACTTCGAAGACGATACCAGAAAAAGTTGGATTTTAAAAGTTCCTTGTCATAAAACTGAACCTCAATCATATAAAAATCCCTTGCATTTCTACTACCCTTAATTCTCGTGAGAGCAAACTTTTCTACCTGTCCCCAGGAATAAAACTGCCAGTCTTTCTTTGGATATGGTTTA
This sequence comes from Streptococcus infantis, assembly GCF_047460685.1. Taxonomy (GTDB): domain Bacteria; phylum Bacillota; class Bacilli; order Lactobacillales; family Streptococcaceae; genus Streptococcus; species Streptococcus infantis_AD. The sequence goes on along the minus strand of NZ_JASHFS010000003.1, from coordinate 63,010 downwards.
TAGGAAAATCCTTGAGCCGTACATTTCAAATACTCTTTATCTGACAGAAGAATTTGCAAACGTTCATACAAAATCCATCCAACAATGATGATTAAGAAACCAACAAAGAGTATTAATACCACCAATCCCACAGGTGCCTCCTTGGGATAGGTCATCATAAAAGAGAGTATCCAAATCAGAAAAGCTAACTCAATCAAGCAGAGAAGAGTAGTCCAGATGATTGTCTTACTGCTCCATTTTATGATTTTTTCTTCCATTAAGCTAACTCACTTAAATATTCATAGCGTTCATATTTTTCAAGCAAGGCTTCATTCTTCTCATCTAACTCTTTTTGAAGGGTAGCTAGTTTGCCAAAGTCAGAGCCATTGGCCTGCATTTCTTCTTCAATAACAGAGATACGATTTTCCAAGGCTTCGATATCACTTTCAATACTTGCCCACTCCTGCTTTTCTTGGTAGGTCATGCGTTTCTTTTCTTCACGGACTTTGACAACTTTTTCCTTCTCAGCCTTTTGAACTTGGCTTGTTGCTTCTGCTTCGAAGGCTTTTTCATCTAGGTAGTCGGTATAATGCCCAAAGAAAGGACGAATCTTACCATCTTCAAAAGCGAGAATCTTGGTCGCTACCTTATCCAAAAAATAGCGGTCATGGCTAACTGTCAAAACTGGACCAGCAAAGCCTTGCAAGAAATTCTCCAAAACTGTCAAGGTCGCAATATCTAGGTCATTGGTTGGCTCATCCAAGAGGAGAACATTTGGTTTTTCGAGGAGTAGTTTAAGGAGGTAAAGTCGTTTTTTCTCTCCCCCAGACAATTTCTCAATCAAGGTTCCATGCGTCGAACGTGGGAAAAGAAACTGCTCCAGCAGCTCTGCAATCGAAGTCGTAGAACCACCGCTGGTCTTGACCTCTTCTGCCACTTCCTGCAAGTAATTGATAACACGCTTGCTTTCATCCAAACCCTCAATTTGTTGAGAGAAATAGGCGATGCGAACAGTTTCGCCGATGATAACTTGTCCATCAGTTGGTTCAAGACTTCCTGCAATGAGGTTAAGAAGGGTTGACTTCCCAACACCGTTGTCCCCAACGATTCCGATACGGTCTTTGGCTTGAACCAAAAGGTTAAAATGTTGCAAAATCGGTTTGTCATCATAGGCAAAGGAAACATCCTTAAACTCGATCACCTTTTTACCGATACGGCTGGTTTCAAAATTCATGCTCAAGTCTGTCTCAGCTGTAGTTCCTGAGACTTCTTTTTTCAGATCATGGAAACGATTGATACGTGCTTGTTGCTTGGTTGCACGAGCCTGTGGTTGTCTGCGCATCCAGGCCAATTCCTGCTTATAAAGTTGCTCTTTTTTGTGGAGAAGAGCTGCATCGCGCTCATCCTGTTCAGCCTTGAGGCGAACATAGTCTTGGTAATTTCCTTGATATTCGGTCAAACCAGCACGGTCCAACTCGAAAATTCTCGTCGAAAGCGCATCTAGGAAATAACGATCGTGGGTGATAAAGAAAACCGTTTTCTTGGAATTTTTCAAAAAGAGGGTCAGCCACTCAATGGTCGCAATGTCCAGATGGTTGGTCGGCTCATCTAGTAACAAGAGATCATGGTTTCCTAAAAGCACTTGCGCCAATTGAACCCGTCTACGGAGACCACCCGACAAAGCTCCAACAGGAGTTGATAGGTCTTGAATCCCCAGTTTACTGAGAACAGTCTTGACCTGACTTTCGATTTCCCAAGCCTGGAGAGAATCCATCTCCGCCATAACCCGCTCCAAACTGGCTTGCTTATCTTCACTGTAGTTGAGCATGAGCAATTCATACTCACGGATCAACTGTATTTCTTTCAAATCGCTCGATAGAACAGTATCCAAGACAGTCTTGCTATCATCAAAATCTGGGTCCTGGGTCAGATAACCAATTTTGTAATCATTTTTTGCCGAAAAAGGGCTTACGTCACCATCAAAACCAGAAACTCCTGAAAGCACATCTAAAAGGGTTGTTTTCCCAGTTCCGTTGACACCGATCAGACCGATTCTATCCAAGTCATGGATGATAAAGGAAATATCCTTAAAGACAGTCTTGTCTCCAACGGATTTACTTAGTTTTTCAACAATAAAATCACTCATTTTTTCTCCCTCAAGTAGGCATGGATGGCTTGACGGTCATTCTCCAAGTCACCATCGACAATGGCATACTCAATCTCTGCTAAAATTTCTCCCATTTCTGGTCCTGGCTGATAGCCGTATTCCTTGATGAGAATCCCACCATTGATTTGAATTTCTTTTTTATCATGGATGGTTAAGCTGTGATAAGTCTCTTCGATAGCCTGTGGATTGACTTCTTTTCCTTGAGCCTGACGAAGATTTTCAGCCTGTAAAAGCAAATCTAGATCAAAACGGTAACAATCGCGCTTGCTTAGTTTCCCTTCTTCACGAAGTTCTAAGATCGTAAGTAAATCTTGAACTTGCTTAGCGAATTGACGCGAAGTTTTCCAAGCCTTCAAAAATTGTTGAGCATCCTCCACTTCTAAAACCCATAAAAGTGCAGCCCAGGCTTGTTCAGAAGATTCAAAGGTAAAATCAGCATCTAAGTCAAATAAAGATTGGAGGTTCTCCTGACTACCAGCCATATCCGGAAGATAATCATAAGCTTTACTTGCAATCATAGAAGACAGACCTGCTCGCCAATGAGGAGCTAGTAGAAGTTTATCAAATTCAACAAAAGTACGTTCCACAGAAATCTTCTCTAAGAGTGGTGTCAGATCTTTCATAGCTTCAAAGGTTTCTTGCTCAAGCTCAAAGCCAAGACTGGCCTGAAAACGGAAACCACGCATAATCCGCAAAGCATCTTCGTTGAAACGCTCACTAGCTACACCAACTGCTCGTAAAACTTGATTATCTAGATCTCTCAAACCATCGAACAAATCAATGATTTTTCCCATCTCATCCAAGGCAAAGGCATTGACTGTGAAATCTCGGCGTTTGAGGTCCTCTTCTAACGAACGAACAAAAGAAACTGAACTTGGTCTACGGTAGTCTACATAGACATCTTCAGTTCTAAAAGTGGTCACTTCGTACTCTTCATCTCCGTCTAAAACCAAAACTGTTCCGTGCTCAATGCCAATGTCAGCTGTCCGTGGAAAAATCTGCTTGGTCTCCTCTGGATAAGATGACGTCGCAATATCCACATCATGGATGGGACGATTGAGGAGGGCATCTCGAACAGAGCCTCCAACAAAATAGGCTTCAAAGCCTGCCTCTTTAATTTTTTCTAATACTGGTAAAGCCTTCTGAAATTCAGAAGGCATTTGTGTTAATCTCATAATAAGTGTTCTAATCCATAGACAAGCTCATGACGCTTGACAACTTCTTTGATTCCCAAATTCACCCCTGTCATGAAGGAGCTGCGATCATAGGAGTCATGACGTAGGGTCAATCCTTCTCCTTGATTGCCAAAGATGACTTCCTGATGAGCTACCAAACCTGGCAAACGAACCGAATGGATTCGCATGCCATCAAAATTAGCTCCACGTGCACCTGCAATGAGTTCTTCCTCATCGCTAGCACCTTGTTGGATAGACTCACGAACTTCTGCCATCAATTCCGCTGTTTTGATAGCTGTTCCGCTAGGAGCATCTTTTTTCTTGTCATGGTGAAGCTCAATAATCTCTACATTTGGGAAGTATTTTGCAGCTTGTGCCGCAAATTGCATGAGCAAGACAGCACCCAAGGCAAAGTTAGGAGCAATTAAGCCACCCAAGTTTTTAGAACGAGAAAATTCTTTTAGTTCTTCAATCTCTTGACTAGTGAAACCTGTTGTTCCAACAACTGGAGCAAAGCCATTTTCAAGCGCAAAACGGGTATTCTCATAGGCAACTGATGGTGTTGTAAAGTCCACCCAAACATCTGCCTCAAAACCTGCCAAGTCATTCTTATCATTGAATACTGGAATTCCCTGCCAGTCAGATGCAGACTCAAAAGGATCTAAAACTGCTACCAGTTCAAGTTCAGGATCAGACAAAACCATCTGACAAGCAGATTGTCCCATTCTCCCCTTAAAACCAGCAATAATTACTCGAATACTCATCTCAATCTCTACTCCTGTTTAAGATACAAAGGACCTTAGTTGCCCATGAAAAATAAGGAATGGCACTGACTTTCCACGAAAGGCAAGACAGGCATCTTTTTTCAAGAGGCAGGTAGTCCGTGTTCAATTTTTAAGATACAAAGCCTGTAAGAACACAAAGTGAAAATAGGAGTTCTGATCAAGGAGTATCTACTCCTTGGAAGAACTATCTTTTTCACACAGGGTTCCAGGCGTGTTCAATTCTAAGATACAAAGGACCTTAGCTGTCCATGAAAAATAGTCTAGATTATGGGTGTATAGCCCAGAGCAATACTTCCTTCTCCCAGGTGAGTCCCAATAACACTACCGAAGGTTGCAATTGAAACATCTGTAGCCACTCCACCATCGACCAAAAGCTGGCGCAAATCTGCTGCTTTTTGAGGAGCATTCCCGTGAATGACAGTAATCTGGTAATTCCCATTAGCTGTTGCTTCTTTAACAATTTCAACTAAGCGTTTTGTAGCCTTTTTCTCTGTACGAACCTTTTCATATACTTCTATCACACCTTGGTCATTGAAATATAGGATTGGCTTGATACTAAGGAGATTCCCCAAAATGGCTGCACCATTAGAGAGTCGTCCCCCCTTAACTAAATGGTCAAGATCATCCACCATGATAAAGGCTGAAGTTTTCTGGATTTGATTTTCCAACTGCTCTAAAATGGTAGTAAACTCTTCGCCTTGCTCTGCCCATCTAAAGACACTCTCAACCATATAGCCTAGAGGAGCGCTTGTAATACGGGTATCAGGAAAGGCAATGGTTAACCCTTCATATTCATCCTTCATATACTGGATATTTTGGTAAAATCCTGAAATTCCAGAAGATAAGAAAAGGCCCAAGGCATGTGTGTAGCCTTTATCTTTTAAAGATGATAAAATTTCATCCAACTTGGCAATACTTGGTTGGCTCGTTTTTGGCAATTCGCTTGCTGAAGCCATTTTTTCATAAAATTCTTGAGCGGTTAGATTTACACCTTCAACATACTCCTGTCCATCGATATTCACAGGAATGTCTAGCACAAATAAATCTTCTTTCCGCAAGGTTTCCGCTTGTAGAAAAGCAGATGAGTCTGTTATGACCGCTAATTTCATTTCTTAAAACTCCAAATTAATTCCCGGTATATCAAGGGCAATTTCTGTTACTTCATAAGTCAAACGATTAAGCATATCCAAACATGGACGAGCTAGTGTCTCAACCTCTTCTTGGCTGAAATCACTTGGTTGGTCGATAATACGACCTTCAACATGGTTGACTTGAGAAATCGTTCCACTAATGACAAATCTATCAAAGACAATCATAAAGCTCAAAACAACTACTAAAGAGGTAACTTGATTTTCTTGATCATGCTGAAGCAACTGGAAGTTTACATCTACCTTAGTTTCAGGTGCTCCATTTTCATTTTCCCATTCAAAGTTACGCGCATCAAAGTGATACTGACTAACAAATTCTTGTTCACGTTTTAAATTCATTTTCATCTCCATTGGTACAATATAGTTGCCATTGTACCATATTTTTTTATTTTCTGCTAGATTTACTAAATACCAATCTCAGTTTTAACAACTTGGGCAATAGTGTCTACATAGTAGTCTACTTCCTCAGTGGTTGGGGCTTCAGCCATGACACGCAAGAGTGGCTCCGTTCCACTTGGGCGAACGAGGATACGACCATTGCCTGCCATTTCTGCTTCCATCTTCTCGATAATAGCCTTGATAGCTGGCACTTCCATAGCTTTTTCTTTCATGGAATTTTCCACACGGATATTGACTAATTTTTGTGGGTAAATGGTCACTTCTGAGGCCAATTGAGACAAACTCTTACCTGTTTCTTGCATGATCTTGGTCAATTGAACTGCTGAAAGCTGACCATCACCAGTAGTATTATAGTCCATCAAGATAACGTGACCTGATTGCTCACCACCGAGATTGTAACCAGATTTTCTCATTTCTTCAACGACATAGCGGTCTCCAACAGCAGTGACTGCTTTATTGATACCCTCACGATCCAAGGCCTTATGGAAACCAAGGTTGGACATAACTGTTGTTACGATGGTGTTTTGGGCCAACTGACCTTTTTCAGAAAGGTATTTACCAATAATGTACATAATCTTGTCACCATCGACAATTTCGCCATTTTCATCTACAGCAATCAAACGGTCGCTATCACCATCAAAGGCTAAACCAATGGCAGACTGGCTTTCTTTCACAAGTTCTTGTAAGGCTTCTGGATGAGTTGAACCAACGTTCAAGTTGATGTTAAGACCATCTGGTGTTTCACCAATAACTGTTAATTGAGCACCTAGGTCTGCAAAAATTTGACGAGCACTTGTTGCAGCTGCTCCGTTAGCAGTGTCCAAGGCAACCTTCATCCCTTCAAGAGGAGTTCCAGTTGAAACGAGGTAGGCTTCATATTTACGCAAACCTTCTGGGTAGTCTACAACCGTACCTAAGCCCTCTGCACTTGGACGTGGAAGAGTATCTTCACTTGCATCAAGCAAGGCTTCGATTTCTGCTTCTTTGTCATCGTCTAGTTTAAAGCCGTCACCACCAAAGAATTTAATTCCGTTATCAAGAGCTGGGTTGTGACTTGCTGAAATCATGACACCTGCACTCGCTCCCTCAGTTTTCACCAAGTAAGCTACTGCTGGTGTTGCAAGAACTCCAAGCTTATAAACGTGAATTCCGACTGAAAGGAGACCAGCAATCAACGCTGCTTCAAGCATTTGACCTGAGATACGAGTGTCACGTCCTACAAACACTTTCGGTGCTTCAGTCGTATGTTGACTGAGGACATAACCTCCAAAACGTCCCAATTTAAAAGCTAATTCTGGCGTTAATTCTACGTTTGCTTCTCCACGGACTCCGTCCGTTCCAAAATATTTACCCATTTTTTATCCTTTTCTATTGTTTTATTAATCTTTTTTTGAAGAGTCTGGCTTGGTTTCAGAACCAGTTGAAGACGAACTGCCCGAAGATGAGCTTGTCGTTGATGAGCTAGAACTACTTGCTGATCGAACTTGTTTCGTTGTTATCTTCATGGTTGTTTCATACGGTTTAATCACCGTTGGTAAAACTGTTCCATTCTTATCAATAGCTTGTAGAGGAACTGAACCCGTATAATTTCCTGTAATTTTTTCACTAGTTGGTAAAACAGCCACAATCTTATCAATCTTGGATAAGGTATCAGCATCACTAGTAACCGAAACGCGTTCATCTGAAACAGTCACACTATCGATGAGAATTCGTTCATCAACCTTACCAGAGTCAATCTGTGGAGTGACTGGTAAATTATCCCGTGTTGCCTTCTTCCCAATTTTAACGGTGATTTTCTGCGGTGTTGCTAGGGCTGTTAAACCGCTCGGTAGATTCTCAATGGTCAAGGGAACCTCAACGGTTCCTTCTGTCGCTTGTGTTAAATCTGCAGTAACCTTAAATTTACGAGTGCTTTCTTGCATCTCACTAGCCAAGGTTACTCGATTGGATCCAGTCAAAAATACTGTTACTTCTGAACTAAAACCGCTAATAAAATACTGCTCACTATCGTACTGAATATCAATCGGTACATTTACGACCGTATTGGTATAGGTTTCTGTTCGAGCCGGTCTTGCATTATTATTATTTTGGTAATTAATAGAGGTAGCGTAGATAAATAAAACGCAAGCAAAGAGGAGTGAGGAGATGATATATAAACTATTTTTTTTCATTCTTCCAGCCTCCTAATATACGCTCTGTTAAGCTTGGCTCTTGTGAATTTTCCGGAATCAGTATACGACGTAGCTCTTCCTCAAATTCTTCCATCGTTAAATCATGCTTAAAGACACCATTATAGGTAATGGAAATACCTCCAGTTTCCTCTGATACCACAAAAGTGAGAGCATCAGAAACCTCAGATAAACCAATGGCTGCACGGTGTCGCGTTCCAAACTCCTTAGAAATACCAGTGTCTTCAGTAAGTGGAAGATAAGCAGATGTTACAGCTATTCGATCACCTTTTATAATGACTGCACCATCATGTAAAGGTGTGTTTGGAATGAAGATATTGATTAAGAGTTCTGCAGAAATCTTAGCATCTAAAGGAATCCCCGTGGAAATATATTCCTGCAAGGTTCTGACACGCTGAACTGATACAAGTGCTCCAATTTTTCGCGGGCTCATATATTCAACTGCCTTAACAAAGGCCTGAATCATCTGTTCTTCTGAACTCATTGGTGTACTTGAAAAGAAATCAGTCGCACGTCCTAATCGCTCTAAACCTGTCCGAATTTCTGGAGAGAAAATAACAACTGCTGCGATAACACCGTAAGTAATCAATTGATTGATCAACCAAGAAATAGTCGTCAAGCCCAGGGTATTTGCTGCTATCTGAGCTAAGATAAACACTAAAACACCTCGAACCAGGATCATAATCTTGGTTCCTGCAATTGATTTTGTAAATTGGTATAAGATATAGGCAACGATAAGAATATCAATCACATTTATCAGAATACTCCAAGGACTGGAAAATAAACTAGACCAGTATTGAAGATTAGATAATTGCTGAAAATTCATTCTAGGCCTCCTCTCCATAAAAAAGCTACTCTTCATTATATCATTTTATATGAAAATTTTCTTCCCCCTACTTCATTTTAAATTGGTAGAAAATATGATAGAATAAAATGATAGAAATGAATTAAGGAGAAACCATGTCTGAACTATATGATATTACCATTGTAGGAGGTGGACCTGTCGGTCTTTTCGCAGCCTTTTATGCTCACCTTCGTCAAGCCAAAGTACAAATCATTGATTCTCTTCCTCAACTAGGTGGTCAACCTGCCATCCTATATCCTGAAAAACAAATTCTCGATGTTCCAGGTTTTCCAAACCTCACAGGGGAAGAATTGACTAACCGCCTTTTGGAACAACTTGAAGGGTTTGAGACACCTGTTCACCTCAATGAAACTGTTCTTGAGATTGAAAAAGAGGATGGTGTTTTTAAGATTACAACTAATAAGGGAAATCATACTTCTAAAACCGTTATTATTGCTATGGGTGGTGGTGCTTTTAAACCACGTCCACTCGAATTAGAAGGTGTTGAAGGCTATGACAATATCCACTACCACGTTTCTAATATTCAACAATATGCTGGTCAGAAGGTAACCATCCTGGGTGGTGGTGACTCAGCCGTTGACTGGGCTTTAGCTTTTGAAAAGATTGCTCCAACTACACTTGTTCACCGTCGCGATAACTTCCGTGCACTTGAGCATAGCGTACAAGCCTTGCAAGAGTCTTCTGTGACTATCAAAACACCATTTGTGCCAAGTCAGCTTCTTGGAGATGGAAAAACTTTAGACAAGCTTGAAATATCAAAAGTTAAATCCGATGAGACCGAAAACCTTGAACTAGATCATCTCTTTGTCAACTATGGCTTTAAATCTTCTGTCGGTAATCTTAAAAAGTGGGGATTAGACCTTAACCGCCACAAGATTATCGTCAATAGCAAGCAGGAGTCAAGCCAAGCTGGAATTTATGCTATCGGTGACTGCTGCTACTATGAAGGTAAGATTGACTTGATTGCAACCGGTCTAGGTGAAGCACCAACTGCCGTTAATAATGCTATCAACTACATTGACCCCGAACAAAAAGTACAACCAAAACACTCTACAAGTCTATAATGTCAAAATTACAATTTTATTAAAAAATCAAGTGAAATTTCATGATAAAACGCATAATAACAAGTATCTAAAGAACTTGCTATTATGCGTTTTTATGATTTTAAAAACTTTTCCACTAACCACCTTTATTTGCTTTTTATATAAAGTTTAATACTTATTGATTAGTTTTTTAATATTTCCCCTCATTCCGACATATTCAGACTAACAAACTCTGTGTACCGTATGAGTAATACTAGATAATATTCTATCTTAGTGTAATTTGTAGTGAAAGTTCGAAGTTAACATTTACAAATTGACGTTAAATACAGTTATGAACATGTTATAAAGTTTGATGTTAGTGGCTGTTAGATTAATTATTACATAAGTTAAGTGTTAATCTGGCTCATTTATCATTCTGTATCGGTAATATAAATTTAACTTCAGCACCACGACAAGCTTCTCTATTTTTCAAGATTACTGATCCACCATGTAATTTAATTATTTGTTCAGTAATAAATAATCCAATACCATAATTGGTTGCAGAATGCCTGCTATAATCTCCACGATAGAACTGTTCTTTTGCGTGAATTAAATCGATATCAGAAAAACCTTTCCCGTTATCTAATACTGATATTTCTAAAAATTCATCTACAGTTTTTAAATTCAATTCCAATGTAACTATTCCATTATTATTTTCAATTGAATTCGCTAAGACATTTTGCAATGCTCTCTCTAAGAGTTTCAAGTCTACACTCATTATACCATCTTCAACTACTACATTAGTTTTTAGATTGTTAGAATTAATTGACATTAGTTCTTTAGAAACTGTTACCAATTGTTCTGATACAGTTTTTACTGCCAACGATTGTGGCTGGTATTCAGTGGCATTAGAATTCTTATTCATGATTAGAAGTGTTTTTATATATTCAGATATTCTATTGCTATTCCTCAGTATATAATCTATATAAATACTCTGGTCCTCTGTCACAGATGTCTTTTTAAGCAACTCAGCATTTCCTTGAACAATAGATACTGGGGTTTTCAAGTCATGTATCAAAGCAGAAATCTGTTTTTGCTTGTTTTCTTCCTGTATCCACTCTTTGATTAATGACTCTTGCAAAGCATTTCTCATTTTCTCTAAACTAAATAGAACTTCATTAAATTCTTTGACTCTTGAATAATGCAGGTCAAAATCTAAAGTTTGTTCTGATATTTTTTCGGAAGCAGCAAATATAGGTGAGAGTTGTTTCACAAGATATTTAGCCCATACTATTGTAACAACCAATGTATTTAGTAAACTAACTAAAATAAGAATACTGACATACACTACATTGACATTAGGAAAATATTTTGCCATGAATTTATTTGTAAAATAGGGTTTTACTGAATATTGAATAATACAATAACCGTCATTTCGTAAAATTTCTATATAGCTATAAGATGGGGTATTATATACTCTCTCATTATTATAGTATCGAATTGCTCTATCTTCTTCATCTTTACTCATTGAACTAGTAATGATATTTCCATCCTTTGAAATTAATAGATATGAGGCATTATCTGGTATAAGATTTTTATCAAAGGTCTCTGTATTGGCTATCGCATTCTTCCTCTCATAAATCTGATTTTCTGTGTAATCAGCAGGTAAAATAAATCCTAATGAATACATGGTGGTGAACATCAGAATTACTAAACCAAATGAAAGAATCAATACAATTCCTACACTTATTAGATATTCTAAAAATATTATTTTTAGCGATCGCCCTTTTAATTTTATTCCCATTTATATCCAATTCCCCATACAGTTACAACTGGAGATACACCTTCCTTCTGTAATTTTGCGCGAATATTCTTAATATGTTCTGAAATAGCTGAAGAATTACCTATTCCATCATATCCAAATATCATCTCATAAATCTGTTCTCTTGAAAATACTTGCCCACGCCTACGTGCTAGAAGTTCACAAATTCGATACTCAGATTTTGTAAAAGGAATTTTCTTATCATTTACATAAATTATATTCGCTGATAAATCAAATCTAATTTCTCCAAGATTTAAACTTAAATGTCTCTCTCGATTTTCTCGACGTAAATGAGCATCAACTCTCGCAATTAATTCGTTTACCCCAAAAGGTTTTAGAATGTAATCATCAGCTCCTGTTGATAAACCAGAAACAATGTCACTTTCCAAAGATTTTGCAGTTAAAAATAAGATGGGACAGTCTACTCTATCTCTAATAGATTTACAATAAGATATACCATCTATCTTTGGCATCATTATATCTAATAAAATTAAATCATACTCTGATAATTTAGAAATAGGCACCTCTGTTGGATTTTGAAAAATATCTACATGATATAATTTTTGCGTTAAAATATTTTTGATTAAAACTAAGAGATCCATTTCATCATCTATAGCTAATATTTTCACCATCCTATTCCCACCTTCATTTCTATTCCATATTAGTTCTGCCGTTCCATTTACTAAACCAAATCAAACTTACAAATAAAATTACAACTATCATTGGTGTTGCAACTAAAGACCATTTAAAAAATTCATAATAAAATAAGTTTTCACCAGATATTTTATCTACAAAATAAAGACCACAAAGTCTTGAAGACCAAGAACTTGGTATGTAATACCAAATCTTATCCCCCATACTTGTAACAGCAAGCAGAGCTATCAATGTTTCAAAGAAACCAAGACCAATAGAGGCACCACTCCCAAATCTGAGGCTAATAACCAGATGTATTAAATATAACGGAACAACTCCGATAATCATTAAGACTGATTCCAATATCAAATCATAAAATTCTTGATAATTAAAAAACATCAAAAAACTACTTTGGAGTATAACAAGTGATAGAGATGCACACAACAATAAGGATAATAACTTACCAATATACATACTAGTTCTTGATTGCGAACCAGTTAACATTATCTGAAAACAACCTGCTTCTGCTTCCATTTCTATTACCTTTGCAGTAATAAAACCAATAATAATCGGGAACAATGCACCTAACGTAATCAAATAATTTAATGTGACATCCTCAATTGAATACCTACTTAGGCTCGTAAATTTAAAACCAGCATATATCATAATCACAAATAGTATTGGGAGAAACAGATATAACCAGGGTAACCAAGTATGTTTTATCTTATATAGTTCAGACTTTAAAATATTTATCACTATCCCACCTCCTGTTTTGCAAACCAAATAGATGATAAGTAAGATAATAGAAGAAATAACAGAATTGAGAAGATACATGGAGGCAAAATGGATGTGTTTAACATCATATTTCCTGCATCTGCTGGTAGTCCATTTGGCATAATTTTCAGCATTGGAACCATAGCTCTTATACTCCAACTATATGGGGAAAACAACCAATAATCTCCAGCAGAAAACATAATTCCAAGTACAACACCTAGTAAACCATTTATCATAAGACTAATAGAAAAACCAAACTTTTTAGCTAATAGTAGGCAAAATGGAATTTGCCATATGCTTGATACCACTAATGCTATACTCGAAACTAATAAAGTACTAAAGCTATAGCTTAAAAATATTTGTTCTCCAAAAATAAATTGCACAATTAAAACTGCTATCAAATGAACCAAACTTGTCATCAGAATCAAACAGCTTGCTACAATAATTTTTGATATCCAAATCTTTCTTAAATCAATACTTAGAGGATAAACTGCCCTATATTTTATTTTTTTATCTTCGTATCGATTCATTAAAGCAAGAATCAGTGCATAAGTAATTGGCATAATTATAGTATACCACCAATTATATGAATCTACTGTAAAATATGGTGGTGCCAGTATATAAGAAAGAATTATCAAAGATATAGGTATTATATAGATTATTTTTTTTAAAAAAGTTCTTTTATATTTTAAATAATCACTAAGGATATAATTTATCATTTTTAATTCCCCTTCTTTACTACTTCCAAAAATAAATTTTCTAAACTTTCTTGAGAGTTTTTTATATCTTGGTATTTTAATTCACCTTCACATATTATTCCGATATAATCTGCAACTTGCTCAACTTCGGAAATATTATGGCTGGATAGAATTACTGTAATGCCTTGTTTTGGAAAACCAAGAATCATCTCCCTTAATTCTTGAATTCCCAATGGATCTAAGCCGTTGGTTGGCTCATCTAAAATTAATAATTTAGGATTATTTAACAGTGCTATTGCAATTCCTAATCGTTGTTTCATTCCCAAAGAAAATTTTCCACTTCTTTTTTTACCTGTATTTGATAGACCAACGATTTTTAGAACTTCATCAATTCTTGATTCGGGTAATCCAAGTAACATTGTTCTTACTTTTAAATTTTCTCTTGCACTTAAGTTCTCATACAACGGAGGTAACTCTATCAAGGCACCAATTTGTTCGAGATCCTTTCTACTCCATATATGATTATCAAATATAATATCTCCGGACGATTTATGGAGCATTCCTGTTATCATCTTTAGTGTAGTTGATTTCCCAGCACCATTTGGACCAAGTAATCCGTAGATACTATTCTCTTTCACTTGTAATGAAATATTATTCACTACAAGTTGATTCCCAAATTTCTTTGACAAATTCCGTGTCTCTAAAATATTTTTTTCCATTTTGATCCTCCTTAAATTTACACTTCAATAATAAAATATAAATTTAAAGATTTTATAAAGAAAATACATAACTTTTATTGATCTAAAAAATAAACTATAAATACGCAATTTAATGAAGATTAAAAATAAAAATTTGAAATTTTTAGTATTCTATCTAGAACCTTAATCTATTAAAACAACGAATCCTCTGAAAATGAAAATTCTACTGAATGAAACTTCAGTAGAATTTTTTAAATTTATGTGACTATTAGTCCGTCTCGCTCCGTGAGGTGCGAGACAAATAAACCACCCGCTATGCGGGTGCGCGTCGAAGGTTATACCAAAAAAACTCCAAACGCGATACAATAAAGGTGTTCAAGCCAATTGTAAAGCGAAAGGAGAAAACCATGGTACAAAAGTCTCATAGTTTATCACACACAAAGTGGCACTGTAAGTATCACATTGTGTTCACCCCTAAGTATAGACGAAAAGTCATCTATAATCAATATCGGAGTAGTTTAGGTAAAATATTTCATCGTTTGTGTAGCTATAAAGGAGTTGAAATTATCGAAGGACACTTGATGCCAGATCATGTACATATGTTAGTAAGTATTCCACCAAGGATAAGTGTTTCTAGTTTCATGGGTTATTTAAAGGGTAAAAGTGCACTCATGATGTTTGACAAACACGCCAATTTGAAATATAAGTTTGGGAATCGGCATTTCTGGGCAGAAGGTTATTATGTGAGTACAGTAGGGCTTAATGAAGCCACGATAAGGAAATACATACAAGGTCAGGAAAAGCATGATATAGCACTAGATAAATTAAGTGTAAAAGAATATGAGGATCCCTTTAGGGATAGTGGCAAGTAATACTCACGCCTCTTTAAGAGGCAAGTGACGAGTCAAGAGCAATGCGGCTTGAACAACGTGAAAGCCAGCGTCTTTAGGCGCTGGCTGGTAATTTGGGCTTATAGCCCTGGTGCAAACCACCCGTTAGACGGGTGGTTATGATTTGAGGTTATTTTAAAAATTTTTAAACATCAATCTCGATATATCTTTTTTGAACATCAATATATTATATTTTACAGTTCCTCTGCAATTTTGTTGATCTTTCTCAGGCGATGATTGACACCACTTTTGGTTAAGGGATTTGTCAGACTATCTGCCAACTTTTGAATAGAATAGTCTGGATGCTGGATACGCAGACGGGCAACTTCCTGCAAGTCTGCTGGCAGATTATCCAAGCCAATTCTATCTTTGATTTTACTGATATTATTAATGGTTTTCATGCTTGCAGAAACCGTACGAGCAATATTTGCCGTCTCTGCATTATTGGCACGATTGAGGTCATTTCGAGTTTCTCGGAGAATCTTGACACCTTCAAAAGTATCACGTGCCTCCATAGCTCCTACTAAAATCAGGAAATCCATAATATCTTCTGCTCGCTGGAGATAGGTCACTGCACCTTTTTTTCGTTCAATCACCTTGGCATCTAACAAGAACTGCTGCAAGAGCGAAGCGATCCCTTGGGCATGGTCCAGATAAACTGAACTAATTTCCAGCTGATACTTGCCTGACTCGGGATCCCGAATACTCCCATTTGCTAAAAATGCACCACAAAGATAGGCACGACCTGCTTCTTCATCTCCTAAAATATCCGGATCAATTCCCGTCTCCAGACCAAAGAAAGAATCAGCCAAACGCAAATCCGCTAAAAGTTCTTGGACTTGTTCATCTGTAAACACAGTATAGACCCGATTTTTACGAAGATTGCTTCTCTGATGATGACGAATCTCCGACTTAATACCATAAAAGTGTAAAAACGATTCATAGAGATGGCGGGCAAGCTTGGCACTCTCTGTAACAACGGACAAGGTCAAGCCAGAACTAGACAAACCTACGCTTCCAGACATCTTGATAATAGCTGATAACTCATAGCGACTCAGGTGGTGTTGACCTAGGATTTCTTCTTTTACTGCTACTGTGAAACTCATTTTCTCACCTGTATGATACGCATTAATTCATCCACGATTAAATCCCCATCATGGAAGGCACCACCATTTTCCAAACGTAGGAAGTTGGATGAAATGACACGGGGAACTTGTTGATGCAAACCGTCAAAATCATGCTCAACCTGTACTAAATACTCATCAAAACGATTGGTATCCATATAATCTCTAGGTACCTTCTCGATATTAACAAGTACTGTATCAATAAATGGTCTACCCAAATGACGATGCAAGACTGCTACGTGATCACTATCTGAGAAATGTTCTGTCTCTCCGCGCTGAGTCATGATGTTGCAGACATAGGCAATTTCAGCCTTGGTTTCCAGAAGAGCCTGACCAATCTCCTCAATGACGATATTCGGCAAAATCGAAGTAAAGAGGGAGCCTGGACCCAAGACAATCATATCACTCTCAAGAATGGTATTGACAACTCGGCGGCTAGCCTGCGGTTTCTCATCGTCTAGAGTGTTGGTGACATAAACATGGTCAATCATGCCTGGATGGTCTGCAATGTGACTTTCTCCAGCTACTTCTGTTCCATCTTTAAAGACGGCATGGAGTGTCAAAGGATGGTCACTAGATGGATAAATCTTTCCTGTCGTATGGAAAAATTTACTCAGTAATTGCATAGCATTATAGGTTGAACCCTGCATTTCAGATAAGCCAGCTATGATAATGTTTCCTAATGGATGACCAGCAAAAGCACCTGCATCCTCAGAAAAACGGTATTGAAAGACCTTTTCATAGAATTTTGGCATATCTGACATGGCCACAAGGACATTACGTAAATCCCCTGGAGGTGTCAACTGTTGAATATTTTTACGCAATTCGCCTGAAGAACCGCCATCATCCGCAACGGTTACAATGGCTGCAATTTCCACATCCTTTTCCCTTAAACTATTTAAAATAACAGGGATTCCGGTTCCTCCACCAATCACCGTAATTTTTGGTTTTCTCATGAACGGTTTACCGTTTCCTTTCTTCGGTCTTTATCACGATGGCTTTCATTTACAGGCCAATTCTTAAACAAATCATTGGCTAATCGTTTGGCAAAGGCAACACTCCGGTGTTGTCCTCCTGTACAACCTACTGCAATGGTTAAAACAGATTTTCCTTCTTTTTTGTAGCCAGGTAGGATTGGTTCGATCAAGGCCAACAAATGGCGGTAGAAATCTTCAGATTCTTCATGATTCATAACATAGTCATAAACGGCCTGGTCTTCACCTGTCTGATTGCGAAGTTCTGGTAGATAGTAAGGATTTGGGAGGAAACGAACATCAAATACCAAGTCAGCATCAATAGGAATGCCATATTTAAACCCGAAAGACATAACCTCAATACGGAAAGACTGAGCCTGTTCTTGATCTGAAAATTGTTCAGCAATCGTTTTACGAAGTTCACGAGGGGTTAACTCTGTTGTGTCTACCACGTTTTGGCTCATATTTTTTAATGGAGCCAAGAGTTCGCGTTCCAACTTGATTCCGTCCAAGATACGACCATCTGCTGCTAGTGGGTGACTTCTTCTTGTTTCCTTATAGCGTGCCACCAATTCCTTATCCGCCGCATCCAAAAAGAGGATTTTAAAGTCTAAATCATCTTGATTTTCCAATTCATCCAAGACAGCCTGAATCTCTGAGAAGAAAGAACGACTACGCATATCAACCACTAGGGCCAACTTGTGGTCATCATCCTTGGTCTCAACCAACTGCAAGAACTTTGGCAAGAGGGCAGGTGGCATATTATCAATGGTAAAATATCCTAAATCTTCAAAGGATTGAATAGCTACAGTTTTTCCTGCACCACTCATCCCTGTTACAATCACCAGGTGAAGTTGTTTCTTTGTCATCTTTGTCTCCTTATATCAAAAGAAGTTTGGAAGAACCAAACTTCAACTCGCTTATCCAATCTCTGCGATGACTTCAATTTCGACTTTTACATCGCGAGGAAGACGAGCTACTTCTACAGCTGAACGAGCTGGAAATTCCTTGTTAAAGGCTGTTTGGTATACCTCATTGAAAGGTACAAAGTCGTTCATATCACTCAAAAAGCAAGTTGTTTTAACAACATGGTCAAAATCTGTACCTGCTTCTGCTAAAATAGCTCCAATATTTTTCAAGACTTGTTCAGTCTGTTCTTGGATCGTTTCTCCTACGATTTCTCCAGTTTCAGGAGATAATGGAACTTGACCGCTAGCAAACAACAGATTGCCAACGATTTTTCCTTGAACGTAAGGTCCGATTGCCTTTGGAGCTTTATCTGTATGAATTGTTTTTGCCATTTGTATTCCTCACAATTTTTCTAAAATAGCATCCCAAGCTTGGTCCATTCCTGCTTTTGTCACTGAAGAAAAGAGGATAAAATCATCACTTGGATCAAAGTTTAATTTCTTTTTAATAGCTGATTCGTGCTTGTTCCATTTCCCACGCGGAATCTTGTCTGCCTTGGTCGCCACAATGATGACAGGAATTTCGTAATATTTAAGGAATTCGTACATCTGCACATCATCAGCCGTCGGATCATGGCGAAGGTCAACGAGACTGACAACCGCTCGAAGATTTTCTCGAGTAGTTAAATATTCCTCAATCATGCGTCCCCATTTTTCGCGTTCCTTTTTGGAAACACGGGCATAACCATAGCCAGGCACATCCACAAAACGCATCTTGTCATCAATATTAAAGAAATTGAGTAGTTGTGTTTTTCCTGGTTTCCCAGAAGTACGAGCTAGATTCTTACGATTGAGCATGGTGTTGATGAAGCTTGATTTCCCAACATTTGAGCGTCCTGCAAGAGCAATTTCAGGAAGTTCATCCTGCGGATAGTGGGACTTATTGGCAGCACTCAGTAAAATCTCAGCATTGTGTGTATTGATTTCCATAGTCACCTCTAGGCTGTCTCTAGAATTGGCTTAGCCGTTCCGTCAACCGCTTCTTTTGTGATACGAACTGTTTTCACATTTTCTTGACTTGGAACTTCAAACATAACGTCTAGCATGGTTTCTTCGATGATTGAACGAAGTCCACGCGCACCAGTTTTACGTTCGATGGCTTTATTTGCAATTTCCTGGAGAGCTTCGTCGTCAAATTCAAGTTCTACATCATCATAAGAAAGCAAGGTCTGGTATTGTTTGACCAAGGCATTTCTTGGCTCCTTCAAGATGCGAACCAAATCATCCACAGTCAACTGCTCCAAGGCTGCAAAGACAGGCAAGCGTCCAATCAACTCAGGAATAATTCCGAATTTTTGAATATCTTCTGCGATGATTTCTTGCATGTAAGAGCTGTTTTCGTCAATAGCCTTGTTATTTTGTCCAAAACCGATGACTTTTTCTCCCAAACGCTGTTTGACGATTTCTTCGATGCCATCGAAGGCTCCACCCACGATAAAGAGGATATTCTTAGTGTCCACTTGAATCATTTCTTGTTGTGGATGTTTACGTCCACCTTGAGGTGGTACGCTGGCTACAGTTCCCTCGATAATCTTGAGGAGAGCTTGTTGCACACCTTCACCAGATACATCACGTGTGATAGAAACGTTCTCACTCTTCTTAGCAATCTTGTCGATTTCGTCTACGTAGATAATTCCACGCTCTGCACGCTCGATATTGAAGTCAGCTGCTTGCAAGAGTTTGAGGAGAATATTTTCCACGTCCTCACCTACATAACCAGCCTCAGTAAGAGCTGTTGCATCTGCAATGGCAAAAGGTACATTCAAACTTCTAGCAAGTGTTTGAGCAAGGAAAGTCTTCCCTGAACCAGTTGGGCCAATCATCAAAATGTTTGATTTTTGCAAATCCACATCTTCTGACTCTTCACGAGTGTCATGGAAATTGATGCGTTTGTAGTGGTTATACACAGCTACTGCCAAGGCACGTTTGGCACGATCTTGACCAATCACATAGTGGTTCAAGATGTTTAAGAGTTCGATTGGTTTTGGCACTTCAGACAAGTCTGCTAGGACTTCCTCTGCCAATTCCTCACGAATGATTTCCTGGGCCAACTCCACACATTCATTACAGATAAAGGCGTTGTTCCCAGCGATTATTTTTTTAACTTCTTCTTGGCTTTTGCCACAAAATGAGCAATAAACCATCATATCATTTTTCCTATTTGTAGGCATGATTCCCTTCCGTTCTAAATGATTTTTCTATCTAAAATAAGGTCATATAAAAAGCATGAATGCTATTCACCAAGTTTGTAAAGGCATTAAGCCAGAGTAGAGTAGCAAGTCCAAAGCGCTTTTTACGAAAAGCCTGTGCTCCAGCAAGCAAACAGACCAAACACAACAAAGCTGTGAAAAAACCAAATATACTACGTTCCATTAGACTTCCTTTCTCTTTCTATATTCGATGGTAAAATCATAGGCATTTTTCTCATCTTTGCTATAAGATTTGCTTGCAAGAGTCTCAAAAACAGTCAAGTCAAAATCTTCCGGGAAATAAGTATCCCCTTCAACTTGAGTGTGGATTTGTGTCACAATAATCTCATCGAGATATGGTTCAAAAAGCTGAAAAATCTGCTTGCCTCCAATAATATAGAGATTTTTATCCTGGTTCTGATACCAGTCTAAAACGTCCTCAACATTTTGGAAAACCAGAGCACCCTCAATTGACTCTTCAGGATTGCGCGTCAAAATCAGAGTCTCACGTCCTGGAAGCAAACGTCGTCCCATCCCATCAAAGGTGACACGTCCCATCAAGATGGCATGATTCAAGGTTGTTTCTTTAAAATGTTTTAACTCTGCTGGCAAATGCCATGGTAAGTGATCCTCTTTTCCGATTACACCCTTTTCATCTTGTGCCCAGATGGCTACGATTTTCTTTATCATGCTTTCATCCTTTTTATTGATAGTTCTATTTTATCAAAAATCTTGAAAAAAGACTGTTTTGGAACGCCCTACGAAATAGAAAAAATCCGTAGAAAACTTCTACGGATTTTTGACAAAATAGAGTATCTTACAAACCAGGTACTTGTCCTAATTCTGCTGCAAGCATCCAGACAGTTTTTTCAAGGTCTGCCTTAGCACCAACAAAGATATCATTGGTTACATCATCACCTTCTTCATCTGTTACATCCAATGCTTTTTGGAAGAGTGTGATGAGGTAACGATAAATAGATAGAACACGCTCTAAACTTTCTTCTACGTTACGGAATTCTCCAACTTCTTCTTCGATTTCACTGTGTTGAAGGAATTCTGTCAAAGTAGAGTAAGGTTTGCCACCAAGAGTGATCAAGCGTTCGCTGATTTCATCAAGGTAACCATCAAGGCTATCCATATATTCATCCATCTTAGGATGCCATACCATAAAACCACGTCCACGCATGTACCAGTGTACTTGATGAAGAGCGATATGCGCTACATACAAGTCTGCTACGGCTTGATTCAAGACTTCTTTCGTTTTTACTAGCGTTTCAGGAGCTGTCTTAGATAATGTTGTTACGTCTTTTAATGCATCTTTTTTCAATTCTACCATTTTTCTCACCTCATAATATTATTTTTGCAACCATATTTATTGATTACTATCTCAGTATACTACTCCAAGTAGACAAAAGCAAGGAAATTAACTCATATTAAAAAAGTTGTAATTGACTGATAATTTAAGAAAATGAGTGGCTATTTATCCTAGCTATTTTCTCTGTTTTTACTAGAAAATTGACTTTGATAAAGATCATAATAGAAACCTTTTGCAGCTAGGAGACTTTCATGATTTCCTTGTTCAATAATCTGTCCATCTTTCAGCACCAAAATCTTATCAGCTTCCTGAATAGTCGAAAGTCGATGGGCAATGACAAAGCTTGTTCTCCCCTTCATCAAACGTTTCATGGCCTTTTGAATCAAGAGCTCTAGACGAGTATCGACTGATGAGGTCGCTTCATCAAGGATTAGAATTTTTGGATCCGCTAAGAGGGCACGCGCGATGGTTAAAAGCTGTTTCTGACCAAGAGAGATATTGCTAGACTCCTGATTCATTTCCATATTATAACCACCTGGAAGAGTGCGGATAAAGTGGTCAACATTGGCCGCCTTGGCAGCTTCAACGATTTCTTCATCTGTTGCCTCAAGATTTCCAAAGCGAAGATTTTCCTTGATACTGCCTTCATAGAGCCAGGCATCCTGTAGGACCATCCCAAACTGTCGACGATAGTCCTGACGAGACAGGTCACGAATATCTTGGCCATCCACTAAAATGGCACCAGCTGTCACATCGTAAAAACGCATGAGAAGGTTAATCAAGGTTGTTTTCCCTGCTCCAGTAGGTCCAACGATAGCTACCATCTCTCCAGGTTCAACATCTAGGTTGAAATTGCGAATCAATGGTTTGTTTTCCACATATTGGAAATCGACGTTTTTGAAACTAACTTGACCTGTCAATGGTGCCAAGTCTTTTACTTCCTCACTTTGAACTTCTTCCTGTTCATCCAAAACTTCAAAGACACGATCAAGCGAAGACTTAGCACTTTGCATTTGTCCTGCTAACTGAGTGATATTTTGGATCGGCTGGCTAACTTGCCACACATACTGAACGAAAGCTTGCATATTACCAATCGTCAAGCGCCCTGCAATAACCTGCAATCCACCTAAGACTGCAACAATCAGGTAGGTTAAATCAGACACGATATGAAGGGCAGGCATCATCAATCCTGAAATAAAGCTCGCCTTAAATCCGACTTGTTGCAATTCATCCGTAATCTTTTCAAATCTCTCTTGAGAGTTTTCTTCGCGTCCGAAAAGTTTTAAAACATTGAAACCTGTTAAGTTTTCCTGTACAAATCCATTCATACGTCCCAATATAGCTGCCTGCTGTTTAAAGTACGGCTGCGAACGATTTAGAATCGTTTTAGCACCAAAATAAGTAATCGGAATCGACAAGATAACAATGATAGCCAACTGAAGATTTAGATAGAGGACCATTCCCATAACAAAAATAATGGTAAAGACTGCATTAACAATCTGTAAGAATGATTGTTGGAGTGCATTAGATACGGTCTCTACATCACTAGTAAAACGTCCCAGCAAATCCCCAAATTGGTGCTTGTCAAAGTAAGACACAGGGATGCGGTTGATTTTTTCGCTCATTTCATTTCGCAAATCCTGTATCATGGACTGTACCGCATTGGTCATGAAGTAGTTTGAGTAATAAGACCCCAACTCATAAAAAAGACCACGCAAGAGATAGATCACCAGAATCACTGCGATATAGCTGGTATTAATCCCTGCTCCTGCAACACCATTTGCCATGGCAAGAAGATTGCTGGTTAACTCAGTGATAGCAAGTCCCAATACGAAAGGCTCGATAACACTCATAATGACGCTGACTATTTTCAAGAAGACAGCAAAGAAAACAGAGAAACGGTAGGCTTTTAAATAGCTCCATAGACGAGCTAGACTAGATTGTTGTTTCATCCTTTACCTCCTATTCTTCTGTCAGAGACGCATTTTTCAACTGCGACTCAGCAATTTCTCGATAGATGTCATTGGTTTCCATCAATTCTTCATGACGGCCACGAGCAACAATTTCCCCCTTATCAAGGACGATAATCTGATCAGCGTCCATAATGGTCCCAACCCGCTGGGCAACAATTAAGACCGTTGCATCTTGAGTCACTTCCTTGAGACGACGACGCAAGATAGCATCTGTACGGTAGTCCAAGGCTGAGAAGGAATCATCAAAGATATAGATATCTGGACCCTTGATGACTGCGCGGGCAATCGACAAGCGTTGCTTTTGACCACCTGATAGATTGCTTCCCCCTTCAGCCAGATGAGTTGCAAAACCTTCTTCTCGACTTTCGATAAAGTCTTTGGCTTGGGCTACATCAGCTGCTTGGTGCAAGTCCTCATGACTGGCGTCCTCTTTTCCGTAACGGAGATTATCTGCGATAGTCCCTGTAAAGAGCAAGGCTTTTTGTGGAATAAATCCAATTTTCTGGCGGAGTGATTTGAGACGGTAATCCCGGACATCAACACCATCGACCTTAATTTTCCCTAGCGTAACATCGTAGAAACGAGGAATCAATTGAACTAGAGTAGACTTACCTGAACCAGTTGAGCCGATAAAAGCAATGGTTTCTCCCGGTTTAGCAGTAAAGGAAATGTTATGCAAAACAGAGCTTTCTGTTTCCCCAGGATAGGCAAAGGTTACATTATCAAATTCTAGATAACCATGGGTTTCTGTTTCTTGAATTCCGTCCTCATTTGGATCAATGGAAATCGGCATATCCATGATTTCCTTCAAGCGTTCACTAGATACAGCCGTTCTAGGGTACATGGTAAAGAGGTTTGACAAGAAAAGGAAGGACAAGAGAGCGTGGAAACTATACTCGATAAAGGCTACCAAATCCCCAATCCGCAAACTTCCTTGCTTGAGAGGATCTAAAGCAAACCAAACGATAGCTACTATCATGGCAATAATGATTTGCACAAACAGTGGCTCTGTCAAACCAGTCAATTTGAACAAGCGATTCGAATTATCTGCATAGATTGCATTTTTCTCTTCGAAACGTTTTTCTTGGAAATCTTCACGAGCAAAGGCACGAATCACTCGTAGCCCCATCAAATTTTCACGGACATACTGGTTAATCTTATCCAAAGTTTTCTGTTGTTTTTCAGATAAGGGGCGCGTTTTCACCGCCACATAAAGGACTACTACAGCTAGGAAAGGAACGGAAAAAGCGACAATCCAAGCTAGTGAAGGGCTGGTCAAGAAAATCATAAGAATACTCGACAGCATCATCATGGGAGTGATAACACCCAACTTAAGCGTCTGCTCTGCAAACTGCATGAGAACAAAGGCATCACTAGTAATACGAGTCACCAATGAAGAAACACCAATTTGTTCATATTCGTGATGAGAATACTCTTGTAATTTAGCATAAACATCATTTCGCATGTCCTTAACCATATTGGTGGTCAGTTTACTCGCAGCATAAGACAGAACTATCCTTCCAAATGTGCCCAAGACGATAATAACCAACATGACCATGGCCCAAAAATAGAGTTTTTCTTCATTACCTTGATTAATCCCCTGGTCAATCATGCGAGCAAGAACAGTCGGTAGCCCAAGATTGACAATAACAAAGAAAATAGCTCCGAAGAAGTCTAACACTAACCACTTGGGATAACGTTTGAGATAAGACCAAATATAAAGCATAATTCTCCTTTCTTTTTCATTCAAAATGCAGAAAAGAGCGTGCTTACGCACGCCTTTTTACTAAAAAGAAGACAGGCAGTCTTAACCTCGAGGGAGGGAACTGTCTGTCTCAGATATTTGAAGCTTATTTTACAAAGTCAAGCAAAGCCAAGAAGCTTTCTGCTTCAAGTGACGCACCACCTACAAGGGCACCGTCAACGTCTGGGCAAGCCATGTATGAAGCAACGTTTTCAGGTTTAACAGAACCACCGTATTGAACACGAACTTTGTCTGCAACTTCTTGACCAAAGTCAGCAGCTACAACGTCACGAACAACTTTACACATTTTTTGTGCGTCGTCTTGTGAAGCTGATTTACCAGTACCGATAGCCCAGATTGGCTCGTAAGCGATAACTGATGCAGCAACTTGTTCAGCAGTCAATCCAGCCAAAGCAGCAGATACTTGAGCACCTACGAATTCAGCAGCTTTACCAGCTTCGTAAGTTTCAAGTGACTCACCACAACAGATAATTGGAAGCATACCGTTTGCAAAGATTGCTTTTGCTTTTTTGTTGATATCTTCGTCAGTTTCATGGAAGTAGTCACGACGTTCTGAGTGACCGATAACAACGTAGTCAGTACCGATTTCTTTCAAAACTTGTGGGCTAGTTTCACCAGTGAAAGCACCTGCATTTTCAAAGTAGCAGTTTTGAGCAGCAACTTTAAGGTTTGAACCTTTAGCAGCAGCAAGAACAGCTGTCAAATCAAGAGCTGGAGCAGCGATACCTGCTTCAACAAGATCTGATGAAGGAAGTTTTGATGCAACTGCTTCAACAAATGCTTTAGCTTCTTCTGGATTTTTGTTCATTTTCCAGTTACCAGCGATAAATGGTTTACGTGACATTTCACATACCTCTTTTTTCATTTTATTTTCTATTATTTTATCATATTTATAGATAGCTTGCAAATCTTACTCTGTAACTAGAAGCCTTATTTTCAAAAACTTTCCAGTTGCCATTTTTATTTAAAAGCTGGCTTGCGCCTCGTTAATTTGACCACTGCTTCTGTTCTAGCCGTGTGTGGAAACATGTCAACGGACTGGATATAATGCAGGTCATAAACCTCTAGCAATCGGACTAAATCACGCGCCAAGGTAGACACATTGCAGGAAACATAGACCATCTTTTCAGGAGCGTATTTGACAATGGTATCCAAGAGCTTATCATCTAAACCAGTACGCGGCGGATCCACAATCAAAGCATCTGCACGATAGCCTTCCTTGTACCAACGAGGAATAATTTCTTCTGCAGTTCCTGCTTCATAGTGAGTATTGGTATAACCCATACGCTTAGCATTTTCTTTGGCATCCTCAATAGCTTCTGGGATAATATCCATCCCTCTCAAACTTTTGACTTTTTTCGCAAAGGCAAAACCAATGGTCCCAACACCACAATAAGCATCAATCAGATGGTCGTCCTCAGTCACGTCCAAGGCCTTAACCGCTTCATTGTAGAGAATTTCTGTCTGTTCAGGATTAAGCTGGTAAAAAGCTCGAGGCGAAAGAGAAAATTCATAGTCTAATACACCCTCGCCTATACTATCCTGCCCCCAAATAATCTCTGTCTTATCCCCATAAATCTCACTAGTTTTAGCAGTATTGGTATTGACTGCGACAGTCACTACTTCAGGATAATCCTTGACTAAGTCTTTCACAAATTGAGTCAGATTCAATTGACGATTGGTCACAATGATAATCTGGACTTGCCCAGTTTTCCGTGCTCGACGAACCATGATAGTCCGAACTCCAAGAATTTTCCGTTCATCCGTAATCGGAATTTGATGGTAGGTCAAGAGTTCGGCAATGCGATTGGCAATCGCTTGTGTCTCCTTGTCTTGAACAAGACAGTCCTTTAACTCGACCAAATAATGGGAATTCTGAGCATACAAACCTGCCTTGACTTGACCTTTAAACTTTCGCGTTTGGAATTGCAGTTTAGCCCGATAATACTTGGGTTTCTGCATACCAATGGTTGGTCTGATTTCAAAATTTTCATAGCCAGCAGGTGCAAATTTCTTCAGAGCTTGATGGAGGAGATCCGTCTTGAATTCTAACTGCTTGTCATAATGAAGGTGCATGATCTGACAGCCACCACACTCATTATAAATAGTACAGTCTGGAACTACTCGAAACTTAGATTTTTTATTGACCTCAAGCAGTTTAGCCTCAACGTAGTTACGCTTAACCGAAGTCACCTGACAATAGATATCTTCTCCCTTGAGGGCTCCTGGAACAAAAACGAGGGTTTTCTGGAAAAAACCAATTCCTTCCCCGTTAATCCCCATACGCTTGATTTTTAATGGAATTTTTTGTTTGACTTTTAGATTCATAAGTCTATTATACCACGTAGTTTCTCAATGATTAAGAATATGTTACAATAAAACCATGAATACAAAGATATCTTTTTCCTCATTGGATTTTCCTGAGCAATTACGAACTTATATAGAGGGGGCAACACTTTCTGACAGCTCTTCTCATTCAGGAGCAAGAGTTCTATATCTTGACTCAGGTTACTACTTGAAAATAGATCGAAAGGGAAGTTTAGAGCGAGAAGCTAGCATTGCAAGTTGGTTTGAACAAGAGGGAATAGGAACACCAGTCATTCACTATCTATCTACAGATAAAGACTACCTCCTGACTAAAGAGGCTATTGGGCATGATGCACTCGCTTTTTTAGACAAACCAGAACAAATCTGCCGAACCATGGCAGAGGCTCTTAAAAAGCTTCACAGCTTAAACCCACAAAATTTTCCATCAGAAAATCATTTAAAAGCCTATAAAGAAAGAGCCTTTAAAAACTATGAAAAAGGGAAGTTCTATGCCAAGGCGCTCCTACCCCAATTCCAGATTAACAGTCGCGAAGAGGCCTTCCAACTCATCCAAGAACAAGGGCACCTTTTAGAAACAGATGCCTTTATTCACGGTGATGCCTGTCTACCAAACTTTATTCTAAAAGATGCTGACCACTTCTCTTGTTTTATTGATCTTGGTTTGGCTGATTTCAGTGACCGGCATATCGATCTCTTTTGGGCAGTTTGGTCCCTCAACTACAACTTAAAAGATCCCAAATATGCTGAACTATTTCTCGACTATTACGGGAGAGAGCTGATTGATAGCAACAAACTTCGACTCGTTGCTGCCTTCGAAGCATTTGGATAAGAGGTAAACCATGAAAATCACAAAACTTGAAAAGAAAAAAAGACTCTTTCTACTTGAGCTTGATAGCGACCAAACCTGCTACATTACAGAGGATACCATTGTTCGCTTTATGTTGACTAAAGGGAAAGAGATTTCAGCCGAAGAACTAACTGAGATTAAATCCTTTGCGCAATTTTCCTACAGTAAAAATCTAGCTCTTTACCACTTATCCCTCAAGGCCCGTACTGAAAAAGAAGTTAGAGATTATCTTGCCAAACATGAAATTGATGAGAAAATCATCCCCAAAGTTATCCAGTCTTTAAAAGATGATAATTGGATTAATGATCGCCAATATGCTTATGCCATCATCAATTCCAATCAGCTTTCAGGAGATAAGGGAAGCTATATGCTGATGCAGAAGATTTCTCAAAAAGGCGTTGCCAAATCTATTATCCAAGAAGTCTTACAAGAATTTGATATGACGGAAGTCGCAGAGCGCACAGCTGAAAAACTATTGAAAAAATACCAGGGGAAATTACCTGCCCGTGCTCTACAAGATAAGATTATCCAAAGCCTAACCAATAAAGGATTTTCCTACACAGGAGCCAAAACTGCCTTTGACCAATTGGATAGTCAGGTCGAAGAAGAAACCGTTCAGGAACTTATTTTTAAAGAGTTAGACAAGCAGTATCGGAAATATTCACGAAAGTATGAAGGATACGAACTGAAACAACGTTTGACCCAAGTTTTAGCTAGAAAAGGTTATGATTTTTCGGATATAGCCAGCGCTCTCAGAGAATATCTTTAATTTTTTCATGAAAAAACTAAGAACTTTAAACAAAAATGTGATACAATAGTAAACGATAAACTTATAAATTGTAGAAAGTTGGTTAGTTATGAAACTTCCAAAAGAAGGCGACTTTATTACAATTCAAAGTTATAAGCATGATGGGAGTCTCCACCGCACTTGGCGAGACACCATGGTACTAAAAACAACAGAGAACGCTATTATCGGCGTCAACGACCACACACTTGTTACCGAAAGTGACGGTCGTCGTTGGGTGACTCGAGAACCGGCTATTGTTTACTTTCACAAGAAATATTGGTTTAATATTATCGCTATGATTCGTGAAAATGGTATCTCCTACTACTGCAATATGGCAAGTCCTTACTATCTGGATGAAGAAGCTTTAAAATACATTGACTATGATTTGGATGTTAAAGTTTTTACAGATGGTGAAAAACGCCTCTTGGACGTTGAGGAGTATGAACGACACAAGCGAAAAATGAAGTATTCTTCTGATCTAGACTATATTCTGAAAGAGCATGTTAAGATTCTTGTTAATTGGATTAACAATGAGCGAGGTCCTTTCTCAGAAGCCTATGTCAACATTTGGTACAAACGCTACGTAGAACTAAAGAATCGGTAAAGTTGTCAGAGGTCAGGATTAAAATCCTGACCTCGTTTTTTGATTTTCAACGAGCCTTTAAGTGGCGACTAATTGAACTGTTTATCAGCCTTCTAAATTCCAAAAAGCTCCTTTGAGCAAAATTTCATTTTTCATCCACATGTTTTAAGATGCACTGATTTATTAAAGGATTGAGATTCTAGGACTAGGAATTTATAGATTAGTCCATCAATTTCTGGCTATCACTTTTCCCTAGTAAAAAACCTGCCTAATGTGGCAGGTTTTCGTCTAAATATCTAATTTTGTAACAGTGAACTTGATATGCGAATAGTCTTTTTCGATATCCTTATCTACCATAAAGGCGGTTGCATCCTTCTTGACCTGTACCAAGTCAATATTTTGGGCTTGAGCGGCATAGACACAGCCACAGTAGCATTGGCGATAAATGTCATACTCTTCACACATTTCTACAGAGCGTTTATAGCCTTGATTTTTCTTAAAGTCGCTCGGAAGATAATGAGTTGTGTAGATTTTCTGCACATCAATCCCGATACTATTGATGGTTTGTGAATTTTTGTGAGGACTGATGGTTAGGGCTGAGCCAAAGTAATCAAAGCCCAAGTCCATGGCCACCTGTGCTGTCTTATCCAGACGATAGTCAAAACAAACCTTGCAACGATCGCCACCTTCAGGTTCTTCTTCCAAACCTCTGACTAGCTGACGGTATTCGTTGGGTTCATAGGGTGCTTCTAGATATTGAACCTTGTTGCCAGTTCGTTCATTAAAATCACTGACAAATTTTTTTGTCACATAGGCACGCTTATGATACTCAGCTTTAGGATGGATATTTGAATTAGCAAAATAAATGGTTACATCTGCATACTCGGTCAAATACTCTAAAGTATAGGTGCTACAAGGAGCACAACAGACGTGCATGAGAATGGTTGGTCTCTCTTCATTTCTTTCCCAAACTTGAAGCATCTTTTGCATGACACGGTCATAGTTGATCTTTTGATTGGGATTCATCTTACTTAGAATTTCTTCTACATCGATCATACTCTTCTCCTTTTCCTCTTGCTATTGTACCACAGGATGATCCTTTGGGCAAATAGGTTTTCGTGCTTTACTCAGTTTTTAAGTCCTTCTCTAATAGCTTGCCCATCCTTGTCAGACTGATTATTAGGATAGGACAGGTTAAAAGCAAGATAAGACCTAGAACTAAAAAGACAGCTATAAGACCCCAACGATCGATTAACCAACCTGTCAACGGGAAAATGACAATCATAGAAAGACTAAAAAGCATGGAATTGATACTAAGCATAGTTGCTCTTACACTGGACGGTAAATAGCCTTGTAAGTCATTGAAATAGATCGGCTGATAAACTGCATAAAGTGTATCGGTCAAAAGATATACGAGAAGAAAAGCAAAGGGAGTTCCAGAAAACACCAATAGTAAGGCCAAGCCCGTTAGTGCAACAAGAGTCGGAAAAACTCGATTGCTATTCCATTTTTTACCAATTTGACTAGCTATATAAACCGCTATAAGATTTAAGCCACTACCAATCAGCATGACCAGCGAAACCTGCCACCCTGCTAAGTCACTTATTTTCTGCTGATAATAAAAGTAAAACATGCACATGAGTGTCCCGACTAGCTGATAAGTCATCATCCAGTAAAAGAGTACTGGTTTTTCATGCCATTCTTTTCGTACTTGCAGGACAATCGCTTTAAAGGTTAAGCCTTGATTTTTCTCTCTCTTAGCCATTGGTTCTTTCATAAAATAAATCAAGATTATAGAAAGAAATGAAAATCCAATAGCAATCAGATAGGTCCAAGCCAATGCTCCGTGAATAAAGAAGCCTGCCACAACTGTACCTAAGGTTCGGGTGACTTCGGCCACACCAGACAAAAAACTAGAAATCTGAAGATATCGGTCCTTTTGACCCGCTTCTACCGCAGAATCATATAAGAAAGCGGTACTGGTCCCCGAATCAAAATTATAGGACCAAGCGTTGACCATCATAGCAAAAGCATAAATCCAAAAATTCCCCTGACCAAACAAAATCAAGATAGAGGACACAATACTAGCCAAGCGAGCCAAATAGAGATTGGTCTTGTAGCTAAATCGATCGGCCAACATACCAGATGGGATTTCACACAAGAGACTTGTACCGTGAAAGATACTTTCTAATAGACCAATTTGAAGTAAGGAAAGACCATTTTGAATGAAAAATAAAATCCAAAAACTGGTAATTCCAAAATAAGAAGTGAATTCCAGACCTGCTAGGAGTGGAATATTGCCTTTGTAAGTTCTTTTAAACATTGTTTTCTCTCTTTCAATATATAATATGAGTTTTTCTAAAAGACTTACTTAGAGTTGCCTACATTTTCTCCACCTCTTTCGTTTAAAGTAATACTCAATGAAAATCAAAGAGCAAACTAGGAAGCTAGCCGCAGGCTGCTCAAAACACTGTTTTGAGGTTGTGGATAGAACTGACGAAGTCAGTAACATATATACGGCAAAGTGAAGCTGACGTAGTTTGAAGAGATTTTCGAAGAGTATAAAAACGCCAATTAGCGTTTTTATAGTTATTAAGGTTTGATACGGTGCAACATACGTGGGAATGGAATGGCTTCACGGATGTGTTTTGTACCAGCTGCGAAGGTTACCATACGTTCGATACCGATACCAAATCCACCGTGTGGGACTGTACCGTATTTACGAAGGTCAAGGTAAAATTCATACTCTGTACGATCCATACCAAGAGATTCCATCTTCGCTACAAGGGCATCGTAATCTTCCTCACGCATTGAACCACCGATGATTTCTCCGTAACCTTCTGGTGCGAGCAAGTCTGCACAAAGAACGCGGTCTGGGTTACCAGGAACTGGTTTCATGTAGAAGGCCTTGATGTCTGCTGGGTAGTTAATCACGAAGGTTGGTACACCAAAGTGGTTTGAAATCCAAGTTTCATGTGGCGAACCGAAGTCATCACCATGTTCAAGATGCTCGTAGTCAGCATCTTCATCATTTTCATGCTCTTGCAAGAGGTCAATGGCTTGATCGTAAGTGATGCGTTTGAATGGCTCTGCAATATAGCGTTTCAAGAGTTCTGTATCACGCTCCAATGTTTCCAAGGCTTGAGGCGCACGGTCAAGAACACCTTGAAGCAAAGCTTTAACATAAGCTTCTTGCAAGTCAAGTGACTCATCATGTGTCAAGTATGAATACTCTGCATCCATCATCCAGAATTCAGTCAAGTGACGGCGAGTCTTAGATTTCTCTGCACGGAATACTGGACCAAAGTCGAAGACACGACCAAGAGCCATAGCACCAGCTTCAAGGTAAAGTTGACCAGATTGACTCAAGTATGCTGGTGTTCCGAAGTAGTCTGTTTCAAAAAGTTCTGTAGAATCTTCTGCAGCATTTCCTGAAAGAATTGGGCTATCAAACTTCATGAAGCCATTTTTATCAAAGAACTCATAAGTTGCATAGATGATAGCATTACGGATTTGCATGACAGCTACTTGTTTGCGTGAACGAAGCCACAAGTGACGGTTGTCCATCAAGAAGTCTGTTCCATGTTCTTTTGGAGTGATTGGGTAATCTTGAGATTCACCGATCACTTCGATGTCTGTAATATCCAATTCGTAACCAAATTTAGAGCGCTCGTCTTCTTTAACAATCCCTGTCACGAAAACAGATGTTTCTTGGCTTAGGCGTTTGATGGTGTCAAATTTTTCAAGACCTACTTCTTCTCCAAATTTTTCGATAAAGTTTGGTTTAAAAGCTACACCTTGGAAAAAGGCTGTTCCATCACGCAATTGCAAGAAAGCAATTTTCCCTTTTCCTGATTTGTTGGCAACCCAAGCACCGATAGTGACTTCTTGACCAACGTAATCTTTTACTTCGATAATTGTTACACGTTTTGTCATCATTTATCTTCCTTTTTTCGTTTAACTTGTCCAAAGACATTATTACCCACTATTGTACCACAAATAATGGCTGATAGCTAGCTAGTTTGATAGAAATTCATAAGTTTTTAGCTACAAAAACCTCCGCCAAAAGGACGGAGGTTTAACTTCTTATTTTTCCATAAATTGGTGCAAACGACGAATGGCTTCTTTAAGAGTTTCCAAGTCTGTCGCATAGCTGAGACGGACATTTTCTGGTGCTCCAAATCCAGCACCTGTTATCAAGGCTAGCCCCACCTCTTCAAGGATGGCCGTTGTAAATGCTGTTACATCGGTATAACCTTTCATCTCCATCGCTTTTTTGACATTTGGAAAGAGATAGAAAGCTCCTTGTGGTTTGACAACCTCAAAGCCAGGAACTTCACACAAGAGTGGATAGATGGTATTCAAACGTTCTTCAAATGCTTGACGCATGACTTCCACAGAATCTTGCGGTCCAGTTAGCGCTTCAATCGTTGCATATTGAGATACCGCAGTCAGGTTTGAAGTCGTTTGACCAGTCAATTTGCTCATAGCAGCGATGATTGCTGGATCACCCACTGCATAACCTACACGCCAACCTGTCATGGCATAGGCCTTAGACACACCATTGATAACAATGGTTTGTTTGCGAATCGCTTCTGACAGACTTGAGATTGGGACGAACTCATTCCCATTATAGACCAAACGACCATAAATATCATCTGCTAGGATGAGAATGTCATGTTCAACAGCCCAATTTCCAATGGCCAAGAGTTCCTCACGAGAATAGATCATCCCAGTCGGATTAGATGGTGAGTTTAGTACCAAGACTTTGGTCTTATCTGTGCGAGCTGCTTCTAATTGCTCCACTGTTACTTTAAAGTGATTGTCTTCTTTGGCTTGGACAAAGACTGGAACACCACCAGCCATTTTAACTTGGTCACCATAGCTGACCCAGTAAGGGGTTGGAATGATAACCTCATCTCCAGGATTAACCACAGCCATAAAGAAAGTATAAAGTGAGAACTTAGCACCGGTAGCAAATGTGACTTCGTTGGCCGCTACGGAATAACCATAATAACGCTCAAAATAGGTATTGACTGCTGCTTTTAACTCAGGCAAACCTGAAGCTACCGTATAGAAAGAAGCACGTCCATCTCGAATGGCTGCAACAGCGGCATCTTGAATATTTTCAGGAGTATGAAAATCGGGCTGACCTAAAGTTAAGAAAAGAACATCTTTTCCTTCAGCTTTTAACTTCTTTGCTCTTGCATCACTAGCCAGAGTGACACTTTCTTCCATTTCTAAGACACGTTTAGATAATTTCATAGCTTCTCCTTTTCGATTAGGGCACCAGTTTCAAAATCTACTAGATAATAGTCTCCTCCAGACTTGATTTCCCAAACAGGCTTTTCAGCATAGCGTCCAAAGGTAACCGTATCAACTTCAGTTGCTCCTTTTTCTCTAACAACTGCTTCTGCTTTTTCTTGTGAAGTACCATTTTCTAGTTGATATACGTAAATATTGTTATTACTTTTCTCTATTAAAACAGCAACTGGTTTCTGATTCTTATCTTGACCAAGAACGCTATAATAGCTTTCTAAGCCATTAAAGAAATCAACCTGGCTGACCGTTTCTAGATTCGCATACTGCTTGGCAAGTTTTTCCCCTTCTACCTTTGCTGTCTGATAAGGCTTCATGCTAAGCCACACCAAATAGAGAAAGGAAGAAGTCACAACTAGAGCCAGCAGGGTCAAGCCAATGCTGTACTGAAATAATAAGGAATTTTTTTCTTTTTTCTGTCTCATTTTCACTCGTCTATTTTACCATCTATCCTAGTGAATTACAAGTGAATAAAGGGGAGGATTTAGCACGGAACTTCTCTTATGACAGGAGTATATGACGCTTGAATCATTGATTTCACAGACTTTTCATAATCTCTACTCCTAAAAATAATCTTGACTATCATCGATTTTTATTTTCTGAGCAGATTTCTTGCAAATAATTCCCTTTTGTTGTAACATTGTTTATAACAACAGAGATAACTCTGATTAAAATCTAAAGGAGACTCCCTATGTCTAAAAAAGTATTATTTATCGTTGGTTCACTTCGTGAAGGTTCTTTCAACCACCAAATGGCGCTAGAAGCTGAAAAAGCTCTTGCAGGTAAAGCTGAGGTTAGCTACCTTGACTACTCTACAATTCCTTTATTTAGTCAAGACCTTGAAGTTCCTACACTTCCAGCTGTTGCTGCTGCACGTGAGGCAGTTCTTGCTGCTGATGCTATCTGGATCTTCTCTCCAGTCTACAACTTCTCGATTCCTGGTACAGTGAAAAACTTGCTTGACTGGCTTTCACGCGCAATTGACTTGTCTGATACACGCGGAGCATCTGCTCTTCAAGATAAGATTGTAACAGTATCATCTGTAGCCAATGCTGGTCATGAACAACTCTTTGCAATCTACAAAGACCTCTTGCCATTCATCCGTACAAAAGTTGTTGGTGAATTCACTGCAGCTCGTGTCAATGATTCTGCTTGGGCAGATGGCAAATTAGTCCTTGAAGACAGTGTTGCTTCTTCCCTAAAACAACAAGCTGAAGACTTGGTTCAAGCTATTCAATAATTGAATTAAAAAAGAAAGATAGTAGAAAATGTTAGTTTCTACTATCTTTTTCTTAATCAACTAATTCATCAATCATACTATGTTTCAGTGGTAAACTACACATCACTAAAAGGAAAATAAAGGAAGATTGAATCCAAAAGAGAGCCAAATCAAAAATTCCGTGCACAGCTACTACTGTCAAGAAAGAGAGGTAAAGTCCAAGGATAGGACGCTTACTAGGTACTTGACTCATATCAATCAACATTCGTACTGGAGTGGAAGAAGCAATCCCCAAGAGAACGGTACCAACAACTCCATAACTCAAAATCGTATCTATATAAATACTATGAGCATGTTCATGATAAGGTGCTCCAATACGAGGAAAAGAGTGCATATAGGTTAGCGGTCCTTCACCCCAGAATGGATTTTGCTTAAACAAGGCCATCCCAGCATTCCAGATAGAAACACGCTCTTCCATAGATGAATCTAAGGTTCCCATTCGAACACCCAAATCACTTGAAAATAGAAAAGCTAAACCAACCCCAAAAACTCCAACACTAAGCCAAAAGGCACGCCAGTTCTTAATAGTTGTGAAGAGATAAATAATCGCTCCAAAGATGATGGCTGGAAAAGCTGTGCGATTCTGCGTAAAGTTTAAACCGAATAAATTAGCAAAGATGGCAATCATAGAAAAGATTCGTAACCACCTTAACTTCGTTGTACTAATCAGATAAAAACCAATCATGATACAGAAACAACAGATAATTCCATAGTAATTGGGATTAAAGAAGGCAACCTCCGCTCGATTTTGATGCCAAACCTGCATTCGTGGTGAGAGGAAGGTATAATCAAATTTCTTTACAATTTGGAAATGTTCCAAGGCTGCAAAGGCTGCTGCAAAGACACTTAAGGCTAATATTCCTTCAATCGTCAACCTGAAAAATTTAGGAGTCAACTGGGATTGATAGTAGTAAAAGAAGATGGCAAACAGAAACATGGCCACCGAAGAAACTACTCCCATCACATTTTGTGCCAGAAGAGAAATTGCAGTGCTATAAGCAATAAAAAAGAGCAAGACAGGGTGTTGAGACAAACGTTTCAAGATCCCCTTCATCTCCCCAGTATATACTAACCAAAGTAAGTAAGAGATAAAAATAATAACAAAAAGATAAAAAGGAAGAAAAATACTCAGAATAACTCCTAAAAGAAGTCCTTCTTGTTTCGATAAACTTTTTAACTTTTCAATGACACCTATTGATTTCACAACAGATCCTTTCCTTCTGAATATCACATTCAGATAAATAAGCTATTAAAACATTTTACCATTTTTCAAGCGATTTGAAAACCTCTTTGCCTCTATCATCCTAACTAAAACTGGGTAAAATTTTATAGTTAGCTAAGATTACTCTAAAAAACGCTATCCCTTTTTTAAAAATATGGTACAATAAATCTAATTATTCCAGAAAGGGTCTAGCATGAAATCCTACCAAGAAGTCTATAAAATACTAGTTACTGAGACTGATTATCTAAGCGGAGAAAAAATAGCTGAGAGATTAAACCTATCTCGAACTTCAGTATGGAAGGCGATCCAACGTCTCCAGCAAGAGGGACTGGAGATTGACAGTATCAAAAATCGTGGGTATAAACTTCTGGACGGAGACCTTATCTTGCCTCAGGAAATCGAAGCGAATAGTCCCATTACTGTCCAGTTTAAACCCTCAACAAAATCTACCCAAACCGATGCTAAAGAGGCTATGGAAGCTGGTGCCAAAGGGGATAAACTCTACCTTTCCACTAGCCAAACTATGGGACGCGGTCGTTTTCAACGTCCCTATTATTCTCCAGACAAGGGGGGAATTTACATGTCCCTTCACCTACAACCCAATCTCCCTTATCAGAATCTTCCAGCCTATACACTTCTGACAGCTGGAGCTATCTACAAGGCTATCAAAAACCTTAGTTTAATCGACGTCGATATCAAGTGGGTCAATGACATTTATCTGAACCAGAAAAAAATTGCTGGTATTCTAACAGAAGCCATTACCTCTGTCGAAACTGGACTCGTTACAGATGTTATCATTGGGGTCGGAATCAACTTTTCGATCGCTGAATTTCCCAAGAATCTACAAACTAAAGCTGGAAGCTTATTTTCTCAACATACTCCCATTACTCGCAATGAATTGATTGCTGAAATCTGGAAATGTTTCTATGAAACAGAAGCCGATGAACTCCTCTACCTCTATAAAAAGCACTCTATCGTTTTAGGAAAAGAAGTCTCTTTTAAGCAAGATCACCAAACTATTTCAGGAAAAGCCTGTGACATCTCTGACCAAGGACAACTGCAGATAGAATTAGCCAAGGGGAAAAAGATTTGGCTCAATAGTGGTGAAGTTTCGCTGACTAAATGGTAGTTTTCCTAGATCAAAAAAATCGACCTTTATTATTGAAGGTCGATTTTTTGATCTGTTATTTTTTCAAACGTTCAACGTCACGCGCAATGACCAATTCCTCGTCCGTTGGAATTACCAGTACACGTACACTTGCTGCATCTGTCGAAATATCTCCGGTTGCACCAAAGACATTTTTCTCTGGATCTACATCGCAACCGAACCAAGAAATCCCTGAAATAACATCTTCACGTACATTAGTAGAATTTTCACCGATACCTGCTGTGAAAATAATAGCATCTGCTCCATTTAGGACTGCAAGGTATTGACCAATATGTTTTTGGATACGGTCAACATACATTTCATAAGCCAAAGTAGCATCATGATCTCCTGCCTCCATAGCAGCAATTACATCACGCATGTCACTAGATTTACCAGAAACACCCATCAACCCTGACTCACGATTGAGGATACGACTGATGTCCTCAGGCTTGTTAAAGTCCTCTGTATATTGCATTAAATAAGGAATGATGGCTGGGTCAATATCCCCTGTACGAGTTCCCATCATTACACCACCAAGTGGAGTGAATCCCATTGAGGTATCGACAGATTTCCCACCCTTAACAGCTGTAATAGAGGCACCATTACCGATGTGACAAGTGATTAACTTCAACTCTTCAAGTGGACGTCCCAAGAGTTTTGCTGCTTCTTGAGCAACGTACTGATGGCTTGTACCGTGCGCTCCGTACTTACGAACCTTGTTTTCTGTGTAATATTTTGTTGGTAGAGGATAGCGATAAGCTTTCTCTGGCATACTTGTATGGAAGGAAGTATCAAAAACAACGACACTCGTAATATCTGGCAACAATTCTTTGAAGGCACGAATACCCGCAGCATTTGCAGGGTTATGCAAAGGTGCTAGAAGACCTAGTTCTTCGATTTTTTCTAGAACATCCCCTTCAACAACTGTAGATTCTTTAAAGTATTCTCCACCTGCAACGACGCGGTGTCCAACACCAGTAATTTCATCATAAGCTTTAATAATTTCAAAACGAATCAAGTCATCAAGCAAGATTTTTACAGCCAAGGTATGGTTTTCAATATCAAGAACTTGCTGCTCTGAACGACCATCAAACTTAACTGTGGAAACTGAATCATTCAATCCAATCCGCTCAATCAAACCTTTTGCAAGTACCTTTTCTTCTGGCATTTGGTACAGTTGCCATTTTAAGCTAGAGCTCCCAGCGTTAATTGCAATGGTTTTTGTCATAATTTATTCCCCTTTTTTAAGCGTTTTCAACTATTATATCAAAATTTATACTAGATTTCATGTTCTTGACACCAATTTTGAAAATTTTCCTTAAATTCCATCAAAATTTCAGGGTCTCGAAGACTGGCAAGTGGATAAACAAATGGCTCGATATCCTGTACTAGCTTCTTTTGCAGAACAAAAATGGTCTTAGACTGGGCTCCTTGAGCGAAGAGATCCTCTGGTAAAGCTACGATAGCTACTAGTTGAGCCTGTTCAGTCAGCCAGGATTTCAAGAGGTCACTTTGAGGACTCGTCAAGAGATTGCTAGGAGCAAGGAAAATCGCGAACCCTCCCGTCTTAAGATACTTGAGAGATTGCTCCATCATCAAATGGTGAGCGTAAGTGTGTTCATCCTTAGCTGCCACTTGGTAACGTGAGGCTATTTGATCATCTGGATAGTAGCCAATCGGTAGGTCACTCACAATGACATCACTTTCTTTGAGGACCTGCGGCCGCACAGCATCTCCTTGTACAAAGGCTGCTTGAATATCCATAACTTCTGCCATACTTGCCGCCAGATCAATCAAGAGGTCGTCTATCTCAATCCCCAGGTAGTCTACTTTTTTGTTCATAGATGTCAAGAAATT
Organism: Streptococcus infantis; assembly: GCF_047460685.1. GTDB lineage: Bacteria > Bacillota > Bacilli > Lactobacillales > Streptococcaceae > Streptococcus > Streptococcus infantis_AD. The sequence continues at coordinate 22,089 of NZ_JASHFS010000003.1, read as the reverse complement.
AGCACCCAGAATTCCCATCCCAGAACCCAATTCTAACAGACTCAAGGCTTTAGTTGGCCAAAGCTGCTCGATGAGAAAAATCATCAAGTGACCAATGGCGTCTGGTGTAAACTGGTGATTAGCCTGAAGAGGTTCTGTTTGCGAAGCTTTCATCAATAGGAATTGGTAGGACCGTAGCCACTCCTCTTTTCGAAGGGCTAATCGTTTTAAGGCCTGGTTATTTTTTTTGACTTGCTCCAAATTGGTTTGGCCATCTAGGTAAATCCCATTTTGTTCAATCAAGGCATCGTAAAAATTTGTCGCCAAATCGTTTTGAATGATTTGGACATTTTCTAGTAAATAGGTATAGGCTTGTTCAATTTTTTCAAAATCCATACCCTTATCTTACCAAAAATAATGTCCTTTTTCCAGATTTTCATGATAGTGAAAACAAATTAAAACCTCTGAGATTGTTCTCAAAGGTTCTGATTTTGCTAATTGCTGTTCTCAACCGCTGCTGTTACAAAAGCAGTGTAGAGTTCTTCTGGGCGGTTTGGACGACTTGAAAGCTCTGGGTGGTACTGACAAGCCACAAAGAATTTGTTTTCTGGAATTTCCACAATTTCTACCAAGCGGTTGTCTGGTGAAACGCCTGAAAAGACAAAACCTGCTCCTTCAAACTGTTCACGGAAGGCATTGTTAAATTCATAACGGTGACGGTGACGGCGTTGCACCACCTCTTTGTTATGATAAGCTGCCGCTGCCTTAGAACCACGTTTTAACTTAGAAGGATAAAGTCCCAAACGAAGGGTACCACCCATGTCCTCAACATCAATCTGATCACGCATGATATCGATGATAGGGTATTTGGTATCAGGATTTAGCTCTGCTGAATTAGCTCCTTCAAGACCTAAGACATTACGGGCAAATTCGATACAGGTCAACTGCATACCCAAGCAGACTCCCAGCATTGGTACATCATTTTCACGCGCATAGCGAATCGCTTCAATCTTACCTTCTGTTCCGCGTTGACCAAAACCACCTGGCACGATGATTCCGTCAGCATCAGATAGGAGTTCTGCCACATTGTCAGCTGTCACATCGTTAGCATTGACCCAATCAATCTTCACTTCTGCATCATTGGCATAACCAGAGTGTTTCAAGGCCTCTACGACAGAAATGTAGGCATCTTGCAACTCAACATACTTACCAACAAGGGCAATCTTGACTTGTTTTTTGAGGTTCATGACCTTATCAACCATAGCTGACCACTCTGTCATATCTGCTGCAGGTGCATCTATTTTCAAATGGTCACAAACGATTTGATCCATACCTTGTGCTTGCAGATTAAGTGGGATTTGGTAAAGATGATCGACATCTAATGACTCGATGACAGCTTCTGGTGCCACATCACAGAACTGGGCTAGTTTATTTTTAATTCCTTGTCCAGCTGGCTTTTCAGTACGGATGACCAACATATTAGGCTGGATTCCCAGACCACGCAATTCTTTGACAGAGTGTTGAGTTGGTTTGGTTTTCATTTCACCAGCTGCCTTGAGGTAAGGAAGCAAGGTCGTATGGATATACATGACATTATCTGCACCCACATCTGCCTTCATCTGACGAAGAGCTTCTAAGAATGGAAGTGACTCGATATCCCCGACTGTTCCACCAACCTCTGTAATAATGACATCAGAGTCAGTCGTTAGAGCAGCACGCTTGATTTTTTCTTTCAAGGCATCTGTAATATGAGGAATAACTTGGACAGTTGCTCCAAGGTACTCTCCACGGCGTTCCTTACGAAGAACTTCGCTGTAGATTTTACCAGTTGTCACGTTTGAGTATTTATTAAGGTTAATATCAATAAAACGCTCATAGTGACCCAAGTCCAAATCTGTCTCAGCCCCATCATCTGTTACAAATACTTCTCCGTGCTGGTAAGGGCTCATGGTTCCTGGGTCAATATTGATATAAGGGTCAAATTTTTGAATGGTCACCTTCAAACCACGGTTTTTCAAAAGACGCCCAAGGCTCGCTGCAACGATCCCTTTCCCAATTGACGATACCACACCACCAGTGACAAAAATATATTTCGTAGACATAGATTCCTCTTTCTAAAATGCTCAAGGTCTTGTTCACTAATAGGGGATTGAGAAAACAAGACCTTCATCAATAACTACACCCCAAGAAGAAAAGCTTCCTGGAAAAAACAAAAATAGCTCCCTAATAACTAGGGAGCTCCGACCTCTAAAAGAGGTGCCCGAACAATATATTACCTCAAAATGAAGCATTTGTCAAATAGAACAAATCGTTGACTTGCCATTCCAGCTTACAAAACTAGTTCAGACTAATACAAAAAAGCTGGACTAGGAAATCGAGACTTGATAGACCGATTCCAGCTCCAACTCCTTTTTATTTTTATTCTTCCTCTTCTTCAGAGTCTTCGTCGTCCTCTTCATTAAGATCGACTTCTTCATCTAGATCATCTGGGGCGATTTCATTGATTTCAGCATCGTAGGCTTCCACTTCATTCTTCTCATCATCTGGATTTTCATCATCATAAGAAAGAGCTGGATCTTCTTCGTATGCATCCTCATCTTCTGGATCATCTGCACTGTAATCAATAGCATCTGCATCACCATCCATAAAGGCGTTGACACGTTTTTTCTTAGCCTTAGGTGTTACTTCTTCATCATCACTTTCTTCAAGAGCAATGATTTCCTCATCGATTTCATCGACTCCATACCATGAACGAAGGCCCCATTTGTTATCCCCAAGGGAGATAAAGCTACCGTCAAAGTTCAACTCTGTGTAGAACAAAGGCAAAGCTTCACGAATATCGCTATTAGAGGTACCGAGATAGTTTTGGATTTCATTAACCAAATCACTAAAATGCATTTCGTGATCACGACCACGGAGTTCCAAGATGGCACGAGCCACCTCAATCATAGATAGTTCACTTTTTTCTTGCCCAGCAAATACTTCTAATTCCAAAGCGTTTCTCCTCATTTTTTACTACTAACGCCAGAGTGGATAAACTCTGATCTCATTTTATCATGTACTCTTTATTGTACGATAATTTTGCCTAATAGTCAAAGGTTTAGGAGAAATAAATGTGAAATATTTCAGCTAATTAATACTCAATGAAAATCAAAAAGCAAACTAGGAAGCTAGCCACAGGCTGCTCAAAACACTGTTTTGAGGTTGCAGATGGAAGCTGACATGGTTTGAAGAGATTTTCGAAGAGTATAAAAGACCTGGGAGATACACCCACAGGTCCGATACTTTATTTATAACTTAAAGCTCGTTTAAAGGTTTTCCAGATCCCCAAATCATCCGTTTGAAGAACCAAACTAGCATACATACGTCCAATAAAAGCTGTTGCAGTAACTGCAAAAATAACCGTTATAGCAAGCGAAATCCATGCTTCTAGTCCATTTGCGTAACCATTGATAGCTCTGAAAGGCATAAAGAAGGTTGAAACGAATGGGATGTAAGAACCGATTTTCAAGATTAAATTATCACCAGAAGTTCCTAATACTGTTACCCCAATGAAACCTACCATAATCAAAAGCATCAAAGGCGATAAGGCCTTACCAGAATCTTCAGGTCGAGAAACCATAGAACCTAAGAAGGCAGCCAAGACCACATACATAAAGAGACTGACTAAGATAAATAATAAGGTGTTAAGCGAGAAGGCTTCTCCCAAGTAATTTAGAATACCTGAATTTGCCAATATAGGCATATCCTTAAAGAAGAAAATAGCTCCAAGACCACCCACAACATAAATACCAATATGAGTCAAAATGACTAGAAGTAAGGCAATCATGCGGGCGTAGAAATAATGGCTAGCACGAATGCTTGAGAAGACCACTTCCATGATTTTGGTTCCTTTTTCACTAGCTACCTCTTGAGCAGTGACACTAGCATAAGTAATCAAAATCATATAAAGGAAGAAACCTAGTCCTGCAGCCGCAAAGGTTTGGACCATCTTTTTATTTTCCTTGGCTTCATCAATCTGTTCTGTAAATTGAACCGTTTGAGCCAAGCGTTTTTCCTGTTCCTGAGACAAATTTGCTTCTGAACGGTTGAGTTGGGATTGAAGTTCATTCAACTTAGCGGTCACTGCTAACTTAATGCCACTCTCTAGTGAAGTCTCACCATGATAGACTGCCTTGAGGACACTATTCTCCTGGTCAATGGTTAGATAACCTTTTATTTTATCATCTTTGATAGCGGCTTGGGCACTTGCTTCATCCTTATAGTCAAAGTTAAGACCATTGGTCGATTTAAGTTCTTCTGTAACAAGAGAAACAGAACTAACTACTGCTACCTTACTATTTTGAGCCAAGGAAGAACCTTGGAGAACACCAATTCCTCCAGATAGACCTAAAAAGAGGAAAGGCGAAATCACCATAAAGAAGAAACTCCAAGACTTGACATGTCTTAGATAGGTTTCTTTGATTACAACCCACATATTTCTCATACTTCCACCCCTGATTCTAATTTAAAGATTTCATCGATTGTTGGAGCTTGTTGATCAAACGTCGCGATATATTGACCTTGAGTCAAGATTGGGAAGAGTTCTCTACCTGCACTTTCATCATCTAAAATCAACTTCCAACTACCTTGCTTGGTCAAGCTAACCTGTTTGACATGAGGAAGGCTCTCCAGTTCTTCCTTGCTTCGTTCACTTGAAACAAAAAGTCGTGTTTTGCCATATTGATTGCGGACCTCTTGAACCGGTCCATGCAAGACCACACGCCCATCACGAATCATGAGGATATCATCACAAAGTTCTTCGACATTGGTCATGACATGGTCAGAAAAGATAATGGTCGCGCCACGTTCTTTTTCTTTCAAGATAACCCGCTTAAGAAGTTCGGTATTAACTGGATCCAAGCCACTAAAAGGCTCATCTAGGATAATCAAATCTGGTTCATGAATCAAAGTGATAATCAACTGAATCTTCTGTTGATTTCCTTTTGAGAGACTCTTAATCTTGTCCGTCAGTTTCCCCTTGACTTCCAGTTTTTCCATCCATTGAGGGAGTTTTTCTTTGATTTCCTTAGCGTCCATTCCTTTTAAAGTCGCCAAATAACGAACTTGTTCAAGGACTGTCAATTTAGGCATAAGACTGCGTTCTTCAGGGAGATAACCAATGCGAGCATAGGTCTCCTGACGAATGTCTTGACCATCAAGCTCAATCTCCCCTTGATAGTCTAAAAATTTCAAAATACTGTGAAAAATAGTTGTTTTCCCAGCTCCATTTTTCCCGACTAGTCCCAAAATACGCCCTGGTCGTGCTTGAAAGGCAACACCAAACAAAACTTGCTTAGGCCCAAAACTTTTCTCTAGATTTCTTACTTCGAGCATCATCCACCTCCGAAATTTATTGCACTCATTATACTCCTTTTTGATAGCATTTACAATGATTTATGTACATTTTTAAATTTTAATTTCAAGAAGGATATTTACTGGATAGGAACTTTATTAGCTTATCACCAAGCATTTTAGTCCTCCAGATTTTAAGTGATAAATTTATTATACTCATTTCTTGATAAATCCGTTGGCTATGTCCTCAAATGTTCATTTTCAGTCCTGAATTGTTACTACTAATCTTCATCATTCTGCCTAGCTTATCGTGCTATTTTATGGTATATTTTTGATAGACTATAGATTATCATAAGCAAGGAATCTGATATGAAAAAAAGACTTAAACTCGAACCAAACAACAATAACTTAATCATTTGGGAAGCTGAACAGCCAAAAGCCGTTCTTCAGCTTGTACATGGCATGGTAGAATACGTGGAACGATATGAAGAATTTGCTCTAGCCATGAATAACGAAGCCTTTACTGTTATCGGCCATGATCATCTCGGCCACGGCTATACTGCTCAGAATCCAAGTCAACTCGGAGTATTTCCTGAATCTCCCGAGGAACTCATCGATGATATTGAAAGAGTGTCCTCTTTTATTCAAGAAAGCTATCCAGAACTTCCAATCGTCCTTCTAGGGCATTCTATGGGTTCTCTTATGTGTCGCTATTATGTAGCTAAGCGAAAACCACCTATCAATGCCTTAATTATCATGGCGACTGGTCAACAACCTCAGTTTCTAACTCGGTTTGCTCTCATCCTAACAGAATGCATCCGACTTATAAAAGGGAATAAACACCGTAGTAAACTCTTGACTTATCTATCAACTGATAGCTTTAATCGAACTATTAAAAATCCTAAAACATCTGTCGATTGGCTCTCAAAAAATGAAGAATCCAACCAAGCTTATCTGAAGGATCCATTCTGTCAATTCATACCTACTATTCCTATGTACAGATCTATTTTTTACTTCTCTAACCAAGTAGCGAGTAAACAAGTGATCGAAGAGATTCCAACCCAACTCCCAATTCTTGTGATTTCGGGACAAGAAGACCCTCTAGGTGAAAATGGCAAAGGTATAGAGAGATTTGTAAAACTCCTAAAGGCTTCACATTCGAAAGTAAGCCTCCGATTAGTTGAAGAGGCTCGTCACGAAATTCTAAACGAGAACAATCGAAACGATACCTATCACTTCATAGCTGATTGGATGACAAAAAATACCGATGTCTAATCATCTTGTAACAGTATTAAAAAGGAGTTGTTTCCCCGTCAATTTGATTCAATCATCAGGCTAAAGCTTGATGATTTTTTCTACTAAAAAATCCATCCCTAAGGATGGATTTTAGACTGTTAACGCACTTCTGCATTCACTTTTTCTTCAAGTGATGCTTGAATTTTTTCCATGTAGCGTGCGACTTCTTCATCAGTCAAGCTATCTTCTGGATTTTGGAAGGTCAAGCTATATGCCATAGACTTCATACCTAGTCCCAATTTTTCGCCTGAGAAAACGTCAAAGAGTTTGATATCTGTCAATCGTTTCACGCCTGCAGCCTGGATAGCATCTACAACTTCTTGGTGAGTGACTTCTGCCTTGAGGAGAAGGGCGATATCACGGCTCACCGCTGGGAATTTGGTGATTTCCACAAATGGAGCGGCTGGTTGAAGAGCTGTCTCAATAGCTGAAAGGTTGAGCTCTGCTACATAAGTTTCTGGAATATCGTAAGCCTTGGCTGTAACAGGATGTACTTGACCGAGGAAACCAAGGACTTGGTCACCGAGTGAGATCAAGGCTGTACGTCCTGGGTGAAGACTAGCAATTTCAGAAGTTGCTGTATAAGTCACTTCAAGACCCAAGCGAGCAAAGAGGGCTTCAAGGATTCCCTTGGCATAGAAGAAGTCAACAGGAACTGCCGCAGTTTGGAAGTCTTTTTCAGCGACTAAGCCAGTCAAGGCAAAGGCAAAGCTATTAATTTCATTTGGCAATTCTTCTTTTGGATTACCAGTTTGCTCGAAGACTTTTCCAATCTCATAAAGAGCCAAGTTTTTATTCTTACGTGCTACGTTGTAGGCAACTGTATCCAAAATACCTGAAACCATATTTTGACGAAGGACTGAACGATCCACAGTCATTGGCCACATCAATTCTGTCAAATGACTTGGCTGAATCGTAAATTCAACCGCTTTTTCAGGAGTTGTTAGAGCGTAGGTGATGATTTCTGTCAATCCAGCACCTTCAGCAATGGTACGAACCTGACGACGGAGCTTTTGTGTCGCAGTCAATTCACCAGCTGTCCCATCGTCTTTTGGAAGACTAGTTGGCAAGTGGTCATAACCATAGATACGCGCAATTTCTTCAAAGAGATCAGCTTCAATAGTGATATCCCAACGGCGACGTGGAACGCTCACTGTAAAGCTTTCTGCATTTCCAGAAAGGCCAAATCCAAGGCGACGGAAGACATCTTCTACATCGGCGTAGGAAAGCTCTGTACCGAGGACACGGTTGACGTCAACAAGAGTTGAAGAAACTTCCACATCAGAAGTGTCAAGCTCACCTGCTGAAACGATCCCCTTACGAACAGTTGCTCCTGAAAGCTCTGCAATCATGCTCGCTGCCGCATCAAGGGCTTCATTGACAGTTGCCACGTTGATGCCTTTTTCAAAGCGAGAAGAAGATTCTGAACGAAGGTTGAGGCGACCACTAGTCTTACGGATAGATTTGCCATTGAAAACAGCAGCTTCAAGGACGACACGAGTAGATTTTTCAGAGATTTCTGTAGCTTGACCACCCATAACACCAGCAAGGGCTACTGGTTTATCAGCAACAGCGATGACTAAGTCATTTGTTTCCAACTCACGTTCTTCACCGTCCAAAGTTACCAATTTTTCACCAGCACGCGCTTCACGCACACGGATCTCGCTTCCTTCAAAGGTATCTAAGTCAAAGGCATGCATAGGCTGACCAAAGTAAAGAAGGATATAGTTGGTCACGTCCACCACGTTATTGATTGGACGGATGCCTTCATTCATGAGAAGATTTTGCAGCCATTGTGGACTTGGTGCGATGGTCACATTGTCCAAGATACGAGCGGCATAGTAAGGCGCCTTGTCTGTCTCAATGCTGACAGAAAGAGCATCGGCTGTAGCTTGGTCTGTTTCTGAAAGAGCAAATTCTTTAAAGTTAACTGCCTTGTCATAGATGGCTGCCACTTCGTGCGCTACTCCACGCATAGAAAGAGCGTCCGCACGGTTTGGTGTAATAGAAAGCTCGATGATTTCATCATCCAAGTCTAGGTATGAGAAGACTTCCTCACCTGGAACGGCATCTTGAGGCAAGATTTGGATGCCATCTGCGAATTCCTTTGGTACAACTGAGTCAGAAATACCCAATTCACCAAGTGAACAGATCATTCCGAGAGATTCTAAACCACGGATTTTCCCTTTTTTGATTTTGTAATTGTCAGCGATACGAGCTCCCGGAAGTGCCACCATAACCTTGATGCCTGCACGCACATTTGGTGCTCCACAGACGATTTGACGGGCTTCTTCTTCGCCAACGTTAACCTGACAAACATGGAGGTGAGTTTCTGGCACATCTTCGCAAGACAAGACTTCTCCGACAACAATTTTTGAGAGACCAGCAGCAGGTGATTCTACACCTTCCACTTCAATCCCTGTAGTTGACATTTTTTCAGCCAACTCTTGCGATGGCACATCAATGCCCACCAATTCTTTTAACCATTTGTATGATACTAACATAATTCTGATCGTAAGATCTCATCAATCGAGACCTTTTCAATTCCTTTCTTTTTCTTCGAGTAAGCTCTTGCCATTTCTCACCGAGAGGAAATGACTAGAACTGTATAGGATTGTGTTTCAGCTTTCAATCTTATTTAAACTGTTCTGAGAAACGGACATCTCCTTGGTAGAATCCACGAATATCATTGATTCCGTAGCGAAGCATGGCTACACGCTCTTGACCAAGACCAAAGGCAAAACCAGAGTAAACAGTCGCATCGATACCACTCATCTCAAGGACACGTGGGTGAACCATACCAGCACCCATGATTTCAATCCAACCAGTTTTCTTACATACGTTACAGCCGTCTCCACCACATTTAAAGCATGAAACATCGACCTCAACAGAAGGCTCTGTGAATGGGAAGTATGATGGACGCAAACGGATTTGACGCTCTTCACCAAACATTTTTTGCACAATCAACTGAAGTGTTCCTTGAAGGTCAGCCATAGAGATGTTTTTCCCGACAACCAAGCCTTCGATTTGGTGGAACTGGTGACTGTGGGTTGCATCGTCCGTATCACGACGGAATACACGCCCTGGTGAGATCATCTTCAAAGGACCTTTTGAAAAATCATGGGCATCCATAGCACGCGCCTGAACTGGAGACGTGTGAGTACGAAGCAAGATTTCTTCTGTGATATAGAAAGTATCCTGCATATCACGAGCTGGGTGATCCTTTGGAAGGTTCATACGTTCAAAGTTGTAGTAGTCTTGCTCCACTTCAAATCCATCCACGACTTGGTAACCCATACCGATGAAAATGTCTTCGATTTCCTCACTGGTTTGTGTGAGGACGTGACGGTGACCAGTCGCAACTGGACGACCTGGAAGCGTAACATCAATGCTCTCACTTGCTAGTTGAGCTTCAACTTTCTTTTCTTCCAAGAGCTTAGCTGATTCTTCAAATGCAGCTGTCAAAACATCACGCGCTTCATTGACGTGTTTCCCGATAATTGGACGCATTTCTGCAGAAACATCTTTCATCCCTTTCAGGATTTCAGTAAGGGAACCTTTTTTACCAAGGACAGAGACGCGCAATTCTTGCAGCTCTTTTTCATTTTCAGCAGAAATCTGCTTCAAGCTAGCTAGCGTTTCTTCACGAAGCGCTTTTAATTGTTCTCCAATAGTTGACATAATTCCTCCATCAGTCTCTCGTAGATAAAAAGAAAACCACATGCCAAAAACTCCACACTCGGAGCGTTGACACGCGGTACCATCCGTTTTTATCTGACAAGTCAGACCTTTATTTCTGAATCCATAGGCAAGTGAATTCACCCAGCTTTCATATAGAGAGCTTTCAGTCACGGCTCTCCTCCCTGATATACTTCCCCTGAGATACTAGTCTTGCAGATTCCTATTTAATTATTATTCATTTTATCAAATTTCAAGCATTCTTGCAAGATATTTTGCGACTAATCAACATAGTCCCCACCTTCAAAGCCGTAATACTCTTCCAAGCTGAGACCACTTGCAGCGATGTCCTTGGCTTCTTTTCCGACGTAGCGAAGGTGCCATTCTTCAGCCATATAGCCTGTTTCTTTTTCCTTACCTTTGAGATAGCGAACGACAAAACCATAGTCTGCAGCATGATCTAAAAGCCATTGGGCAGCTTTTTCTTCTGTCACTAAATCTCCATCTGTACCGATAAGATCAAATGCTAGTCCAGTTTGGTGTTCACTATATCCAGGCCGAGCAGAATAGCGGTCAGCCTCTGCCTTTCCGTCTTTGTTGACATAGTCCTGATAAAGTTGAGTTTGAGTTTCATAACTTCTGAAACCACTATAGTGGTCGCTGATTGGGAAACCTGCTTCCTGCATAGCAGCAATAAGCTTCAACAGTTCTGCCTTAGCGGTAGGATTTTCTCCTGGATTATAATCTTTAGATAAGGGATAGTGTTTATTAGCGATAACAATTTCATCGTACTTGCCTTGAATGCTATAGTAATCTCCCTTATTGACCACTTCCGCTTTCTTTTGACTAGCTTCCTGAGATTTACTTCCCGCGGTTCCTTCTTGTACAGTCTTTTGCTCTGAAGAAGCTTTTGCGTCAGAAGTTGCTGGTTTTTCTTGCGAACAAGCCGCCAATGTTAGGGCTAGTAGTCCAGACAAGATAAGGTATCTTTTTTTCATGATTTATCCTTTCATATGATAACTTTATCCAATTCAACGGATAAAGTTTGGATTAAGTTTTCTAATTGTTTCGGTTGCACTTGGCAATCTTCTGCTGCCATTTCTTCCCAAGGAACCCACCAGACTGGACCACGACCATTAAGACCGTGCCCCTTCATATCACCCTCACGTCTCGGAAAAATATGCCAGTGGGCATGGGCATCCTCATTTCCAAGCAACTCTACATTCATCTTTTCAGCAGAGAAGGCTTTAGAGACAGCTTCCTGAACCATACTCATTTCCTCTAAAAAACGAAGTTTAACACTTGGATCTAGATGATGTAGTTCTGTGACATGTTCCTTTGCTAAAAACAGAGTGTAACCTTCAAAATACTGGTGGTCACCAATGACAACATATCCTGTTTCCAGTTCTTTTACAAAGTAGGGATTGTCACCAGTCTTGATGAGTTCAATTCGATCACAAATCAAGCACATCTTAGTCCACCAACCCACTCTTGAGATAAGCATCCACCATACGCTCAGTAGCCACTACAGAATCAGTATGAGTACGCTCGTATGAGTGACTTGACTCAATACCTGCTCCTAGAAGAGCGTGCTTAACCTCTGCTCCAGCTGACATCGCTGCAGAAGCATCAGAACCATAAAATGGATAGATATCTAGTTTGAATGGAATGTCTTGCTCTTTTGCAAGGGCAACCAAGTGTTGACGGAATTCATAGTGATAAGGACCTGAAGCATCCTTGACACAGATAGAGACTGTGTAATCGTCTGTCTGCTGATCATCTCCCATTGCTCCCATATCCACAGCTAGATATTCGACAACTTGACTAGGGATGCTTGAGTTAGCACCATGCCCCACTTCTTCAAAGACTGAAAAGGCAAAATGCGTAGTGACAGGAAGTTCAATTCCTTCTTCTTTGTAGACTTTGAGGAGATTAAGGAGAATAGCTGCGCTGACCTTGTCATCCAAATGACGAGACTTGATAAAGCCTGTCTCAGTCACGACAGTTCGTGGGTCAAAGCTGATAAAATCACCAACCTCGATACCGAGTGCGCGTGTTTCTTTTTCATTGGTCACTTTTTCATCCAAACGAACTTCCATATTGTCCTGTGTACGTTCCGCTGTTCCCGCATCTTTGTAAACGTGACAAGAAGTTTGGTGGATCAAAATCGTACCTGAAATAGTTTTCCCTGTATTAGCTACATGGACCGTACAGTTTTCACCCTCAATCATATTCCAAGGATAACCACCGATACGGTCCATTTTGAGACGACCATCTGGTTTAACAGCGCGAACGATAGCTCCCAGGGTATCCACATGGGCAGTTACATAGCGATGTTGCTCATTATTTTTACCTTTAATGGTAACATTCACTCCACCTTTAGCAGTACGAATAGGTTGATAGCCTAGTTTTTCAAGCGTCTCAACTAAATAATTCGTAATTTCACGCGTAAAACCTGTTGGTGACGCAATAGCAGTTAGTTCTTTGATATATTCTACAGTTTGATTCATTTCTTCACCTCTTTTGCTACCTATTATAACACATTTATCATCGGATAAAAAAAGAAAATCACTCCTGTAGACTTAGCTACAAAAGTGATTTTAGTGATTATTCCATTTCAAAAGCTTCACTTTCTTGTTTATTTGGAAGAACAAGAGAAAGCAGAATACCGATAATAGCTGGTACCAACCATGGCAGAGAAGCCTCCGCAAATGGTAGAGCGTTCACGATATTTGCAAGGACCTCAACTTTAAAAGTAGATCCTAAAACACTTGCAATAGCAATGGCTGTGACAATACCAACCGTTAATTGCATTCCTGGTTTTGAAAGAGCAACAAACTTGTTCACAATCACAATCATGACAATGGCAATCGTAATTGGGTACAAAATAACGAGAACTGGTACAGAGTACTTAATAATAGCACTCAAACCAAGATTTGCAATGGCAAAACCAATCAAGGTAAAGACTGTCGCATAAACCTTGTAGCTGACTTGTGGGAAACGTCCGTTAAAGAACTCGGCAGTTGATACAATCAACCCTACAGTCGTTGTAAAGCAAGTAACGGTTACCATAGCCGCAAGGAAAAGCTGAGCAGTAGAACCAAAGATTTCTTGAGTCGCTTGAGACAAGATATAAACTCCAGGAGTTCCACTCTTCATTGCTTCTTCTGTTACTGGGAAATGATTGCCCAAGAAACCTAGACCGATGTAGAGAGCACTAAATCCGAGTGCTACAACGATTCCAACAACCCAAATGGTTGAAATGTACTCTTTCTTACTTGAGAAACCAAGTTGTTTCAAGGTTTGTACTGCAATAACACTGAAGGCAACCGATGCAAGCGCATCAAGCGTATTGTATCCTTCAAGGAAACCTGCACCAAAGGCTGATGCTTGATAAGCTCCTGACGCTGCTTGTGGTGCGTTCCCGCCATACTTGAAAGCTCCAAGAATAACCAGAATAACAATTAAGATGGCAAAAACTGGAGTCAAGACTCGACCGATACGATCCAAGATTTTTGAAGGATTCAACGAGATTAGGTAGGCAGCTACAAAGTAGAGAATGGTGAAGACAATCAAGCCTAATCCCTTATCTGCTTCGGCCAAGAGTGGACTAATCCCTACTGCAAAAGAAGTTGTCGCTGTACGTGGAATCGCAAAGAATGGACCAATCGACAAGTACAAAACTGCTAGATAAACTGTCGCAAACCATGGAGAAATTTTCTTAGAAATCTCATAGATATATCCCTTAGGATTCAAGGTTCCGATGATCAATGTCAAGACGGCAAGCCCGACACCTGAAAGTACAAATCCTGCAATGGCAGGGAGAAAGTGGTCTCCAGATTGAGCACCTAGGGTAGGGGGGAAAATCAAGTTACCCGCACCAAAAAATATTCCAAACAGGAGTAACCCTGTTAAAGCACCTTTTTTAGCCATAAACTCTCCTTATAAAAATAAAATACTTTCTTAGTATACCATGATTAAAAGCATGAAAAGGCTATCACAAAATAATTCTAAAATGTTTTCAATTTTCTGATTTTTACAGCAAATAAACTCCCTTTAAAACCTTTCTTATTTTCGGTCTCAAAGGGAGATTTTCTTATTCTAAGGCATCCATGCCACCTTGGACATTGATAACCTCATATCCTTGTTCTGCTAAAAATTGACAAGCGCGTGCTGAACGCATTCCTGACTTACAGATCACGTAGTAAGGCTGGGTTTTATCTAGTTGCTCATAAGTATCTGCCAGTTGACTCAGAGGGGAATTAAGAGCACCTTCTAAATGAAGAGCCTCAAATTCCTCTACTTCTCTCACATCCAATACAGAAAGCGACTCTCTCTGATAAAGCTGATAAAAATCGTCAAAAGTAATTTCGTTCATTCTTTTTCTCCTAAAATAATTTTAATTCTTTTTTTCAAATCTGGAACCACTTCTTCCTCAAACCAAGGATTTTTTTTCATCCAAATTTGATTACGTGGTGATGGGTGTACCAGAGGGAAATAATCAGGCAAATAATCTTTAAATCGATGCACACGGTCTGTCACCTTGCCACTAACTTTCTCATGTAGATAGTAGGCTTGGGCATACTGACCAATCAAGAGCGTCAATTGAATATCTGGTAATTCTTTCAAAAGTTTAGGGTGCCATTTTTCTGCAAAACCTGGACGAGGGGGCAGGTCACCCGACTTGCCATGTCCTGGAAAATAGAAATCCATGGGCATGACTGCAAAATAACCTGACTTGTAAAAAGTATCTTCATCCACGCCCAACCACTCTCGCAAGCGATCTCCGCTTTTATCCTTCCAGTAAAGCCCAGCTTCTTGGGTTTTGAGACCAGGCGCTTGACCAATGATATTGATACGAGCCGTTTTTGGTACTGCAAAAAGAGGCTCGATACCTTGATCAGTATAATGTTGATTTTGTGGATCAGCCATGATGGCTTGCTTGATTCTTTCGATCTGAGACATCTATTTTCCCTCCAAAAAGAAGTCTAAGCATAAAATCTCAGACTTCTATAGCATTATTTGATCAATTCATAGATAGCTTCAGCGTAGATGGCTGCTGCACGGAAGAGATCATCCAAGGCGATAAATTCATTGGCTTGGTGCATAGTGTCGATAGAGTCTGGGAACATAGCACCGTAAGCTACACCACGTTCTAAGAGACGTCCAAATGTTCCACCACCGATAACTTGCTCGTGGCCTTGAAGGCCTGTTTGTTTTTCATACACGCTCAACAAGGTTTGTACAAGTGGATCTTCCATTGGAACATAATGAGGTGTATGTCCGTGTTCAGACAAGCTAACTGAAACAACTGGTAAGTTTTCAAGAACTGATTTGATTTGCTCAGGGCTTGTTCCTTTTGGATAACGGAAGTTAAGGGCAATGGTATTGTCAGCACTTGTTTCATCAAAGCGGAAGACTCCAGCATTCATAGAAAGGGCACCCATCTTTTCATCAACATGAGCCACTTTCAAGTTTTTGCCTTCATGGTCATTTAAGAGAATCTTTCCAGCAATGTCAAGGAAGTCTTTTGCAGGTCCTTCAAAAGCAAATTGGCTGAGGAAAAGAGCAAGGTAAGTTGCACCATTGACACCTGAAGCAGGCATAGCACCATGAGCTGATTTACCGATAATCGTAACCTTGTACTTACCATTCTCTTCTTGAATGTCTCCTCTAAGCTTGTGTTCTGCAACGAAGGCATCTAGTTTAGCTTGCAAGTCAGCCAAGTCACCTGAAACAACTGCCGTTGCTGACTCAGGTACCATGTTTTCACGCAAGCCACCTGTAAAGCTATGAAGACGAGCTGCACCAGTATTTTCACCTGCAAAGTGGAGGTATTCTGTGATATTTCCTTTTTCACCATTGATGATAGGGAATTCAGCATCTGGAGAGAAGCCAAAGTCTGGCTTCGCAAGTCCTACATGCTCAAAGTAGTAGTCCATATCTGCCCAACCTGATTCTTCATCAGTTCCGACGATAAAACGAACTTTTTTAGAAGTTGGAAGTCCCAATTCTTTGATGATTTTCAAACCATAGTAACATGCTGTTGTCGGTCCCTTATCGTCAGAAGCACCACGCGCATAGAGACGACCATCTTTGATAGTTGGAGTGTAAGGATCAGTATCCCATCCGCTACCTGCAGGTACCACATCCATGTGGGCAAAGATACCGAGAACTTCTTCCCCTTCACCAAACTCAAAATGTCCTGCATAGTTGTCGACATTTTTTGTTGGGTAGCCATCGCGGTCTGCGATTTCAAGGAATTTCTCCAAGGCTTTTACTGGACCAGGTCCAAAAGGATGTTGCGCATCTGCCTTGCTGTCATCGCGTTCTGAGTTGATTTCCAAAAGGCTAAACAAGTCAGCCAAGAGGTCTTCTTTACGTTTTTCTACTTCTGCTGTAAAATTAATAACTGTCATTTTTTCTTCCTATCTTTTTTCGATAATTTCATCTACTGGCAAGCGGTAACTTGGTTCTAACTTCTCGTCTGTGTATCCTACTGTGATCAAGAGCTCTGGACGGAAGCGTTCTTCGATTTCCAAGACTTCGTTGACTTTTGATTTGTCAAAACCAAGGATAATATTTGATCCGATTCCTTGGTCAGTCAATGCAAGGACCAAGTTCATAGCTACAAGCCCAGCATTAAGAGCCAAGTAGTCACTGACTTGCTGTTCGTTATAACGTGCAAATTCTGCTGGAAGATTTTTCATAAAGTACTGAAGTTGTTCTTCTGAGAAATTCTTTGCTCCACCAACACGGGCAATCTTGCGAGCTCGTTTAGCTAGGTCAGTATCTGTAAACAAGGCAATGGTTACAGGGGCAGATGCTACTTGCTCAAAGTTTGAACCGTAAGCCAATTTTGCTAGTTCAGCATTTTTCTCGCGAACCACAACAAACTTCCAAGGCTGACTGTTGTGAGCACTCGGTGCCAAGGTTGCGATTTCAATAGCTGTTCGAACATCCTTGGGATCAACTGGTTTATCAATAAAATGCTTAGTCGCATGACGTTTTTTATTTAACTCAAGAAATTTCATAATTGATTTCCTTTTCTATTTCTACTGCTTCCATTTTACCACATTCTGAAAGAGCTTGCAGAGATTTTTCATTAGTGAAACAAATTATCTTTCCCAAATTCAACTGTCAGTTCTAGGCTCCGTTTTAAAATTATAATGTTTCTCTATCATCTCCATAAAAAATATATATTAGATATCTGATTGATTGTCTGGTAAACTAGATACCATTATCTTATGAAAAAATTATTCTTATTATTAGCCATCAGTCCCTTGTTGGTAGCCTGTGGACAAGCCAAACAAGATAGCACTTCTACTGCCACTACTAGTCCTAAAACCATTGTCGTAGCCACTGCCGGAGACATCCCACCTTTTGACTTTGAACAAGATGGTAATTTGACCGGATATGATGTTGAGGTTTTAAAAGCAGTCGATGAAAAACTGGATCAATACAAGATTGAATTTCAAAAAACAGCTTGGGAAAGTATCTTCCCTGGAGTGGATGCTGGCCGTTACCAAGTTGCTGCCAACAACTTGAGCTACTCCAAAGAAAGAGCAGACAAATACCTCTACTCGCTACCTATCGCAAAAAATCCTTTGGTTCTTGTGAGCAGAAAAGACAAAGCTCTTACCTCTCTTCAAGATATCGCTGGTAAAACAACCCAGGATGACACTGGAACTTCTACTGCCAAGGTTGTTACCGACTGGAATCAAAGCCACTCCGACAATCCTGCTACCATCCAATATTCTGGCGAAGATGTGGCTAAGCGTCTGACTGATCTCGCCAACGGTGAATTTGATTTCCTAATCTTTGATAAAATCTCTGTTCAAAAAATTATCCAAGACCGAGGTTTAGACTTGAACCTAGTCGACTTGGAAAGCAATGACAATCCAAACAACTACATCATCTTCTCAAGCGACGAAAAAGAATTTAAAGAACAATTTGACAAGGTTCTCAAAGAACTCTACCAAGATGGAACCCTTGAAAAACTCAGCAAAACTTATCTCGGTGGTTCTTACCTACCAGATCAATCTCAATTACAATAAGATATATTAAAAGAGTCTGGGACAAAAGTCTAACCTTAAATATAAAAAGCGAACAAAACAAGTTATCTGACACCCAGAATACTGTCTTGTTCGCTTTTTTGTCTAATCTATCAATTTTAACAATTTATAATAAAGAATTACTAAAATCAAAATCTTTTTGTCCCAGCATCTTTATTTAGTATTTGTAAGTTAAAGCAACTCTCACAAAAAATCAAAATAATTTACCAAATTGGAATATCCATAAGAAAGAAAAATAGTATAATAATAAGTTTTAAAAAATTAGTTTTTTTCATATCTGCTCCTTTCATTACTTTTATTCATCATAATTAACCCAATGATTCCCATTACAAAAATCAATAATGAATTCACTATTTCAGGTAAATAAACTGCAATAACTAGATAAAATCCTGAAATCATTTGGGCAATTTGAACACTTATATTATTTAGTGCGACATACCTACCTTTGTCTTCAGAAGCAGTGGAATTCAAAAACAAATTTTGAGATGCAGGAGTAAATAAAATCTCACCACTTGCAATAAAAACAGATGCCATCACTAGAACAAGCATATTGTCAGAGTAAGATAAAACAGTATACCCCAAAGAAAATGTAACAACTCCAATATTAAGATATTTTTTTAACTTATCGCTGTTATACATTTTAATCGTTATTGGTAATAAAGTAATAACCATAATTGTATTTATCGTTGTTAAAAAACTTAAAAGCGTGGTATTTGAAAAAACATAATTAAGAAAAATCGACTTTTGCGGTAAAACAGTTAAGATGTAATTATTACGCTGAAGTTCAACAGCATATATAAATATAATAGCAATCAGGTAAGCAAAATATTTTTTGTTACGAACTGCTTGTCCGTAACTCTGAATAATATTCAGAGAATTATTTTGCTTACTTACTTCTTTCGACCACTGCAATAGAATGCAAATAATCACTGAGCTCATAACTAGCCCTAATTTCAGTACTCTAATATTTGTATGATATAAACTACCACCAATAATTGTACCTAAAAGAATTGCAATATTATTTAACCAATAGTTAAACGAGGCAATCTTTGTTGCGTTATCTTCTTTAGTTAAATCTAATAGTATAGAATCATTTGAAGGATTAAGGATACCCTGAATTATATTTACAAGAATAATAAAAATTGTAAAAACTATAGAATTGTCGAAAAAGAATAATAAAATGAAAAAAATTAATTTTAACACTTCTCCGATTTTGATAATACTTGTCCTATTATATTTACTACTAAAAAAACCACCATAAATTGTTCCGATAACTTGAAAAATAGTAGAAATGATAACTAGTATCCCTGCAATTTGAAGTCCGAAATTTATTGAATAATAAAGTGTTGTAAACGGTAATATTGTAAACAAGGCTAATTTACTTATAAAATTTAATAGTAACCTTAGCTTAATCTGTCTCATTTTTTGTCTTCCTTCTCAATAATCTCCGTATTACAGTTAAAAATAAATTGTGCACTATCAATTTTTTGTACAATATCTCTGAAACTCTTTCCACTAAATATTATATATCCTAATCGCTGAGCTGAATTTACTGCTTTATGAGCTAAATCTCCAACTTTATTTATTATTTTTAATTCAATTATATCCTTAATTTTAAAATCATCACTCGTAGCAATCCTTACTATTTTTCCGTTTATATTTGTTATATCAAATGTTGTAAAGCCACAAAAATCATCAGGATGATCCAAAGTTTTACTTATTTTTTCCCCAATTTCTAAATCAATTGCTGCTTGAAAAACATCTATGCCATAAATGTATTTAATTGCCGGTCCGATTAGTTTTCCTCCCCCAATTCTAGCAGCAATCTCACTAAAAATAATTTCACCACTTTTTGTTACAAAAAATTCTGAATGACAAATACAATTATTTAGATTTAATAATTTAATTACCTCAATGTGAGTATTCTTAAGTTTATCAATCAATTCAGATTGAGTATTTTTAGAAAAAATCACTGAACCAACTTTTGAATCTCCCTCAATGCAGTTTAGAACATTGTCACTGTATTTCCCGACTGAGTTCAAAACTACTTTATTATCTTGGATTATAGCGTCTACATGATATTCCTCTCCATCAATAAACTCTTCAATGATATAATCACCTTGGTCATATTTAGTTATTATTTCAATGAGTTGATTTTTAGAATATACTGTATGTGTACGACCAGTCGCTGCACCATCAATAGGTTTAAATATAATTGGAAATCCGTTTTTATTAAAAAAATAATCGTAATCTTTATTAGAATTGACTTTTTCAACATTGGCACATCTAATACCCTGCTTAGATAAAAATTTTTTCATTTCGAACTTATTTCTAACTAAGATAGCTTGTTCGTAACTCAAACCTGGAATATGAAAGTCACTTCTTAGTCTGCCAGCAATTTCAACCATTGGTTCGTATACCGTAATTATTCGATACACATCGTATTCTTCCATTAATTGTTCAATTTCATATCTTAAATTGTCATAATTAATTAAAGAATCAACAAAAACGCATTTACTATAATTTTTTTTTAGCTCATCTACATCAGAATTTATTTCATCTCTTTGTAATACTAAGATGCATTCAAATTTTTCTTTATAAACTCTTACGGCATCATTCATTAGTGGATAATCATATAGAAATAACAAAGCTTTTCTCACTATATAACCTCATTTTCTTGCAATTCTTCTTTTAGTTTTAAACCTATACTCTTACAATAATCTGCTTGAAACATTGAATCATGGTTTCCATCAACATCTATATAATAAATATTTTTACAATGTTTACTCCAGTTTTTTCTATTATCAATAGGTTGCTCAATAGCATTGAAATATATAACTTTAGATTCCAATACATCATTAGGGTAGTAGCTCTTTCTCATCTGTAATAAATCAAATGTTAAATTTTTTCTGTAAAGTAACTCACTGATGGTATTTTTTTCAAGATTATGAATATCATGTTCCAAATCTTTCGCTAACTTTTCCAAACTTTCTCCATTGTTCTCAAGATATACTTCTAGTTTCGCCCAACCATCATTAGGAGTTAAATTAAACTTGGTAAAAGTTTGATTCAAATAAGATGAGAGCTCATTCTTATAACTCCAATCTTCAGGTTGCTTTTCTGGAGCTTCCGAACTGGCTAAATAAAGAAAGACTTTTTCTTTATAAACTTTTTCTAACTGTCTAGCAACCTCAAAAGAAATCGTTCCTCCAATACATGTTCCAAAAATGTGATAGGGACCTGATTTTTGTTTATTTTTAATCAACTCTACATAACTCGATGCAAGGTCTGAACAAACAATTTCATTATTTGTAAGCTTCCATCCCCTATATAGTTCAATTCCAAACATTTCCCAATTAATAAAATTCGATTTAACAAGTTCTAAATAAGTACTTATTCTTGCATTTCCCCCATGAATAAAAAATATTTTTTTATGATCTTTAATATCATTCAATTTGATTAATTCGCAAAAATCAGATTTTTTAGAATCAGAATTTTCTTTTTTCTTACAAATTAGCTCACAAATTTTTTTGATTGAAGAATTATTATAGAATTCAAAAAATGAAATATCAGTTTGTAATTCACTATTTATCTTCATAATATAGTAAAATGAACCTAAAACAGTACATAATGTGGTATAATCTTCTTATGGCATATTCAATAGATTTTCGTAAAAAAGTTCTCTCCTATTGTGAGCGAACAGGTAGTATAACAGAAGCATCACACA
>NZ_JASHFS010000002.1:0-151364 GCF_047460685.1 Streptococcus infantis | reverse complement strand
ACTCACCTGAGTACAATCCTATTGAGAAAACATGGGCCCATATCAAAAAGCATCTCAAAAAGGTATTGCCAAGTTGTAGTACTTTTTTCGAGGCTCTTTTGTCTTGTTCTTGTTTCAATTGACTATAACTTGAGGCACTTTAAGTGAGTGACCACCAATATCAAAAAAACTATCTTCTACTCCAAATGAATCTACACCCAATACTGTTGTCCATATATTTTTTACAATTGACTGTTCTTTTGTCAATGTAATATTCTCTCCAATATATGATTCCACAACACTATTTTTATATTTGATTTTTAAAGAATCAAGATCTACTTTTCCATTACTCGTTATTGGGAACTGCTTGCAAATAATAAATTGAGTAGGTTGCATGTATGTTGTAAGATTTTTTTTCGCGTAACCAACCATCTCTTGTTTCGATACGAATTTTGACTCAATAAAACAGACTAAATTATCATTTTCATCAACTATTACCTTGCAGTTAGTCACTAACGAATGTTTACAGATCACTCTTTCGATTTCACCTAATTCAATTCGATAACCTCTTAATTTTACCTGTGAATCTATTCTGTCAATATACTCTAAATCTCCAGTTTCTCCTTCAATCACTAAATCTCCAGTTTTATATAATACTTTATCATTAAGAAATGGATGGACTATAAATCTTTCATTCGTCAATTGTTGACTATTAAAATAACCATTGCTGATACCATGCCCATATAAGTATAATTCTCCGACAACCCCTCTCGGAACTAAATGACCATCTTTATCTAAAATAATGTAACCAAGTGTATCTAATACTTTTCCTATATTACTTTTATTTGTTAATAAATCACTCTTTTGTAATTCTTTATAAGTAGCATGTACTGTAATTTCAGTAATACCATACATGTTAATAAGTTTAGCTTTTGGATTTACACTATTCCATTGACTAAGACGAGCAGGATTTAATTTTTCTCCTCCAAAAATAACATATCTTAAATTTGTAAATTTAACATTTTTATTCACTTCAGAAAAAACATAGAAAGCTGATGGAGTCTGATTTAATATAGTCACTTCTTCATTTAAAAGTAGACTAGAAAATGCAAATGGATCTTTTGTTACTTTATCAGGAACAATTACTAACATTCCACCGTAAAGTAGTGCTCCATAAATCTCCCAAACAGAAAAGTCAAAGCAGAACGAATGAAAAGCTGTCCATACATCTTTATGAGAGAAATGAAAATTATTATTCACTGGAAAAAGAAGACTTAAAATATTATGATGATTTACTACAACTCCTTTGGGATTACCTGTTGATCCCGATGTATAAATAATATAGGCAGGTTGCTTACTATCTACTGCTCTTGGTATAAAATCACATCTTTTATTCTTATAATCACTTACATTTATCTTTATACCTGCAAAAATATCATAAATAAATTTTTGATCATTAAAAAGTACTGCTTGTAATTTACTATTATCAATAATATATTGTTTTCGATTGTCAGGATAATTCGTATCAATCGGAACATAACATGCTCCTAATTTCAATATTGCCAGCATCGAAATAATAAAATCTATTCCTTTATCTAAATATATTCCAACCCTATCTCCATTTCTTACTCCTTGTTTATCCAAAATATTAGCTAGAGAACTTGAATGTCTATCCAGTTCTCTATAAGTCAAACACTTATCTCCAAATTTTAATGCTATCTTTTCTGGATACTCATTTACAATATTTGAAAATACATCTAGTAAGTTTCTATAGTCTTTTACACCACCAACTCTTCTAATTCCTAAATGTTCAAAGGAATATACTTCAATAGAACTAATTTTTTGGTCAACATTATTACTTAAACTATAAATAATATTTTCAAATACTGTTATAAAATTTTGTATAATCTGCTCTGCATTTTTAAAATCTACAGCTTCAACCTTAATCAAATAGTCTTCTTCATTCTCTGTTATAGTAAAAATAAATGGGAATTTCGCATTAGTATGATTAAGTAACTTATATTGTAGAGGAATATTTGGATCATAAACTTGACTCGAAAATACAATATCAAATAAGCCATTTTTAAAATCTGTATCATTCTTTTCTTTGATTTGATCTAAAATCTCCTCGATACTAATCTCTTTATTTTCATATAAATCAAAAATCAATTTTTGAATATCGTAAGAAAATTCTTTAAAACTTTTATCTTCATTAATAGCGATATTTAATGGTAAAGTGTTGACATACATGCCTATTTTAGAATTATCAATCTCACGGTTACTAAATGGAATACCAATTAATAATTCTTTTTCTTGTAAAAATCTGGATAAAACTATTAAAAACACAGACAATAAAACAGAGTTATTTGTAATATTATTTTTATCCTCTACAAATAGTTTTGTAACCAGTTTTTTGGATATTTTCAACCCTTTACGATGCTTAATTATAGATCTAGTACTTTTTTCAGTTTTAAATCGACTAGGTTTTAAAAAACCCGATTCGATGTACTGTCTCCACCAATTTTGATTTACAATATTACTGCTAACATTGTAATTAAATTTAGAAGCTTCATTTACTATACTATCGGAATATAAATAATTATATAGTTCCTTAATCAGAATATTTAAAGATTCTCCATCAAATACTATATGATGGATGTCAAGAAATAGAAATTTTTCTGTCTTATTCTGAAAAATCTTACTTCTAACCAATTGGTCTTTACCTAAATCAAAGCTTATTATTTCTTCCTCGAATTTCTTGTTGTTAATCTCATCTTCAAATGTACATACCTCTATGCTTTGGTAACAAAACTCTCTAACAAAAGAATTGATTTCACTACCATCAAGTACAAATAATTTTCTAAGATTTTCTTGTGATAATAATAGCCTGTTATATGCCACTTCAATAGTATTGTTATCTATATCAGATGGTATCTTTATATAGAATGGATTATTGTAGGCCGTACTTTCTGGAAACCTTTGCTGATAAAAAAATATTCCCTTTTGACTCTCTAAAATTCCAGATTTTAAATTATTATTAACATGTTTCTTACGTACAAGTTTTTCTAACTGTTTGTCTAATATAATAGCTAAATTTCTGACAGTAGGGTTATTAAAAATATCTGATATTCTAATATTTACACTATACTTTTTGTTCAAATTTCCTGCTATTCTCCCCGCAGTTAGTGAGTCACCTCCCAGTTCAAATAAATTATCTGTAACTCCAAAATTTGAAACTTGTAAATATTGTTGCCAAATGTTATGGATTTCCTTCTCAAGACTCGTTTCAGCATAAATAATTTTATCACTAGATGGGACAAAATAATTTTTTAGTTCATTTCTGTCAATCTTTCCAGATAGATTAATGGGAAACTCTTCTAGTTCAATGTATTTACTAGGAATCATATAATTTGGTAATTTATTCTTAATACTCCCCTTGATTTGACTAACTACCTGCTCATTATTTTCATTTCTTGAAATAAAAGCAATTAATTGATTATTTTTTACTATTACTGCCGCATTCGTAACTAGATTACATTCTAATATAACTGACTCTATTTCCTCTAACTCTATACGGTAACCATTTAATTTAACCTGATAATCTTTCCGTCCTATGAATTTGATTGAATCATCTTTTTGTTTTTCAACAATATCCCCTGTTCTGTAGTAACGTTTACCGCCATAGTAAAAAAATACATTATAGTTCAAATCATCTTTATTCAAATATCCTCTCGTTAAGCCAATACCAGATACACACAACTCACCTTTGTTTGATTCCTTGCCATCTGCCATGACAATCAATGAACATCCTGTAATTGGGTATCCAATACTACCATAGTTTAACAATGATGCTCTTCTTAAAAACGTAGATGTCACACTATTTTCTGTTGGTCCATACTCATTTACAACTTCTATCTTCTTATTTAAAATTATTGAATTATTTAGTATAGATTTTTGAAGTTTTTCGCCACCAGTTGTTACACATTTTATATTCCAAAAATCTGATTCATCAACAATATCTAAAAGTGCTGATAATAACGATGGTACCATAAATAAATTTGTTACACCCTGAGAATTTATTAAACTTCTTAAATAATCAATATCACCCAAATTTGTTTCTTTTACTAAAACTATTCTCCCACCTGAAATTAGTACAGAAAAAAGACTAGAGACAGAACCATCAAAAATAAACGAAAAAGTTTGCAATTGTACTGTGGAGCTATCAAGTCCATATTCTGTTTTTCTCCACTGTAATGTATTACAAATTGAATTTTGTGTAATAGGAACACCTTTAGGTTTTCCTGTCGAACCTGAAGTATATATTACATAGGCGTCAGCGTCTCCTAATTCCTTTTCCACTCGTATATAATTATCAGTATTAAGTTGATCAACATAATTAAATGTTTCTTTTTTGGTACCAGATTTTAAATTGTTTAATTCAATATCAGAAAATATAACCTTTAAACCACAATCCTGAGAAATAAAATTAATTCTATCTTGAGGCATCTTTTCTGATAATGGGACGTAGCACAATCCAGCCCGTAAAGTTGCTAATGCTGCAATTACAAAATTTATTGGATTTCTAAATAGTAAACCTATTCTTTTTAAATGATTTGAATTTTTCTCAAAATTATTAGCAAGGTCTATTACTCTGCTATCTAATTCCTCATAAGTCATTTCATCACCTTCAAAAAATAGTGCTACATTATGTGGTGTTTTAATTACCTGTTCTTTAAACAATGAATAAATATCCATTCCCCCAACCCTCTCTCAATTCACGTAAAACGACACAACCGTTCATCATTTCCTCCTATAATTTCTCTAAATAAGAAGCATATAAATGTTCCGTTATACTATCTCCTGAAGAATGCTTTTCATATTTTTTAAGTAAGTATTTCTTATTGTTGAAAAAGTTTATAATCAATTCAGCTATGTATCTAATGTGGCTTGTATCATACTTTCTATATGGAATAGCCAGTCTTAATAAATAATTTTTCTTAAAAATTTCAATTCCTACTCTGATACCAGTTTCAAGGTAAATTAAAATTTGAATACTGTCGAGTGTAAGATTGTATTTATTAACAATGTTAGTAACATCAATCCACACTCCATGACCAGACACCGGTTCAAGAACATTCACCCTTCCACTCTTTAAATATGAATGTAGTTTCTTTGTTAATAGCATCCTGTAATTTATATTATCTTCATTACTTATTGCTTCTTTTATTCCCTCTACTATAATACCTTTATCAAAATTGCTTAATTCTTGACCATATATTATCGATAAATCAGCTATTTTTAAATATACTTTTTCATCATTACAACCAATAAAACCTCCACTATCACATAAAAAATCCTTTTTTAAACTTGCTGTCACATAATCAGAATAACCGCAGATTTCCTTAACTATTGCACTTATTGATTGTTCTTTTTCATGCATCTTTATAAAATATGCATTTTCAATTATTCTAGTTGCATCTAAAACAACTGGAACCCTTTCTTTAAAGCAAATTTCGTAAACCTCTTTTAAGTTCTTCAAGGAAATCGGATAACCTCCAATTAAATTTGAACATAATTCAATACATACATATGCGATTTTTCTCTCATATTTTGATAGATACTTTTTCAGCAGAAAAATATCTATATTTCCTTTAAAAATTACTCTGGTCTGTAATTCTTCACTTACGGCATCGCTTATGTTAATTTGGGATAGATTCTTTAATCTTTGGTGGTATTCCGTAGTGGAAAATAAGTTATTACAAAGAACTACACTCTTATTTTCTGTATTGATTGTATTATTTAGCAGTGCCTCCGCCGATCTTCCTTGTGAACACAAAAGTAGGTACTCCATTCCAAAGATTTCTTGTAATACACTTGATAATTCATCATAGTTTTTTCCTCTACCCATTGGTCCACCATGTCCAGATATTGCAGTAGTATATTGTTTTACGTCAAACGAACTTGTACCACTATCAGTAAATAAATCAAAAGTAATTTTATCCATATGAAGCTTAAAAATATTATTTTCACACTCCAATAAAAATTGTTCTCTTTCCTTTCTGTTACCTAAATAAATTTTCTCAACTAATTTTGGAACATAGGGATTAAATAGTTCAGCGTTAAATAAATTATACTTATAAAATATATTATCTACCTCTAAAACTGGAAAATCTTTTGGTAATTCATTCCTTTCCACTTCAATAAATCCAGAATTTTCATAAAAATTTTGAGCATTTTTAAAAATATCCACTGTACCTAAAAATAATTCATCAACATTGTTAGACTTTAAAAACTCTAAACATTTTTTTATCAAGGAGCTACCTAATCCTATACCTCTATTTTCCCTCTTGACAAACATTTTCTTTAATGCTGCCTTATTATTCTCCAATAATTTAGTAGCTACACAGCCTCGAATATTACTATTATCATCAATAGCAATCCAGAAATTACCATTTTTTTTATATTCATTCTCAATATCTAACAAATCCATCTGTTCTTCAAGAGTTAACTCTAATTGATATTCATTATTCTGAATATCTAAAACAAAATCTAGTAATTGAGTTTTAAAATTTTCATTGTATTCAATTATTTCCATAGTATTCTCCTTGTGTTTTTTTTAAGAATACCATATAATAGATTTTATGTAATATACGTTTTTGAATATTGAGGTGTTTTATGGATGCGGAAACCTTAGGTGAAAAATTGAAACTTAGGAGAAAAGAACTAGGTTTTACTCAACAACAGCTTTCTTTGGGAATCTGCTCCCAGGCTCAACTTAGTAGAATTGAAAAAGGCTTCCACCACCCCTCTACTGAAAAATTAAGTCTTTTGCTTAGTAGACTTAATCTTTCCTCCTCTATTCTTAATAATTATGATTCACATGTTAATGATGAATTAATACAAAAACTGCATAACTATGTCCATTTACGAGAATATCAAAATTTGTACCAATTTATTGACTTGAATAATTTGTGGACTAAATTTATAGAAGATGAACATATACAATTATTATATTATTTCGAAGGCCTTTACTTTTCCCATTATTTAAACGATCAATTAAAATCTCTAAATCATCTATTTAATGGTCTAAAACAAACCAATACAATTACTGGTAGTAATAAAAATATTTTAAAGTTTCTTCAAAATAAAGAATCGTCTGATTCCGAATTATTAATTATAGGAGCAATAGGTTCATGTTATTTTATGTTAAAAAATTATAACTTAGCAGAACAATACTTTACGTTTTCAATAAATAGATATTTAACTTTTGATAAACGCAATAATTTTGAAAATATTGCTATACTGTTATATAGTTCCGCTAAAAATTTTAAATATCTAAAATCTTTAGATAAGGCACAAAATATGTGCGAATTAGGATTAAAAATCTTAGCGGAAAGTAATTCTACTTTTAGATTATCTGAATTAAATTATGAATTAGCAGAAATATTTCGTATGAAAGGGGATTATTTGAAAGCAGAACTACATTACATCACTGCGATTACTGTAGCAAAAACATCCTGTAATAATGTCATACTAAAGTACATCATTACGGATCTTAAAAAATATAAAGATATGACATTACTTAGTAGTTTAATTAGTATTTTAGACACATTATGATAAAGATTTATTTTTCAACAATAACAAATTTCGAGCATCTACACCATATTGAGAAACTCTGTAAAACAAAAAAAAACTTGATTCCTAAACAAAAAATGAGTAAAATCTTAAAGATAAAAAAAACAGAAGATAGAATAATAAGAATGTATGCTTCCTTATTATTTAGAATGCTTCTTTATAAAGATTTCAACATTCCATTAAATTCATGCCCTATAGCCTACAATCAATTTGGTTATCCTTATTTCCCTAATGTTAATAATCTTTTTTTTAATTTTTCATATTCCAAAAACATATTTGTATGTGCGATAAGTGATGATTATATTGGAATAGATATTGAACAGATTGAACAATCGATTGATACTGATATATTAGAATTGTTCCACCCAATCGAACAAAAATATATTAATAGTTTTGATAAAAAAAATCAGTTAATTATTAAATATTGGAATTTAAAAGAGTCTTATTTAAAATTTTTAGGAGTTGGTTTATCAAAAGATTTAAACAGTTTTTTTGTAAATGAGTATAGTAACAATTTATACAATATATGGGACAACGGAAAAAGCACATCAGCTATCAAAAATTATACTATTAAAAATAATTACTTTCTTTCAGTCTGCTCTAAAATCTACAATATTAATAATATTTGTATTGAGGAAATAGATCCTGATGACGTCTTAGATTTTTATTTGAAAAAACAGTGAAAAAGCGCAAAAAATCTCTTCTTGTGCTATACTGTAATTGAAAATTTGGCTCTTTTCTACCATTTGTCAAGTATATCAAGGGCCTTAAGTAAAAAAAGAGATGAGACAGTAGCTATTCTGAGGTTACTGTCTTATTTTTACCACTTATTGATCCATAAAAGGGCATGCTAAAAAAACACCTCGTCTGCTATTTTTTGAAACAAGGTGTTATAATAATACGGCATAGATAGCCTTATCGATTTTGGGTCAAAGAGTAATCGTAAAGTTTGTTATGCGTAATGAGGTAATACATTGTTCGAATGAGACGATGTATAGAGGCAATCGCATGTGGCTTGGTTGAAGCTATTGTCGATTGTCTTTTTCGTTTCTCATAAAAGTCGGCGATATGGCAGGGATTGGTATGACTAGCTGAAGCGATGTTATGAATGCACTTGAACAATATTTTTCTGGCATAGGGATTACCTCGCTTAGTAATGTGTTCCTTGGCGAGAAAGTTCCCAGATTCATAGTGTCTCAGGTCAATGCCAATAAAAGCGTTGATTTGATTGGTAGACTGAAAGCGACGAATATCTCCCAATTCGCCAATGATAGATGTCGCTGTGGTTTCTGCGATGCCAGGAATTGATCGTAAGATGTCATACTCTGGTAAAGGCTGAGCTAGAGCTACCATGTCGTCTAAGACAACCTGTCTGTGCTCAGAAAGACGAAGCAATTCTTGAGCATAGTAACGAACCTCTTCAAGCATTGGGGAGATTTTCTTGACCGCACAAAAAGATTGTTTAGCGAGTTTTATAAGTTTATCAGTCAGGTAAGCAATACGCTTTTCAGAGATTCGTTTGGAGGTAGATTGACGGATAATCTTACACAATTCATTTTGAGATAGGTTTAATACAAACTCTTTGCATGGAAAAGCCATCACTAAATTCCAATATTGCTCTCCAGTTGGTGTGGATAAGAGATTTTCCAATTCAGGAAAGGTGACTTGTAAGACCTTGTGTAGACGGTTTTTAGCTCTAACAATGTCTTCTGTAAGATTTTGATAGAAACGGCTTAAATCACGCAGGTGTTGATAAACTTCTTCCTGCGCATAAGTTGGTTTACGATTGAGTATAAACTGAGAATGAGCCAACTTTTCAGCGTCAATTTTGTCTGTTTTACGAACTCGCAGACTATCCAGTTGCTTCTTGGCTTCCAGAGGATTCAGCTGTGTATAAGCGTAGCCGTATTCCTCAAGAAAGGCTCGAAGACGCCGAGAATAGACACCAGTAGCTTCAAATATAATCTCAGGGTTATGAACAGTTTTCAAGTCATTCAAAAGACGATTGAAGCCAATGGCGTCATTGAGCATAGTGTATCCATGAATCTTTTCACCGTTGACTAAAATTGCCACCTCAGAACTTGCCTTACTCACATCAATCCCAAATACTGTACGCATGATATTACCTCTTTTGTCTTGAATAATTCCGTGTTTTAGTGATTTTATTTTCAATACGCGACGTCTAGCGCCAAACAGCCCTACGACTTTACAAGACACCTCTACTTTAACATAAAGAAAAAGTAGTGAGTACTCTCTCCCGTCGGAGATTTTCTCACTACTAATCTTAGTATGTTTTCTACCTTAAAATAGGCTCCATAATATCTATAGGGGATTTACCCACTACAAATATTATAGAGCCATAATTTGGTGTCTTTTATTATGAAATCTCCAAAAATTCCTCTCCTTTATTTCACAAAATTTTCCGAAAAATGCTTGTTTTTCTGAAAGTTATCTGATGAGCTAAAAAGTGACCTTAAGCCTTGCGCCTGTAGGTTTTTCTAGCGATAGATAGTACACAAAAAGATCCGAAAATACCTCAAAATCGCTCTCTCAGCACTAAAATGCGGATTTTTTGCATGATTAAAACAAAAATCGGGGCATCTATACAAAAATTAAGGGCACAAAAAAGTGGAGGTGTTAGCCTCTGATTTATCCTATTTATTTTTTATTGTAATGCAGACCCAAACAAATGAACAGAGATTGAAAAAACAAATGAAAAAACTGTAAGGATAATAGCTTCTGTATCTAAATAACCCATTTCGAGACCTCTTTTCAAAAACAACAAGGCTGTACTTTCGACAATGGTCGAAAATAAAAATATATAAAAAATTTTCGCCTTAAGTATATTGTCACCCCTTTTAATTTTAAAGGCTTTCAAGGCGTTCTTTAAAGTTTTTCGCCTTTTCTTCTAGGCTAGCACGTTCTGTCTCAACTTCTTTATTTAGTATCTGTTCGTTAAAGCACCTTTTACAAAAAATCAAAATAGTTTTTGACATCCTTGATATAACCATGTTTTTCATTGAGGCTGGCTAACAAATCTCTATTATGGCCTTGATAGTTGTCCTCACGTCGCAACTCTTCATACATTTCGATAAAAGGAAGGCCTTTGGTCTTAGCTGATTCTAGCTCTGCTTCATAGTCATAGGCGACTTTTCGAAATTGGATATTGACCAATTCACCATTTTCAAGCTCAAGTAAGGTATACTGGGCTCGGTGATTTTTCAGTCCTTCCCAGTTAAAATAAGGCATACCAATCGAACCTGGATTGATGATTTGTTGGCCTTGGCTACCATAACGTAGGAGCTGTTTATGGACATGCCCATAGACGGCTACATCCGTAGTTTCATCAAGTAACTGGTCAAATTTTTCGGTATTATTTTCAACCAGCAAATCACCACCATAATTTTTCTCAGGTAAATTATGAGAAAGAGAAAAACGTAAGCCTTCAACTTCTTTCTTGGCTACCATAGGCAGATTTCTCAACCAATCAATATGCTCTGGCTTTAGGTCCTCCATCAGATATTGAGTCATCCTGAGAAGCTGGATTTCTTGGGGATCCTCTAAACCATATTGCCCATCTAAAGCCTCTAACACACAATCATCCCAGTTCCCTCGAACGGATGCTGTAATGGGAAGGTCTTTCAAAAGAGCCACCAAGTCATTTGCTCCCGGCCCAGGAAGAAAAATATCTCCCAGAAGCCAATATTCAGTCGCTCCCAAATTTTTAGCGTCTTCAAGAACTCCAGCCAAGGCTGTCGTGTTACCATGAATGTCTGATAAAATTGCAATCTTATGGTTCATTTTCTGCTCCTTCTTTAGTGGATAGCTTTCAGTCTATCCAATTCACTCTTATAATTCTGTACTTTTCTTCATTATAGCATAAAATCGCTAAAAGATTTTCACATAGAAATATTATCACCAAGATTCTTTTAAAAATATGTCAAAAATAGTTGACATTATGTTCTTAAAAGAATATACTATAGTCAAATATATGTGACATAAACTAAAAAGGAGGAAGCATGAATCGCGTAAAAGAATTCCGCAAGGAACTGGGAAAGTCCCAACTCGAACTTGCCAAGGATATTGGTGTCTCGAGACAAACCATTAATATGATTGAAAACGACAAGTACAATCCAACTCTGGAACTCTGTCTCAATCTCGCCCGCAGCCTCCAAACTGACCTCAACAGTCTCTTTTGGGAGGATGATTTTTAAAAAGGAGAAGAAAAATGAAAAAAGAAACCTTCACTGAAAAGCTCATCAAACGCACTTACGGTATTTCTGATCCACTGGACGAATACAAACGGCGCGAAGCTGACCGCATCGGAAATAAAGTCTTTATGATTCTCTTTTATCTGATGATTTTCGGCAATCTTATTCCGCTTGTTCTGGCCTATCAATTTCCTCAACTAGTGGCTCTAGTCTATCCTCCTCTGATTTTAGTGATTGCCCTCATCGCTGCTGGCTATGTCACCTACCAAATGCAAAAAACTGGGATTACAACTATCGAACCAGATATGCTGACTGAGAAAGAAAGTAAGCAACTACATTACCCTGGTCTGAAAGCTGGGATAGTCTATGGATTAATGAGTTTTTTTTCAACCCCTCTTCTCCTTATACTGCTAGGTGAGAGTCAGGACTATCTTCAGTCTCTTCTCGCTTTTAAAAATATTTTTTCAAGTATCCTCCAGTCTGTCTTCTTTGGAGTGGTCATACAGATTATCATCTCCCGTCGCATTGCAAAAGCCAAGGAAGACCAGGATAAGGATTAGGAGGAAACTCATGAAAAAAGAAAAGAAGCAGTTACGTTATCCTGGTCTAAAAGCAGGTTCGATTTATGGAACAGTGATATTTTTTATAATTCCACTCATTGATACCCTAACAAGTGAAAATTCAAATTTTATCAGTTCTCTTCTAAATACAAAACATATTTTTAAAACTATACTGGGAGCTTTCTTTTTCGGAGTTATGATACATATTGTCGACTCACTTCGCATTGCAAGAGCTAAAAAAGAGCAAGATAAGGATTAGGAGAAAGCTTATGAAATCACTAGTAACTTTACTTACCTATCATCTTTTGTTTGCTTCACTGCTCATCTTCATCATCGTTTCAGGGAACTTGCCCATCTACGATACAGTCCTTGTTCTTGTCTTTGTTCCAGCACTCAACAAAGGACTGACTTATCTAAAGATAGATTCCCAAAAAACGCGCATACTCAACTTAGCACTATTCTTTATGATTCTATCCTTTCTATCCTTACCACAACTGACGGTTATTTCAAACGATTGGAAATATTATCTATTGCTAACTATCGCTATCCTTTCTTCTATTACTTATCTTTATTATCTCTATCAATTCGTAAAAGAAACAAAATAACATCGTTCATTTAGGAGAAATTACCCATGAAAAAAGAACCCCTCTATGAAAAACTAATCAAACGTATCTATGGCATTTCAGGGCCACTTGATGAACACAAACGGCGCGAAGCTGAGCACATCGGAAATAAAATCTTTATGATTCTCTTTTACCTCATGACTTTAGGCAATCTTATTCCCTTTGTCCTTGCTTTTAGATATCCCCAAGTAGTCGCTTTTGGATATCCAATCATTATCTTTCTAATTTCCATGGTTTGTGCTATCTATGTCACTACTCAAACTAAAAAAACTGGTATTGCTGCTATCGATCCTGATATGTTGAGCCAGAAGGAAAAGAAACAGTTACGTAATCCTGGACTTAAAGCTGGTCTGGTTTATGGAATAGCCATGTTCTTTGGAATGCCACTTCTCAATATCCTAATGGATGATAGCAAAAGCTATCTTACCGCTCTTTTGAATACAAGAAGCATCTTGTCAACCATCGTTGCAGCCTTCTTTTTCGGATTAACAGTGCATATTGTCATCACTCTTCGTATTCAAAAAGCTAGAGAAGATCAAGACGACGATTAGGAGGAAACTTATGAAATCACTACAAACTTTAATTCTCAGTCATATTTTGGTCAGTATCTTTATGACAGTTTTCCTAGTTTATGGGCAGATTACGCGTCCTTTTCTGATCATCTTCCTCTTAGCCCTTCCTGTCTTGAACAAAGGACAAAGATTTCAGAAAATCACATCAAAAAAAATACGCCTCTTAAACGCATCACTCTGCTTTATCCTCGTATCTTTCCCACAACTGTTAACAAATTCTATGGATTGGAGATATCTATTATTTCTAACCATCTGTATCGTTTTTAGTCTAGTCTACTTCTATACTCTCTATCAACTCTTTAAAGAAGCTAATCAAAAACAAGGTTATTAAGAGGTCACTACCATGAAAAAAGAAGACTTAACCACTCGCTTAGTTCGAAATTTCTTTCATATACAAGGGCCTTTTGACGAATGCCGTCAAGAGGTCATCTATAAGGCTTGCGCCCGTTCCATGGTCCAAATCTTTTACTCTTCCTTCTTTCTCTTCCTGTTCTATCTTTTGTTTGGACGCTTTATAGAGATGGTTCGAATGGCTATGCCCTATCTCTACTTCTTGATGATTTTTACCCTCAGTCTCAAGGCAAGATATTCTACTAGAGGGCTTCACTTAGAAGATGATGATCAATCCGAGATTCCACAAATCACTTACAGCAAGCGTCAAATCAAGTTAAGAAGTTGGTTAGTTGGAACTAGCATCCCAACTCTCTACTTATTTATCCTATTTTCCAAAAAAGTACTTCTTGAAAATCACTCCATTACAGATTTCTTCTTGCAGTTTCTAGAACTCAAAATGATCGCATTTTTCCTATTAGTAGGACTCGGAGTAGGATCAATCTTCGGTACTATGACTTATTATTTTTTATCCGAACATGAAGAGCAGTAGGAGAAAGCTGAACTAATTGATTGTTTCTATGCTCGACAACAAACCCCTAACACTTCTCAGTGCTAGGGGCTTTTTTAGTTTCTTAAATACCGCATATATTCTACTAATACATAGACAAGAATCGTTAAACAAATGATAATCTCTAACCAAACGAGAAAGTTAAGGACTGGAAACTGCAGAATGCCTTGGGCCATTTTCAATGAAGTTGCTGTGATGATAGTTGGGAAGGTTAGGGCTGAAAAAGCTGGTTGAAATCCCTGTTTTAAAATCCTTGGTAAACGACTGAGAACAAAGAAAAAGAAAGTCTGTGAGGCAAGGATCATGACTAGCAAAATCCAGCCATGAAGTCCTGAACCTCCGATCCGAACGAGTGCTGCTAACAGTAGAGAAAAGGGAGCACAATAGATTCCTTCTTGCCCCAGTAAAGCCCGTGGCAATGGATTACTTTTCAAATCTTGATAAATCAGAGGATAAAGGAAAAGGGTTAAGGTAAAGCCAAAAATCCAAGCGCCATAGGCAATCTCGACTATGCCCACCACTGGGTAGGTCAAGCTTGCTACTGCTATCCCTACATAAAGAACTGTCCAACTTGGCGTTGCGCTCGTTCTTGGTTTAGTCTGCACATAATTTTTAGTGAAGTAGATGATTAAACCTACATCCAGTAGAAAGGCAAACCACCAAAGAGCTTGTGCTATGATACTCATACTCGTAGGTAAGATTCGCTGTAAGTAGGTTGATAAAATCATCCCTGCCATGGGAAAGGTCGCCATTCCCGATAATAGAGGAGCTTTCTTAAGTTCTTGCTGGCTTTCTTGCCAATCACTAAGATGACTGTATAAAAAATAAAACCATAAAATCAAGCCTGACAAACTAAAGACGTGCGATAATAGTGGAAAAATATCCAATATGAGATTGCCTGCTCCAGCCAATCCCAATAAGCACCCTGAAAAGGCCAAGGGGAGTTTTTTCATGTGAACCTCCAATAGTCATGTTATTATCAGTATAGCATAAAAGCGCTTAAATGAAGGATAAAAAACGAAGTTTAAAAAGATAAACCTCGTTTTTATTTTCTTTATTTTTAGTTTGTCGCTAGAATATGTCGCAATTGCACAGCACTAGGAGAAACAATTGGTAAAAATGCGCCTTCATTCCAACGACGTATGAAACCGGATGTCGATTTACTAAAGTATCCTCTACCGCCACCAGCTTGTAGTTCTAACAAGAGACTTTGGGCAACAACATCAACAATATCGATTCGTAACTGGAATAGTTCACGCGGATTTTTAACGAAATAGGACTCTTCAGATAGTCCTTGATAGAGAGAATGTCGAATATCATCTAACTGTTCGACCTGATGTTGCCATTCTTCCTTCAA
This sequence comes from Streptococcus infantis, assembly GCF_047460685.1. Classification (GTDB taxonomy): domain Bacteria; phylum Bacillota; class Bacilli; order Lactobacillales; family Streptococcaceae; genus Streptococcus; species Streptococcus infantis_AD. The sequence continues at coordinate 135,526 of NZ_JASHFS010000002.1, read as the reverse complement.
GACACCTCGTTTCCCCAATTCTTTTTCGACTTCTGAGAGTGAACGTTCAGCCAAACCAAAGGCTAGGCCAAATTGGTAGCCTAAAAAGGCTGGACGATTTTGCGCTAAAAATTGATGAGCATCCCTCGATAGAATCCACTCTTCCTTTAAAGGGACCTTGTTAAAAGTCAGGGCTGCTGTATTCCCTCCTTGGAGAGAGACAAATTCCAAATCTTCGGAACGACTAAAGTTTTCTGCGTCCGATGGTACGGCTACTACATAACTTTTACTCGAGTCATCTGCAAATCCTGCTACAAAAATAGTGAGGAAGCGATCCTTACGAGCATTGGTTACCCAAGGAAGTCGTCCTTTTAGGTAATAATTCCCATTTTCTTCAAGGATACGAACATTTAGTTCCTCTAAGTCAGATAGATACTTGACCGCATTAGATAAGGCCGTAGCACCTGCATATTCTCCTGATAAGAGTTTTTCCAAGTAAACTTCTTTGAAGTAAGCATTATCAGTATGAAGAATATTGTCTATTAAAGTTCGTTGCCCCCATGAGATAAAGGAAGCTGTTAAGGAATGTTGAGCGAGTTCTGCAAGGATATCGATAACATCTTGATCACTTCCACCTAGCCCTCCAAGAACTTTTGGTACTCCTACACGAAAGGCACCTTCTGCAGCAATTTTCTCAATCAGCTCTTCTCCAGCTTGACATGATTTTTTGTCAATTTCATCAGCGTGCTGGTCTAACCAGCTTAAAAATTCTTCTGAAAAAAATCCCATACTTTGTCCTCCTCTTATGCATAAGGTTGTAATTCTGGATTAATCGGTGTGTTAGCTAGGTTGTTGGCATAGTTACAAAGACTTGCTAGACTGACACCGAGAACGACATCCAAGGCATTTTCTTGTGTATAGCCTGCTTCAAGAAATTCTCCAAGAGCTTCATCTCCTACGCGCCCTTTGGTATTGATAACTGCCAAGGTAAACTTAGCTAGGGTATCCAGCTTAGGATCGCTTTCGATTGGAGTACGATTGCGAAGAGCTTGAAGTAGGTCATCATTCATCTGGATTTGCTTGATAGAAAAGGCTGTATGTCCAGCGACGCAGAAGGCGCAACCATTAGTTACGGCTGCAGTGATTTGCACCACTTCGCGCTCTACAGGTGTTAGACTGTTGCGACGGTTAATAGCGCCAACAGTGCGATAAGCCTCTAGGGCTGTAGGGGCATTGGCCAAAAGACCGATAAGATTTGGGATATAGCCATTGTTGTCCTTTTGTACCGTTTCAAGAACTTCTTTCACTTCTGCTGGTGCTGATTCTACTGTGTGGATAGTAAATGTTGTCATAAGGGGACCTCTTTTCATTTTGTAATTAAATAGTTTCTGCGAAAATCTTACGAAGTCTCATCAGCCTATTGAACAAATCCTTGCCTTGATTGATGAGTCATTAGCTTTTCGTTGACAATAAGTCTAACACAGAATCTATACCTTGCATAATATATATTTTAAATTGCACTGATAAAAAATTTTTATGAAAACAAAAAAATCACACCAGAGGTGTGATCATAACTGTTAATTTATCTGATGCTTGTTTCTTAAAACTAAGATGGCCTCTACCAGCAAGCAGGATATAGCCAGGCCAAAACCAGTAAATACACCAAAATATTCTGTGATAGAACTCATTAGAAAAACAGAGGCAGAAAAGGCCAAGGTAGAGACAACTTCAATAACGGAGTAAAGATTTACAAGTTCCTTCTCATCAACCGATTCCTGTAATAATACGCTCTCAGGGACTTCCTTAATCTGAGATAGAAAACCAATTACGAGAGATAGGAAGAGAAAAGCAGGTGGATTTGGAAATAACACTATCAAGAGTGTTACTAGTGCTGTCGTTATTAAAGAAAAGGTCATAGTCTGATATTTATAGGTAACAACTTTCTCAGCTAGACGGAAGACAATAGCTCCTCCCAAGATAATCCCCAAGGAATAAGCCGTATTGACATAACCCCAATAGCTTTCTGACTGATGTAAAATTTCAGTCACAAAAACAAGTAAAACAGAAGATACCCAAATAGCATTGGCTTGGATTTCTAAGAGATTAGCCTGGACAATAAGGCGTAATCTTGATTTTTTAACCACCAGTCTCCAACCTTTTGTGAGCGTCTCAAGACTTGTTTCAGAGGACACCTCTTCTTTTTCTACAAGTGGTAAACCGAACATCAAAATCGTAGAAATTGTAAACAAGGCTAACACAATGAGCAGGCTAGGCTTCATTCCCAGACTCGCAAATAAGAAGCCTCCTAAGCCCCAACCAACGAGTTGCACACTTTCTCCACTCATAGAGATAGCTGCATTTGCTTTAGCTAAATCACTTGCATAGCGTGGAACAATCGCATAGGAAACAGGTGTTGCAAAACCATCCAAAATGGAGATTAAAGTGACAATAGCGTATAAAAGAGGGATAGAGATATTTCCAGTGTACTTGAGGAGAAAAACCAAAATCGCTAGCAGAATTGTCTTACCAAATTGAGTCAAGAAAAGAACACGATTTAAAGCTAATCTCTTTGTTACTAACGGAACTAAGAAACTGGCTAAAAAGGAGGATAGACCAATCAGAATTGGCACTAGGGAGGTTGAAATGACCGAACCAGATAAGACAAACACATTTGCAATCACAATGACTCTAAAAAAGACATCTGCTAGATTCGCTATCCCTTGTGAAATCACTAATTTTTGAATATCTTTTGACATAAACACCTCCTGTTTATTTCTCTTTCGCATATATATGGAGCAAGATAGGTCAGAATAAAAACAGATTTATGCTGACTATTATACAATAAATAATAGTGCAAATAAATGACATCATTAAAAATGTACTATTGAATTTCATTCATCTTATGACATAAAACAAAAGACTAGCCCTAGAAGTGAAAAAAAGCCAGCATCTCACAAACAAATGCTAGCATTTTCATTAAATGGAAAGATCAATCTTACATTATTTATCAAAATATTTCTTAGTCTCAGCGATAACGACTGGAGACAAGGCTAAGAGGGCAATCAAGTTTGGCAGTGCCATGAGAGCATTGACAATATCTGCAATAATCCAAACCATATCCAACTCAATGAAGCCACCCAGTAAGACCATGGCAACAAAGACCACACGATAGAGCCAGATAAAGCGAACACCAAAGAGAAACTCAAAACAACGCTCTCCATAATAGTTCCAACCCAAAATCGTGGTAAAGGCAAAAAGTACCAAGAAGATTGTTAGAAGAGCAGGTCCAAAGAAAGAAAAGACTGTAGAAAAAGCTGACTGAGTCAAAGCAACTCCATTCAAATCACCGTTCCAAACACCAGTCACCAAGATGGTCAAACCAGTCAGGGTACAGATGATCAAAGTATCAATAAAGGTACCTGTCATGGAAATCAAACCTTGCTCCACTGGCTCATTTGTCTTGGCTGCTGCAGCCGCAATAGGAGCTGAACCCAAGCCAGATTCATTTGAGAAGACACCACGCGCTACACCATTTTGGATAGCAGTTCGAATACTGGCTCCAGCGAACCCTCCGACTGCAGCTACTGGACTAAAAGCTGATGTAAAGACCAAGGCCAGAGTTGCAGGGATTTTCTCGATATTAAAGAGAATAACTGTCAAGGTTCCCAAGATATAGACAATAGCCATAAAGGGAACAACTGTAGTTGACACCTTTGAAATAGACTTGAGCCCACCAAAGACTGCGATCCCCACGAAAATAGATAAAACAAGTGCAGTAATTGTCGGATCAATACTAGCCGTATTTTGAACGGATTCTGTAATGGAATTCACCTGGGTAAAAGTACCAATCCCTAAAAGTGCAACCAATACTCCAGCTATAGCAAAAAAGATTGCAAGAGGGCGCCACTTTTCTCCCATCCCTAGAAGGATATAGTGCATCGGTCCTCCTGCGATAGCGCCATTTTCATCCTTACTCCGATATTTGATAGCCAGTAAGCCCTCTGCATACTTTGTTGCCATTCCAAAGAAAGCAGCCACCCACATCCAGAAGAGGGCACCAGGACCTCCCACCTTGATGGCTGTTGCCACCCCGATGATATTTCCTGTACCAACAGTTGCTGCTAGGGCTGTACACAAGGCAGCAAAGCTCGAAACATCACCATGTCCCTTGTCTTTGGTAAAAATAAGCTGGAAGGCCTTAGGGAGACGCAAAATTTGTAAAAGCCCTAAACGAAGAGTCAAGTAAATCCCAGTACCAACCAATAAGATCAAAAGGGGTGGTCCCCATACCAGAGTATCCAGCTCTTTTAGCAAATTTAACATACCATTCTCCTATCTATTCAACCCCAAAAGAAAGAGCACATGTTAAAAACATGTACTCTGGAATGCATCGATAAATGCCAAAAAGCGCTCTATCATTGCTCTGTCCTTTTACCTGAGAGTTTGAGCAGTTGCCTGCCTTGCCCCTTCGGTGCCTTTACGGTCTCTCCAGAGTTCCGTCCATTTACAGTCATGGAGCATCAAGGGATTCTCCACTTCTATTAAACTTCATTCGGTGTTGTATTTAATTTTTCTTATTTTACAAGAAAATTTAGCTCTTGTCAATTATTTTCAGAACATTTTATTATAATTTTCATGATTTTCGCTTTACTGAAAATTCTATAATGAAGTTAGCCATCCAGCCCTCCTCAAAATTGGATGCTTCAACTAGCTTATAGCTAGTACTCGATTTCATTTGATAAGAGGCTTGATGATGTTAGGCTGGTGTCCAAGGCTAAGACTAGCCTTGCTTTAGCTGACAAAACAACTTCAAGGGGTCCTCTTGTCACATGAAAGCTCTTATAGGCATAAGAAAACAGCTCTGTGTTATACTTATTGTTCAACCACAAACACAAGAAAGGCACAGAGATTCAAAATCATTGTACTACAAAAGCCAAACATTTGACAATCGATAGCCGTCGGTTAATCGAACGATGGAAAAAAGGGAAATCAAATAGAGAAATTGCCTCTCTACTTGGAAAAACTCCTCAAACTATCCATACTGAAATCAAGCGTGGGACAGTCCTACAATGTGTTGGAATAGGGCGCTTCTAAAAGGTTTATTCTGCCGACTATGCTCAACAGTCTTATGAAAGTGTTGGCATTAAAAAATCCTCACACATCACGCAAGGAAATCGATATATCAAGCAAGCTTTGACTATGTCGGGATTGATTGCAGCAAATTCTAAGGATCCAGCTTTTTCTTCTTTTTACAATCGAATTTCCCAAATAGGAAGCAAGATGAAAGCCATCATTACTTGCGCCCATAAGATTCTCATACTCTTCGAAAATCTCTTCAAACTGCGTCAACGTCGCCTTGCCGTATATATGTTACTGACTTCGTCAGTTTCATCTGCAACCTCAAAACAGTGTTTTGAGCTGACTTCGTCAGTTCTATCTACAACCTCAAAGCAGTGCTTTGAGCAACCTGCGGCTAGTTTCCTACTTTGCTCTTTGATTTTCATTGAGTATCAGAATCATTTCTCCACCAAATAGACTTATCAAAAAGAAAAGGCGCTAGGACTGAGGAAACAGTTCTAACGCCCAAACTAAAAAAATTTCAATTACAGTATAGCACAGGAAGTGATTTTTTGCGCTTTTTACTGTTTTTTTCAAATAAAATACTAAATTATTTTTAAAAATCAACTTGTGATAATTGCCTTCAAATAAACATTCTGAATTTTCTTTGTCTTTCTTTACATTTCTAAAATGCCGATTGCAGGGATCGAACCTGTGACCTTCGCGTTACGAGTGCGGTGCTCTACCAACTGAGCTAAATCGGCGATTCCACTTATAGTATAGCACTATAAGGACGGATGTCAAGGGATTCTTAACCTATCTTTTTAATCAAAATCTGACAAGGATTTTGGAGTCCCCACAGTTGTGGAAAAATCTCTAATTTTTTAAAGCCAAGACTGCGATAAAAGACATTTGTTCGGTCATAATCTTTATTAGAGCCTTCTGCCACTGTTTTGACCTGCAGATAATCAACGTTTTTGCGAGCTTCACTCTCTAAAGTAGCAAGCAATTGACTACCAATTCCCCTGCCTTGATGAGCTTTTTTTACACCGAGACAATCAATCTCTGCACAATCTTCACTTGAATAGGACAAGCTTACAAAGCCAAGCAAATCACTCTCCTGAAAGGCGGCCCACACCTTCAAGTCCTTGGCTCCTTCGATGTAGGCTTGCGTGCTTTCTGGTATTCCAAACCATTCTGGCAAATCCTTTAAAACCTCAGCGACAACTGCCATTTTTTGATCTTCATCCTTGACTGCTTCAATTACAAACATTATAAGTGCCTTTCTTGATTTTTGTCTTACTTTACCTCTTACGAACCCGCACTTTCGTAGGCATCCAAGCCCCTATCCCAGAGTTTAAGGGAAATTACAAAGAAAATAAGGGAAATTAACATCAAACCTCCTATGTTAAAGAACACATCCTTATCCTGCAAGAAATAGCTGGCAGGATAGTAGGCTGTAAAGGCAAATGGCACGATAAAGCTAATCAACCATCGAAGAAGCGAATTGTAAATGGAAATAGGATACTTGGCAAAGTCATTAAACATATAGAAAATGTAAATCATAGCGCCTGACTGCTTGGTCCAAAAAGCGATGCTGGCTGTGGCAATTTTCAAGGAAGTGTAGATCAAGGTCGCAAAAGGAATACAGACTAGGAAAAGCAAGAATTTTGGAAGAGTCCAAGCAATGCTTGATACTGTTGTCGCTAGTAAAATTCCACCGACCAATAGTTCACCCAAGGCATCAATCTGAAAGGTCTCAACAAGGATATGGAAGAGAGGATTGATGGGACGCGTCAAGTACTTATCAAACTCACCCTTTCTCACCAAGCGTTGTCCCAGTGCCCAGAGATTGTCAAAAAAGAGATGGTCCAAGCCCTTGGGAATCAAGGAAAAACCATAGATAAAGGCGATTTCTTGAAAAGTCCAACCTTCTAGTGATGGAATGTGTTGAAAGATGACATTGAGAAATAGGAGGTTCAAGCCTTGAGTTAGAAAAACTCCCAGCACACCAACCACAAAATCCACCTTGTATTCCATGATTTGTTTGATGTATTGTCTAATAAAAATCAGATGCATGCGTTGATATTTTTTCATACTAACCTCCCTGAATAGTGATGAATGACTGGACTCGCTTCCAAATCAACTGAGACAAGCCCACCATCACTATAAGCCAGAAAAACTGAAGCAAAAGTGCTTGAAGAATCTGACTGGTATCGTATTTCCCAACAATAATCATGACCGGAGTGTAAATTAAGGATGAAAATGGCAATAAGGAGAGAATATCTGAAACCACCTTTGGAAAGAAAGCCAAGGGAATCAAACTGCCAGACATAAAGGCCACTATGGAAGTCTTAAGTAGGTTGGAACCCCAAAGATTTTTAAACACAAAGGCTGAAAAACCAAAACAGATATTAAAGAAAAAGTTAATCAGATAAGCCAGAGTTAAGCTAAAGAGGTAAAGGACAGTTAATCCCAGCACTTCTACAATACCTTGCCCAGATAAGATTTTCATCAAAACAATGACACTTAAAAATGGCAGTCCAACAGAGATAAAAATCAACCACTTGGAACCAAGCTCGGTAAAGAGATAGGAGGCCGCAAAATGCACTGGTCGCAACAAACGCATGATAATAGAGCCATCTTTTACCTCATCACCTATCATAAAGGAGCTATCAGACCTGGTCAACAGATTGGTCACAAAACTCATGATAATGTAGAGGGTGATATCTGCCATACTGAAGCCCTGAATCAAAGACTCTTGCGAGGAGTCAAAGACTGCCTTCCAGAGATAAAAGGCCACAAAAGCCCCCATGACATCGCCTATCCGATAGAGAATAAAGTTGACTCGGTAGGTAATCAACTCCTGAACTCCTGCATTGATAAAGGGTTTATAACGTCTCCACAATTTGACCATCTTAGAGCTCCTTTCGGTAGAAGCGACGGATAATATCCTCAATATCCGTATCCATCATCTTCAAATCGCGAATCTCAAAATCAGACAAGGTTTGCTTGATAATATCAGCCGACTGGTAGCGGGAACTATCAAATTCAATATTGAGGCTATTTCCTTGTCTATCAATTGTCATATCCGAAGAGCCTTCATAGTGAGAAAGGAGATGACTTTGACCTGGTAGCAGTTCAAAGGAGAGAGTCTTCATCTTGCCAAAAGTCTCCTTGAGCTGGCTAACCGTTCCATCAAAAATCTCCTGCCCCTTGTCAATCATAAAAATCCGATCACAAAGTTGCTCAATGTCGCTTAGGTCGTGAGTAGTCAAGAGAATGGTTGTTTCTTCCTCTTGATTGATCTGGGTGATAGCACGTCGAATGTTATCCTTGACCGACACATCCAAACCAATAGTCGGTTCATCTAAAAAGAGAACTTTGGGATTGTGAAGCAAGGAAGCTGCAATGTCCGCCCGCATCCGTTGACCTAGTGAAAGAGTCCGCACAGGATCCTTGATAAATTCCTTCAAATCCAAAACTTCATTCAAAAAGTCCATACGCTTATGGAAAAGCGAGTCTGGCACATCGTAAATCTCCTTCAAGACCGTGTAGGTTTCTTGCAGTGCCAAATCCCACCATAGCTGGGTACGTTGTCCGAAAACGACTCCAATATCCTTGACATAATCTTGGCGATTGTCCTGTGGAATCTTGCCGTTAATCCGACAAAAACCAGATGTCGGTTTTAAAATCCCTGTCAGCATTTTGATGGTTGTTGACTTCCCAGCACCATTTGCCCCGATAAATCCTAAAATCTGCCCTTTTGGAACTTCAAAAGTCAAATCCTTGACCGCTTCAAAGGTCTGCTTTTCAGGATGAATAAAGGAGCGCAAAGCTCCCTTTAACCCCGGCTCCTTAACTGTCTTCATAAAATTCTTCTGAAGATGTTCCACTTCTATCATTGCCATATTGATCTCCCTAGCGTAAGGAATAGCAACATTGTATTTTTGACTACAAATATTCTAAATCCTTACTTTCTACACCTTCTCAATATTATTACAGAAGGATTTATACCAACCTATTATAGTCCAATAAAAAACAGAATGCAAGCGTTTGCCTGTAGATTCTGAAATTAGAGATTTCTCTCTTAAAATGAAACTTTTAATCAAAAATTCTGTTAAATAGTTTCCTTAAGACACCAAAAAACCTGCCAAAAGGGGCAGGTTTCATTTTGTATTGTTCAGCTAGATTAAGCTTTACCTTCTGAACCGAATACGTCGATACGTTCTTCAACTGATGCTTGGATAGCTTTTACACCGTCAGCCAAGAATTTACGTGGGTCGAAGAGTTTCTTCTTGTCGTATTCTGCTTCGTTTGCTTCGTAGTCACGAGCAAATTTACGAGTTGCGTTAGCGAATGCGATTTGGCATTCAGTGTTAACGTTAACTTTAGCAACACCAAGTTTGATAGCTGCTTGGATTTGCTCATCAGGAATACCTGATCCACCGTGCAATACGATTGGGAAGCCTGGAAGAGCTTCTGTCAATTTTTGCAAGTGGTCAAGGTCAAGACCTTCCCAGTTTGCAGGGTAAGGACCGTGGATGTTACCAATACCAGCTGCCAAGAAGTCAATACCAGTTGCAACCATTGCTTTAGCGTCTTCGATTGGAGCCAATTCACCTTTACCGATGATTCCGTCTTCTTCACCACCGATAGTACCAACTTCAGCTTCTACTGAGATACCTTTAGCGTGTGCTTTTTCAACAACGTCTTTAGCCAATTTAAGGTTTTCTTCAACTGGAAGGTGTGAACCGTCAAACATGATTGAAGTGTAACCAACTTCGATACACTCAAGTGCATCTTCGTAGTGACCGTGGTCAAGGTGGATAGCTACTGGTACAGTGATACCCATTGATTCTACAAGGTTAGCGATCAAGTTGCGAGCAACTTTGTAACCACCCATGTATTTAGCAGCACCCATTGAAGTTTGGATCAAAACTGGAGCTTTTTTAGCTTCTGCTGCGCGCAAGATAGCTTGAGTCCACTCAAGGTTGTTTGTATTAAATCCACCAACTGCATAACCGTTGTCACGAGCTGCTTGGACAAATTTTTCTGCTGAAACGATTGCCATTTTATCAGGCCTCCTGTATATTTTTATGGGACATCCCATTTACATTGTTCATTTTATCACTTTTTAGCAAAAAAAGCTAGTTTTTCCCGTGGTTTCGATTGAATTTCTTCTATTTTCAGATATGTAAACCTTTTCCCACTTAGTCTAATACTTGTTCTGAGGCAGGTTCATGTAAAATACCAAGTGGTCGTTATATCTTTCGAAACGATAGTCGATTTCTTCGTTTTCTAATAAACTTTTAACTACGAAAAGTCCCAAGCCAGCTCCTTTACTTTGTCGACTAGACGCCGTAAAGGATTGTTCAAATTTATCTTGTTCCTCAGATGTACAGGTGTTTTCGATAAAGATCCAACCATCTTTTTCTCCAATTTTTAGATAACCTCCTTGGACAGAGTGTTTCACCGCATTACTGATAAGATTGGAAAGAATCAACTTGAGTACCGAAGGATTTAGATAAGTTTGCTGGTTAGTCAGTTGATTTTCTATAGAGATTTCTCTCTCTTTGGCTAACAAGTCATAGTCCTTCAATAGAAGATTTGTCATATCTAGAAGATTGATTTCTTCCTTCTTATCTCGCAATTCCTGTACCGAAGAAAGAGATAGGATTTGCTGGACATGGTGAGTCAAATCATCCACAATACCCAAAGAAACTCCCAGATAATGGTCACGATCTTTATAGCGACCAATATTAGCTTGCATATTCTCCAGAAGAATCTTCAGGCTAGCAAGAGGTGTCTTGAGTTCATGGGAAGCACCTCGCAAAAACTCAACCTTCATTTTTTCTAGTTGGAGGATGGCTTCATTCTTTTCATGTAAGTCCGCAATCACAGTCAAGAGATGCTGATAAAGGCTGTTGATTTGTTCTTTAAGATCGCCAATTTCATCCTTAGAATCCACGCGCAACCTCACTTCTGCATCCAAATCCATCATCCGTCGAGTCACTCGTTTGATTTCCAAAATAGGAGCAACAATGGTTCTAGCATAGATAAAGGCGATGAGGAGCGAAACGATGAAAGACGCTAATAAAGTATAAGGCAGAAATTGAAGACTGATGTCTTCTGCTTCTTTCTGCAAATCCATAGAAGCCAAGAATTGCAATGTCATCGTCTGACCATCCTTAGTTTGAACTTCTCTTTCCTCAATAACCAAGGAGGCTGTTTGTCGTTCTTTATCAATGGGAAGATTATCATTGACTTCCAACTTATCCTGAGTCATCTCTCCCTTAACAGCTCCCTTAATATCACTGCTTTTAGAATAAAGTTCAAGGACTTCCTGAATAGCTTGACTGTCCTTTCCTTGGAGAGTTTGGGCAATTTCTGTAGCCTTTTGCCCGATGCTTTCCTGACGGTGACTGAGATAGGTCGGAGGAAAGAGGAAATAGATGGCCAAATGCAAACAAATGACCAAGGTAGAAAATACCGAGAAGGTATAGATAAAAATTTTTTTAAATAAACCTGAACGTCTCATTTTCTCTCCAATTTATAACCAACATTGCGCACGGTAAGAATACAGTCTAAATCCAATTTTTTCCGTAATTCCTTGATATAGACATCGATCACTCTGTCAAAAGGGATCTCATCTGTCGTCTTCCAAACAGCATCGATGATCTGCACTCGAGTTAAGGCTCGGCCTTCATTTTTAACTAGATAGTCTAGGATTTCCAATTCTTTTGCATTAACAGGAACATTTTGGCCTGCCACTGTGGCACTATAGCTTTCAAAGTCTACCTTAGTATCCTTATAGGTAAAGGTACGACCGGTATCATAATAACGTTTAAAAATAGCATCCACCCGAACCTTCAACAAAGAAAGGGAAAAAGGCTTTTCCAGATATCCATCTGCTAGTGAGGCAAAGGCACTCATTTTATACTCTTCGTCTTGAAAGGCTGTCAACATCAAGACTGGAACTTGGCTGGTCTTACGAATTTCTGACAAGACCTCTAAACCATTGAGTTTCGGCATCTGAATATCTAAGAGAACTAGGGCAACTTGGTGATTTGAAAATTGTTCCAAGGCTTCTTGACCATCTGCAGCCTGAATGGTTTTATAGCCACAATCCGCCAAGTAATCACTAATTCCCTCACGGATCATGTCTTCATCTTCTACAATTAGAATATTCATATAAATCCTTTTCTATCAAAAATGCTACCTATATTATATCTCATTTGAGTGAGAATAGGTAGCAGGTTTTTTATTCACTATCCAACAAGAGTTCTTTTGGTTGTTTAAAGAGGAGATTGCTTGAAGCAAGTGCCATAACTAATACTACCAATACCAAACCAAGTACAAAGATGATGGCAAAGTCTGAAGGTTGAATAGAAATATCCAAACTTGAAAGAGTCTTGCTAAAGCCGTCAACTTCTGCACCACCACCAAGATTGGAAGCTTGGGCTGCCTTACTTGCCTGTTTAGCCACATCTGATGTGACATTGGCAAGAACTGTGTTCCCAATAGCACGAGCTGTGTAATTAGCTAAGAAGTAGGCTGAAATGAGAGCTGGAATTGCAATCATAACTGCTTCTGTGATAAATTGTCCTAGAATACTTGCTTGTTTAAGACCAATTGAAAGGAGAATTCCAACTTCTTTACGACGGGCGTTAATCCATAGTGTCAGTAAGAGAGCAAGTAGTAGAACAGAGAAGCTTAAGCTACCCCAGAAGAGAAGATTAGCCATCTTGTACATGCCTGAGATAGATTGTTCAAGGGCAGGATAGTTAGATGAACTCTTAATCAAGCTATACATCTTCCAGTTGATGCCGTTGATAGACCCTAATTCTTGCATGACACTATCTAGATTCTTATCTCCAGCTACAAAGAAGGTAGCATCTCCATAAATAGCTGTATCTTCTGTATAACCATAGAGTTGGGCTGCTGTGTGAATATCTGTTATAGCTGTATTCTCATAAAGTTCTTGTGAGTAGGTCACAGCAGATTTGTTATGTCCATCAAAAAGTCCTTTGATCGTTACTTCTACTGTTTCCTTGGCTCCTTTTTCATTATCTGCATCGTAGATATTGGAGTTCAGTTTGACCTTATCTCCTACCTTCCAGCCATGTTTAGCAGCCAAGTCTTTGTGCATGAGAATCTGGTACTTGTCGTCATTGGTTAAATGCTCACCTTCGACCAGCTTGTAAGAGCCTGATACAAACTTATCTTCCTTAGAAGAGTCATTGACACCTGTTATCATCAAACTACTTCCAAAACGCTGAGCTCGATCTGGCGTTAGATTTTTCTTGGTTTCAGGTGTCTCAATCAATTCGTAGCCTGTTAAATCACCAATAGCATTGATCCGTTTGATGTAAGATTCGATGGCCTTATTTTCAGTAATTTTTTTGATATCTTCACCCTTGATATTCCCTGCACCACGTGGAGTTCCTTGATTAACCCTGCGGTTGATTTGCATGGAGAAACTATTGGTGATATTTTTAAAGGTTTCTTGAGAAGCCTTGGCTGTCGCACCCTTGATAGACAAGCCGACCAAACTCAAACTAGCCATCAAGAGAATGATAAGAAAGATCACAATAGACTTAAAAAATTTTCTTGTGACATAGGCAAATGCGTTGTGTAACATAAGATTCCTTTCTAGATTTACTTCAGTTTTTAATATGTTTAAAAGTTTTAGTTACTATTTTTTCTTGTTTCAGTCAGTTTCTTATCCTTCAATTCAAGTGTAATATCTGACGCCTGTGCTACTTCCTTGCTGTGGGTCACAACGATCACACACTTGCCTGTTTTCTCAGCGAGAGATTTGAGCAGGTCAATAATATCTCCAGCTGTCTTAGGATCCAAGTTTCCTGTTGGTTCATCTGCTAGAATCACTGGTGCTTCCGATACAAGGCTACGAGCAATGGCAACACGTTGTTGCTGCCCACCTGATAATTGGAGAACATTCCGCTTGATTTGACTTTCATCTAAACCAAGTTCAAGAAGGGTATCCTTGCTAGCTTTTTTATTAACCAAGCGGATATTTTCCAATGGAGAAAGATAATCAATCAGGTTATAGTTTTGGAAAACTAGCGAGATATGGTGCATGCGATGATAAGAATAACCTTGTTCACGAATATCCTTGCCTTCGAATAAGATAGCTCCTTCGACTGGGCTATCAAGTCCTGCTAATAGAGATAAGAGTGTTGACTTCCCAGCTCCTGATTCTCCGATAATACTATAAAACTTGCCTGGTTCAAAATCGTAATTGATTTTATATAATACTGCTTCTGCAGTGTTCTTGTAACGATAAGTAAGATCTTGTAATTGTAGTAAAGTCATGATTTCTCCTTCATTAACTAATAGATGATAAAATTTCCTTAGGTGATTTTCTAAATAAAAAGATAAAACAAAGTGCAACTGATAAACAACTAATCACAAGTAGAAAGACATAAGATTCTCCAAATGAAAGAAGACTGGTTGAAAGATTAGTTGCTTTTGCTAGCGTATCTTGTAGGGCAGCTTGGTCGCCACTTGCTAGTACAGTCTTCAAGAGATAGGAAGTAATAGCATTTCCTGCAAGAAATGCCGGCAGAATAGCTGCCAATGAAACTAGGATAACTTCCAGGCAGAATTGGCTAAAGATTGCTATTTTTCCTTTACCTAGTGCCAATAAGATACCAACCTCGTAGACTCGCTCTCGTAACCAAAGAGATAAGACCAAGACCAGCGCTCCTACCCCTGCAATCATAATACCATAGAGGAAAATCTGTAGGAAGGTTTGGAAGGTCGAAACTGAATCCTTGATTTGTTCAAAGGCCTTATTTTCCTTTTCAACTTGGTAACCTTGGTTTTCCAGAGATAATTTTTCAACCTCTTGAAGGATGCCATCCATATCTTTTGGATTTTCAAGATAGAAACGAGCGGCAGTAACTTGAGCTTCCTTATTTCCAAGAAGAGTTTGGCTACTTTCGAAGTCTGTATAGACCGTGTTTTCACTAAAATCTGAGCTAAGACCAGTGAATTTTTCTTGCTTCTTACCTGAGAAAATACCTACGATTTCATAGTCTAGCCTTTGTCCACTATTTCCTTCAACTTGACTAGGATTTAAGCTAATCTTATCTCCTAGCTTTAGATTGTTTTTCTTGGCTAAATCTTCGTGGATTAAGATTTTTTTACTGTCCCCTTTTTCGAGATGTCTTCCTTCTTTAAGGGTAAAGGCGGAACTTGTAAAAGAAACATCCTTGGAAGAATCTTCTAATGCAATCAAACTGATAAGATTTTTTTCAGCCTCTGTCAAATCATCCCTTTGGATACTTTGTTCTCCAGTAACGACTTCTTTGTCAGTCAACTTAGCTATTGTTTCAAGCTCTGGAGAAATCTCCTCAAGCCCCTGTATTTTTTTAAGGTCATCTAGTTGAGACAGTTGAAAGGTCTGATCTGCTTCTATTCTTTTAATAGAAAAAGATGTATTCAGTGAGCGATAGAGATTATTTTCTACTGTTTTGTTGGACTTCATAAGCGTCAGACAAGCCGATATTCCAGCCAATAAGACAAATAGAATCAAGAATAAAATGAGACTTCTCAGTCGTTTTCTGCTGACGTAAGCCCAAGCTCTTTGAGTGGGATTCATATAGCACCTCCATATTTGTAAAACCATTATAATATCCAAATATGAAATGTTTATGAAATCTCAAAAAAAGAGAGTAGGACAGAAATCGGTAATTCGTTAGAATTCGATTTCGTCGTCCCACCTCCGCACAGTTGAGTAGGGCTGTAAAAGCTGTTGAAATCAGCGTAGTAGAGGCCACTCAACCACTGCGTCTTGCTCGACAATCCAAAGACAATTGAGAGGCTAGGACTTTTGTCCCAGCCTCTTTTTTATAAAAAAATAAAGAGCTAGCTAAGCTAACTCTTTTCCTATGCGGAGAGAGGGACTTGAACCCTCACGACCTAAAGCGGTCACAGGATCCTTAGTCCTGCGCGTCTGCCAATTCCGCCATCCCCGCGTCGATTACTTTACTAGTATATCAACTTTCATAAACTTTGTCAACACTTTTTTCAGATTTTTTCATTTTTTTTGAATACATTATTCTTTGATTTCAACTAGGTTTTCATCAAGGAGTTTCGCTCCTAATGTATTCTTAAAATGTCCAAGTGCAAACTGATGGTTTTCAGACCAAATAGATGCGACTGCTGGCTTGACAACTTCTATCTGATACCCAAGATTATAGGCATCAATAGCCGTATGCAATACACAGATATCTGTAAGAACACCTGTTAAGATGACTGTATCCACGCGACGCTCTCTCAGACGGATATCCAAATCTGTGCCAGAAAAAGCTGAATAGTGACGTTTGTCCATCCAGAAAACACGACTATCCTGGGACTGTTCCTGATAAAATTCAGCTAACTTACCATATAGATTACGCCCGCTAGTCCCAATCAGATTATGAGGGGGAAATAGTTTACTTTCTGGATGAAAGACATCATTTTCCTCATGAGCATCAATGGTAAAGAAAATATAATCTCCACGGTCAAATGCTAATCTAGTTACCTGATTGATTGCTTCTGATATTGCTTGAGCAGGAGCTCCAGCTGTCAATTTTCCATAATCTGCTACAAAATCTTCTGTATAGTCAATCGAAATTAAAGCCTTAGCCATTAATAGTCCCTCTTTTTCACTTCTTCAAAAATATCTGGGATTAAAACTTTTAGATAAGTTCCCTTCATACCCAATGAACGACTTTCAATAATTCCTGCTGATTCGAGTTTTCGAAGGGCATTGACAATCACAGAGCGCGTAATACCGATACGGTCTGCAATGACTGACGCAGTTAATTGTCCTTCATTGCCATTCAATTCACCCAAAATAGCTGATACTGCTCGTAACTCAGAGTAAGAAAGAGTATTGACTGCCATTGTTACGGCTGTACGACGGCGGATATTTTTCTCATCTTCTTCACGTTGGAAGTTCAAAAGCTGAATACCAACCACCGTGCTGGCAATCTCAACAAGGATCAAATCCTCATCTTCGAATTTCTTATCATTACGCCAGATAATCAAAGATCCCAAACGAATCCCAGAAACATGGATTGGAGCAATGGTTGTCAAACCTTCTGAGAAATCTGCACGACTCTCAACTGGAAAGATGCTTAATTCGTGATCTACAGTCAGATTTGCTTCTGTATCGTAAATCATATTTGCACCTTGAATATAGTCCTCAGGAAAAATTTTTGATTGGAAAAATTGCTCTACACGATCTGTATTGGTTTTGTAACGCATAAAATAGCCAAGGAGGCGCCCCTTACTGTTAACAATACAAGCGTTGCAATCAATAATATCCGCTAATTGGCGTGTGATGGCATTATATGGAAGATCATCTTGTAATTTCTCCTCCGAACGCTTTAAGATAGATGTGATTTTTCTCGTTTTTTCTAATAAATGTGCCATTTTTCACCTCGTATTCAATCGCTTCCATTGTATCATAAAATGGCCATTATTTCAATAATTATCTGAAGATTGTTTATTGAATTGCAATTCATGACTGTTCGAAAATTTTTACTAGTTTTTTCTAATTTTCTTATTGACAGGTTCCTAAATTTTTGATAAGATAATATTACAAGATAACAAATATATAAATCTATTTTCTCGTATGAAACTTTTCTTGACTCTCGGTCTCCTTATATATAAAAGCGATCCACCTCAGTGAACCGCTTTTTTATTATTTATCACCCTTGTTACGGATTACAAAACCAGTTTTCTTCTCGCTTGAAGTATTGCGTGGTTTTTTATTATCCTTACGGTAACGTTTTTCCTTCTCAAAGCGGTCGTTTTGGCGACTGCCTTTTTTGAAATCATCTCGACGTTCACCACGACGATTGTCGCGACGGCGATCACGATCTCGACGCTCCTCACCACGACGTCCTCCCTTGCCTTTACCACCGAAGCCATTACCTGATGGTTTAAATGGCAGTGGTTTCTCACGCGCAATTTCAACTTCTGGAAGACTATCTGGATCCTGAACAGTTAAGCTTAGGATGTACATTGCCAATTCTTCTGGGCTGAATTCAGCTGCCAATTTACGGGCATCTTTTGCGAATTTATCAAAGTTACCACGAACAGTCTCATCGGCAAAGTCACGTTCAATTTTCTTCAACGCAACATGCTTTTTAGCTTGGAAGGCTTCTTCTGCTGTCGCTGGTTTCAACCCCTTCATGCGTTTTTTAGTCAAGTTTTCGATGATTTGAAGGTAGCCCATCTCATTTGGTGCGACGAAAGTAATCGATTGACCTGACTTACCAGCACGACCAGTACGACCGATACGGTGAACATAACTCTCAGGATCTTGTGGGATATCATAGTTGTAAACATGAGTTACACCTGAGATATCCAATCCACGTGCTGCAACGTCTGTTGCAACTAAGACATCAAGGTTACCATTTTTAAAATCACGAAGGACACGAAGACGTTTGTTTTGATCCAAATCTCCATGAATACCTTCTGCACGGAAACCACGGATTTTAAGCCCACGAGTTAACTCGTCTACACGACGTTTTGTACGACCAAAAACGATTGACAACTCAGGTTGATCAACATCCATAAGACGAGTCATGGTGTCAAATTTTTCTTGTTCCTTGACCCGGATATAGTACTGGTCTACCAGTTCTGTTGTTAATTCTTTAGCAGCAATCTTCACATGCTCAGGTTCATTCATGAACTGAACACCAATACGTTTGATAGCATCTGGCATAGTTGCTGAAAAGAGCAAAGTTTGACGATTTTCCGGTACACGAGAGATGATGGCTTCGATGTCTTCAAGGAATCCCATGTTGAGCATCTCATCTGCTTCGTCAAGGATGAGAGTTTCAATGTCCTGCAATTTCAAAGCCTTTCGTTTAATCAGGTCAAGAAGTCTTCCTGGTGTCCCTACCACGATATGAGCCCCTGATTTAAGAGCCTTGATTTGTTTTTCAATACTTGAACCACCATAGACTGAACGAACTTTGACTCCCTTGCTTCGACCAAAGCGGAAAAGCTCTTCTTGGCTTTGAACAGCCAGTTCACGAGTTGGGGCAATTACCAAAGCTTGAATGGTTTCTTCTTCTGTACGAATCTTTTCAAGGGTTGGCAAGCCAAAGGCAGCAGTTTTTCCTGTACCAGTTTGGGCTTGTCCGATAACATCTTTTCCTTCAAGAGCCAAAGGAATGGTTTGCTCTTGGATAGGACTTGCTTCTACAAATCCTGCTTTTTCAATTTCTGCCAATAAATCAGCAGAAAGATTAAATTCATTAAATTTCACGTTATTCTTCTTTCTAAAGATGGTGCGAAGCCATCCTATAGCGCTTAGTTTATACTTTTCTTGTCATGACGTACTTTCATATCTTTTATGAAAGACCGTGTTGCTTCTTTTCCACTAAAGAAAAGTACTGCTTTTTTGCAACTTATCTAGTATAACACAAGAGAGGGTTAAAAGATAGTCAGACCCTCTGATTAAATCATGTAAACGATTTTTTAGCTTAAGTATTCGTAATATCTTCAATTTGATTAATCAATAATATTCATAAATGACTTGCTCTCAAGGCGGAAGTCTCTTTAATTTTCCGTAGCAGAATTGTGAAAAAAATTTTTTCTTGTGCTAGAATAAAATCAAACAGGAGGATTTAAAAATGTTAACATACGATTTAATTGTCATTGGATTTGGTAAGGCAGGTAAAACTCTTGCTGCCAAACTAGCTTCAGCTGGTAAAAAAGTTGCCCTCGTTGAACGTAGCAAAGCGATGTACGGTGGAACTTGTATCAATATCGGTTGTATTCCAACTAAAACCTTGTTAGTTGCTGCAGAAAAGGACTTGTCATTTGACGAGGTTATGGCAATAAAAAATACGGTTACGAGTCGCCTCAATGGTAAAAACTATGCTACTATTGCTGGTACAGGCGTTGATATCATTGATGCCGAAGCCCACTTTGTTTCAAACAAGGTTATCGAAATTCAAGCAGGTGACGAAAAACAAGAATTAACTGCTGAAACAATTGTCATCAACACTGGTGCTGTGTCAAATGTATTGCCAATCCCAGGTCTTGCTACAAGCAAGAATGTCTTTGATTCAACAGGTATCCAAAACTTGGAACAATTGCCTGAAAAACTTGGAATTCTTGGTGGTGGAAACATTGGTCTTGAATTTGCTGGTCTTTACAACAAACTCGGAAGCAAGGTAACAGTCTTGGATGCTCTAGATACTTTCCTACCTCGTGCAGAACCTTCCATCGCAGCTCTTGCTAAACAATACATGGAAGAAGACGGCATTGAACTCCTTCAAAATATCCATACTACTGAAATCAAAAATGATGGCGACCAAGTCCTTGTCGTAACTGAAAACGAAACCTACCGTTTTGATGCCCTCCTCTACGCAACTGGACGTAAACCAAACGTAGAGCCACTTCAACTGGAAAATACAGATATTGAACTAACTGAACGTGGGGCTATCAAGGTAGACAAACATTGTCAAACAAATGTTCCTGGTGTCTTTGCGGTTGGAGATGTCAACGGCGGCCTTCAATTCACTTACATTTCACTTGATGACTTCCGTGTTGTCTACAGCTACCTTGCTGGTGATGGCAGCTACACACTTGAAGACCGTCTCAATGTGCCAAACACCATGTTTATCACACCTGCACTTTCACAAGTTGGTTTGACTGAAAGCCAAGCAGCTGATTTGAAACTTCCATACGCTGTTAAGGAAATCCCTGTTGCTGCTATGCCTCGTGGTCATGTAAATGGTGACCTTCGTGGAGCCTTCAAAGCTGTTGTCAATACTGAAACCAAAGAAATTCTTGGAGCAAGCATCTTCTCAGAAGGTTCTCAAGAAATCATCAACATCATTACTGTTGCAATGGACAACAATATCCCATACACTTACTTCACAAAACAAATCTTCACTCACCCAACCTTGGCTGAGAACTTGAATGACTTGTTTGCGATTTAAGTTGAAACTTAATCGTATCTAACAGCCCTCCTTGGGCTGTTTTTCTTTTTCTAAAATCTCAAATCTATCTTTTCAAGCTTTTATGATATAATAGAAACATGAAATTAGAAACTACTTTTGGGCTCCTTGCTGGACGTTCTTCTTACTTTATTTTGAGTCGTCTTGGACGTGGAAGTACGCTCCCTGGAAAACTTGCCCTTCAATTTGATAAAGATATTTTACAACATTTAGCGAAGAACTACGAGATTATCGTAGTTACTGGTACCAATGGAAAAACCTTGACAACCGCCCTCACTGTCGGTATTTTAAACGAAGTCTATGGTCAAGTTCTGACCAATCCTAGTGGTGCCAACATGATCACAGGGATTACAACTACCTTCTTGACTGCAAAATCTTCAAAAACTGGAAAAAATATTGCAGTTTTAGAAATCGACGAGGCCAGTCTTTCCCGTATCTGTGACTACATCAAGCCAAGTCTCTTCGTCATCACCAATATCTTCCGCGATCAAATGGACCGCTACGGTGAGATTTATACAACCTATAACATGATTTTGGATGCTATTCGAAAAGTTCCTACTGCTACTGTTCTGCTGAACGGTGATAGTCCACTTTTCTATAAACCTGCAATTCCAAATCCTGTTCAATATTTTGGTTTTGATTTGGAAAAAGGACCAGCACAACTGGCTCACTACAATACCGAAGGTATCCTCTGCCCTGAATGTCATAGCATTCTTAAGTACGAGCTCAATACCTATGCCAACTTGGGTGCCTACATCTGTGAAAATTGTGGATGCAAACGTCCTGAGCTGGATTATCGTCTGACTGAACTGGTTGAATTGACCAACAATCGCTCTCGTTTTGTTATCGACGGCCAGGAATACGGTATCCAAATCGGTGGTCTCTACAACATCTACAATGCTCTGGCTGCAGTTGCTATCGCCCGTTACCTAGGCGCTGATTCTCAACTGATTAAACAAGGATTTGACAAGAGTCGTGCAGTATTCGGTCGCCAAGAAACCTTCCAGATTGGTGACAAGGAATGCACACTGGTTCTTATTAAAAATCCTGTTGGTGCTACCCAGGCCATCGAAATGATCAAACTAGCTCCTTACCCATTTAGTCTATCTGTTCTCCTCAATGCCAACTATGCGGATGGGATTGATACCAGCTGGATTTGGGATGCTGATTTTGAACAAATTACTGACATGGATATTCCAGAAATCAACGCTGGTGGAGTTCGTCATTCTGAAATTGCTCGTCGTCTACGTGTTACTGGCTACCCAGCTGACAAGATCACTGAAACAAGCAGTCTGGAGCAAGTTCTCAAAACGATCGAAGCTCAAAACTGCAAGCATGCCTATATCCTTGCGACATACACTGCTATGCTGGAATTCCGAGAATTACTAGCAAATCGTCAGCTTGTTAGAAAGGAGATGAACTAATGGTTTATACTTCACTTTCCTCAAAAGACGGCAATTATCCTTACCAACTAAATATCGCCCACCTCTATGGCAACCTCATGAACACCTACGGAGATAATGGGAATATCCTCATGCTCAAGTACGTAGCTGAAAAGCTTGGGGCCCATGTGACAGTTGACATCGTTTCACTTCATGATAGCTTTGATGAAAATCACTACGACATCGCCTTTTTCGGCGGTGGCCAAGACTTTGAACAAAGTATCATTGCTGGTGATTTGCCTGCTAAAAAAGAAAGTATCGACAACTTTATCCAAAATGATGGTGTCGTCCTAGCTATCTGTGGTGGCTTCCAGCTATTAGGCCAATACTATATTGAAGCTTCTGGAAGACGCATCGAAGGTCTAGGTGTCATGGGACATTACACACTCAACCAAACCAATAACCGATTCATTGGTGACATTAAAATTCATAACGAAGAATTCGATGAAACCTACTATGGTTTTGAAAACCACCAAGGCCGCACCTTCCTCTCAGATGACCAAAAACCGCTTGGCCAAGTTGTTTATGGAAATGGAAACAATGAAGAGAAGGTCGGTGAAGGTGTTCACTATAAAAATGTCTTTGGTTCCTACTTCCACGGACCTATCCTCTCCCGAAATGCCAATCTCGCTTATCGCCTAGTAACTCTTGCCCTCAAAAAGAAATACGGTCAGGATCTTGTCCTTCCAGCTTACGAAGACATTCTCAGCCAAGAAATTGCTGAAGAATATGGCGATGTTAAGAGCAAAGCAGATTTTAACTAATATTTAGATTCCAACTTGCTTCGGCTGTTGGAATTTTTTTACCTTCATTTCCCCTTCTCCCTTGCATTTTCTCCTAATTTTTGCAAAAATAGAGGGGTAGAAAGAAGGTAGCATATGTCTAAATTACAACAAATCTTAACTTATCTTGAATCAGAAAAGCTAGACGTCGCTGTCGTGTCTGACCCCGTCACAATTAATTACCTCACTGGCTTTTACAGTGATCCCCACGAACGCCAGATGTTCCTCTTTGTCCTTGCAGATCAGGAACCGCTTCTCTTCGTTCCAGCACTTGAGGTTGAACGTGCGACTAGCACTGTCTCTTTCCCAGTAGTTGGCTACGTGGACTCTGAAAACCCTTGGAAGAAAATCCAAAACGCCTTGCCACAGCTTGATTTCAAACGTGTAGCAGTTGAGTTTGACAATCTCATCTTGACTAAATATCACGGTTTGAAAACTGTCTTTGAAACTGCTGAATTTGAGAACTTGACTCCATTGATCCAACGCATGCGCTTGATCAAATCAGCAGACGAAGTGCAAAAGATGATGGTTGCAGGTGTTTACGCCGACAAGTCTGTTAAAGTTGGTTTTGACAATATCTCTCTTGATAATACGGAAACTGATATCATTGCGCAAATCGATTTCGCTATGAAACGTGAAGGCTATGAAATGAGCTTTGATACCATGGTCTTGACTGGTGATAATGCTGCGAATCCACATGGTATTCCTGGAGCTAACAAGGTTGAAAACAATGCCCTTCTCCTCTTTGACCTCGGTGTGATGGTCAATGGTTATGCATCAGATATGACTCGTACAGTCGCTGTTGGTAAACCTGACCAGTTCAAGAAAGATATTTACAACTTGACTCTGGAAGCCCAACAAGCTGCCCTTGACTTTATCAAACCTGGTGTAACAGCTCATGAGGTTGACCGTGCAGCTCGTGAAGTGATCGAAAAAGCTGGCTATGGTGAGTACTTCAATCACCGTCTCGGTCATGGTATCGGTATGGATGTCCACGAATTCCCATCTATCATGGAAGGAAACGACATGGTTATCGAAGAAGGCATGTGCTTCTCTGTTGAACCTGGTATCTATATCCCTGGTAAAGTCGGTGTTCGTATCGAGGACTGCGGTGTTGTTACGAAGGATGGCTTCGACCTCTTTACAAGTACCAGCAAAGACTTGCTTTATTTTGATTAAAAAGTATATTACAAAAAATAAGATGGAAAAGTTATTCTTTTCCATCTTATTTTTTGATTTGATAATAAATTTTATCGGCTATATAACCTTTTCGTTCAACTGCATTTGGAATCGTCTTCCAAAAAGTCATACCCGCCTTTTCCATCACACGACCAGAGGCGGGATTTAAACTTGCATAGCAAGCATCAACCTCTTCAAATCCAATCTCATCTAGACAGTATGATAAAACTGCCTTCAAGGCTTCTGTCATGAGTCCTCGTCCCCAGTAGTCCATCCCTAAGATATATCCGACTTCACAGCTAGAGTTTTCTTCATCCACACTGACCAGACTAATATCTCCAATGACATATTCTGGATTTTCTTTGAGACTAATGGCCCATTTGTAGTAATTTGGATTGTCATAGGATGCTACCCAAGTTCTTATTGAGTTCTTTGTAAAATCAACATTTGGATGAGGATCCCAAGTAACATAGGTTAGATTATCTAGACTAGAAGCCCAATTTTCAAACATGGCTTGAGCATCAGTTTCCACAAATCTCCTCAATATCAAACGTTCTGTCTCTATAGTTTGTGTACCTAGTGCTTTCATAATCGTAGCTCACTTTCTAATTTCAAGGTAAGAAGGTAAAAAGGTCCCCCGGACCTGCCTCGTTCTCCTGTTTCAAGACTCGGGGTAAAAACCTCCACTGGAGATTTTTACTCCCAAAACGTATCAAATACAGTGATTGGGAGGTGGCGTTTGTGTTGGCCTTTGTACCACCATTTTTCAATGGTTGCTTGCGCTTCTGGGCTGACCTGTTTACCTTCCAAGTAATCATCAATTTCATTGTAAGTGAGTCCCAAGGCTACTTCGTCTGCAATGCCTGGTTTTTCTTCTTCCAAATCTGCCGTTGGAACTTTTTCATAGAGGGCTGGATCAGCTCCAAGCTCTTTCAAAAGTTGTTTTCCTTGGCGTTTATTGAGGCGATAAAGTGGGAGAATATCTGCACCACCATCACCAAACTTGGTAAAGAAACCTGTGATATTTTCCGCAGCATGGTCTGTCCCGATAACAGCTCCGCTATGAGCACCTGCAAGGGCATATTGGGCAATCATACGACTACGAGCCTTGATATTTCCCTTGTTGAAATCGGAAACCGCACTTCCTGTTGCTTCAACAGCTGCGGCCATAGCATCAGCAGATTCCTTGATATTCACTACCAGGCTCACATCTGGCTGGATAAAAGCTAGGGCTTTTTGAGCATCTGCTTCATCAGCTTGCACTCCATAAGGCAAACGAACTGCGATAAATTTATAACTATCATCACCTGTTTCTGCTCGCATTTCTTCCATAGCTAGTTGGGCAAGACGTCCTGCTAAGGTCGAGTCTTGGCCTCCAGAAATACCCAATACAAACGTTTTTAAGAAGGGATGCTTCTTTAAATATCGTTTTAAAAAGTCAATCGAACGACGGATTTCTTCTTGGGCATCAATGACTGGTTTTACACCTAGTTGCTGGATAATGGTTTCTTGCAAACTCATTCTTCTTCTCCTTCGCCTAAGGCTTCCTTACGCATCTTATCAATCAAGTCCATCTTGTCTTGCCATACATCACGAGCCAAGTCCACAGGATAATGTTGTGGGTTGAGTACACGTTTGTATTCATCCCAAAGCTTATCAAATTCCTTACGAGCATAGGCTTGAATTTCAGGCAGACTTGGTAAATCATAAACTAGCTTACCTTCCTTGAAAATGTCTACCAAGAGAGGAACAGCATCAAAATTACGGACAGTTTTCTTGATGTAAGTATAGGTTGGATGGAACATCTTGATTTCAGTCATGCTAGCAACATCGACACCATCATAGGTAATGTAGTCACCTTCAGACTTGCCTTTTTCACGACTAGTGATGCGCCAAACTTGTTTCTTACCTGGTGTTGAAACTTTCTCTGCATTATTTGAAAGTTTAATGGTATTGCGCATATGACCATTCTCGTCTTCAATAGCAACAACCTTGTAAACTGCTCCAAGTGCTGGTTGGTCATAAGCAGTGATGAGTTTAGTACCTACACCCCAGACGTCAATCTTAGCTTTTTGCATCTTGAGGTTAAGGATGGTATTTTCATCAAGATCATTGGATGCATAGATCTTAGCATCCGTAAATCCTGCTTCATCCAGTTGTTGACGAACTTTTTTAGAAATATAGGCAATATCTCCAGAGTCAATGCGGACACCAAGGAAATTAATCTTGTCACCAAGTTCACGCGCAACCTGAATCGCTGCTGGAACACCGATGCGAAGAGTATCGTAGGTATCTACTAGAAAGACACAATTTTTGTGTGTTGAGGCATAAGCCTTGAAAGCCTGATAGTCATTTCCATAAACTTGAACTAAAGCATGGGCATGAGTCCCTAAAACTGGGATTCCAAAGAGCTTACCTGCGCGTACATTACTAGTTCCATTGGCACCACCAATGACAGCCGCACGAGTCCCCCAGATAGCTGCATCCATTTCTTGCGCACGACGTGTACCAAACTCCATCAAAGGCTCATCTTCAATGACTGAACGAATACGAGCAGCCTTAGTCGCAATCAAGGTTTGAAAATTAACGATATTCAAAAGAGCTGTTTCAACCAATTGACACTGCGCCAAAGGTCCCTCCACTTGAACGATCGGTTCATTGGCAAATACCAAGTCCCCTTCTTGAGCAGAACGTACAGTCAATTCCATCTTGAGATTACGGAGATATTCCAAGAAAGCACCATGATAACCAAGTGATTCTAAATAAGCAATATCACTATCAGAAAAGCGCAGGTTTTCTAGGTAGTTCACAATTCGTTCCAAACCTGCAAAAACAGCATAACCGTTTTTAAAAGGCTGTTGGCGGAAATAAACTTCAAAAACTGCTTTCTTGTTATGAATGCCTTGGTCGAAGTAAACTTGCATCATGTTAATTTGATACAAATCAGTGTGCAAAGTTAAACTATCATCTGGGTACATATACTGTCCTTCTTCCCTATTTGTAAAAAGATGAAAATGTTTCTTCTTTTCTCATAAATTAGTACTATTATAACACATTTTCTCGATATTGATAAAAAGCTAACAAGCTATTCCATGCTCTCGAGCTTATCCATATCTTTTTCATACTTCTTCTGAGCCCATTCACCATAACTTTTTAATCCAAAGTTTCCAAGAAAGACACAAGGAAGATAAAGTAGATAGGTAATGATCCAAGCAGACAAGTATTTAACGTTCAGAGGATTGTGCTGGTAAATCTCAATATTGAACTGGTAGTTCTGGAGCATCAAGATGGCTGTAATTGCAAGAGTCACTAATAAGCATCCCAAAATCGTAAAATGAAAACGACTATAGTAGGTCACACCGAGA
Organism: Streptococcus infantis; assembly: GCF_047460685.1. Classification (GTDB taxonomy): domain Bacteria; phylum Bacillota; class Bacilli; order Lactobacillales; family Streptococcaceae; genus Streptococcus; species Streptococcus infantis_AD. The sequence continues at coordinate 107,720 of NZ_JASHFS010000002.1, read as the reverse complement.
TTTCGAGCACGGTTGAAAAAATAAAAAGTCCCAATAATGATAATGATGAGCATCATACTCGGATTAAAAAGACTTGGTGCTAACACTGATATGAAATAAGCTAGAAACAACAATCCGATAGAAATATGAAAACTCTCTGCGCCAGCTTTATGAAGTTGTTGCTCTTCTCTTTCGTCTAGTAATTGATAATAATAATAAAATCTATTTTTCATCTTCTTCCTCCCAAAATAATTGATCTAAAGTTTTACCTAAGCATCTGCAAATAGACTGGCAAAGGGAGAGACTAGGATTATATTTCCCAGCTTCTATCAAGCCGATAGTCTGTCTAGTCACACCTACAGCTTCTGCCAAGTCACCTTGTGTCATATCTAACTCCACTCGAGCTAGTTTTAATTTTAAATTCTTAGCCACTTCTTACCTCCTTTATAATTTTAAAAAGTTACGCTTCTTCTAAGTTCATTATATCATATAATTTACATTATGCAATATATATCTAACATTTTGTGCGATTTTTTTAACAAAAATTCTCTACCAACTAAATGATAGAGAGTTTTCTGCTTATTCAAATTTTTTCAAAATATCTACAACGTCACTTCTCTGTTTGACTTGATAGGCTCTGATTCCTAGACTTTCAGCCATCTTAGTGTTGTCTGCTATATCATCAAGAAAGACACAATTTGCTGGATCCAACTGATATTTACGGAGGATTTCTTCAAACATTTTTCGATCAGGTTTGATAGCCTTGATATCACAGGAAAGAACAAAACCATCTAAAATCTTTTCTAGAGGTGCTAGTTGGTTTTTCAATAATTCATAAAAAACTGGCGATGTATTAGATAAGACAAAAATACGATGACCTTTTTCCTTTAAACGTGCAAGCAGCGGAAAGACTTCCGTGTAAATATCGATATAGGCTGGCCAATTCCAAATGACTTCTTCTACCTTTTTCTTATAGATATCCCCTAATAAGGAAAGAACTCTATTAACCAGTTCTTCCCGAGTCAAGGTCCCCAGGTCCAATCGTTCCCAGAGCCCCGACTGGAAAATAGCCTTGTCTAAAATTAGATAATCTTTCTGAGTTTTAGCTACAGCTTTCAAAATCTTATCCTTGTTCCATTCCAGTAGAACATTACCCATATCTAGTATGATATCCATTAACCCACCTCCATTATGATGTGCCATCCTCTTCAATCGTTCATTTTCCGTTTACAACTCTTTTTGATAATAGTGCCTTTGTCCAGTGTATGGATAATCCTTCAATGTAAAAACTTCCTTATAGTCATACTTCTGATAAAAGGCTGGCGCTTGAAATTGATACGTATTCACAAAAGCGTATCGACAGTTTTTCTTCTTAGCTTCACTTTCTGCTTGTTGCAATAGTTGGGAGCCGATTCCTTGTCCTCTGAATTCCTCTTTCACAAACAAATACTCGATTTCTAACCAATTTCCAAAAGTCTCTGCTACTAAACCAGCCAGGAGTTGACCATGTTCATCTTCGACATAAATATTAAGAGGCTCGCTTTCAGCTGCTTCTCTGTTGGAACGATTATAAGAGCGAATCAAATCCCCTATTTCCTGTACTTTCTGAGACTCTGTATTCTCCAATCGAATGTGCATCAAAACCTCCTCAGAGACACTTACGCCTTGATTATATTCCTATTTTGAAGAACTGTCAAACTTAAAAAAACTCACCAACCTCGGTTGATGAGCAACTTCTTTATTTTTTAAATCTCCACTGACTATAGATTCCAAAGACGACAATCCAGATAGCTGAACCTCTAGCTCCCATTACAGTTGACTCTTGTAAGAAGAGTGTTCCAAATACAAAGATAAAGAAGAGCATTGTTAAAGGATTTAGCAAGCGATATTGAGGCATGAGATAGCCATCCGACATAAAGTCTTTAGACTTACGATATTTGAGATGGGCTACCATGATCAAGATGTAGATGGCGATATAAACACCTGATGAAGAAGCTGTAATCAAAGCAAAGGCATCTGATACGCCTGGAAGGACATTGATGAAGGCTGCAAAACCAATCAATACGGCAGAAGCAATGATAGCATTCTGAGGAACGTTGTGACGTGAGAGTGTATCTGCCTTAATAGCTTTCAAGAAACGATTTGGTGAATCATGGGCAATTTGGTACAAGTGACGACCTGTTGAGTAAAGGGTTGAATTCAAGGCTGATGCAGCTGAAGTCAAAACTACAAAGTTAATTAAAGCTGCCGCCCACTTAAGACCAACAAGTTCAAATACCGTTACAAATGGTGAATCCGCTGCAGAAAGCTCACGCCAAGGAATAATAGACATGATTGCTAAGAGAGCTCCACCGTAGAAAAAGATAATTCGCAAGGGAATTTCCTTAACAGCCTTAGGCAATACTTTTCTTGGATCCTTGGTTTCAGATGTGGTAACACCGATAAATTCAATCATCAAGTAAGCAAAGAAAACCATCTGGAAGGCCATGACAAAGTTCATAGCACCATTTGGGAAAAGTGAGAAGTGTTCACTGATATTGGCAAGACTTGCTGAACCATATGGAGTTTCAAAGCCAGTCAAAACTAGAAAGACACCTGTCGCAATCATAGCAAGAATGGCCACGATTTTGATCATAGCAAACCAAAATTCTACTTCACCAAAGATTTTAACGGCAATCAAATTCACCAATCCGAGTATTGTCAGAAATACAACCTGAATCAACCAAGATGGCCAGGATGGAAACCAAAACTGAACATAGTGAGCAATAGCTGTAATCTCAGCCATACCGATAAAGACTACTGAGAGCCAGTAAGACCAGACCGAGAAGTAACCCCAACCCTGACCTAGATAACGGGTAATAAAGTTGATAAAGGTATGTTGCTCCGGATCTTGGTACAACATTTCCCCGATAGCACGCATCATAAGATACATAAAACCACCCGTAATCATATAGACCAAGACGATTGACGGACCTGTCAAACTAATTGAACGTCCAGCTCCTAGAAATAGTCCCGTTCCAATCGTTCCTGCAATCGCCATAACCTGAACATGGCGATTGGTTAACCCACGTTCCATTTTATTTTTCTTTTTGTGCTTATTTTCTGAATTCATATAGTCTCCTCTAGTTTTTAGAATGAAGAAAAGGAGTGATAGGAAGCGCTTTCCCTATATCTACTCCTTCTTTTCATTCCTATTAAACTGTTTTTTCCACTTTTAAGATTTTAACATCATAGCTTCCTACAGGTGTTTCAATCGTAGCAGTATCACCTGTTTTCTTACCAATCAAGGCTTGCCCAATTGGGCTTTCATTTGATACTTTACCTGCAAAGGCATCTGCACCCGCTGATCCCACGATGATATATACTTCTTCGTCGTCTTCACCAATTTCTTGGATAGTTACTGTTTTCCCGATAGCAACTTCATCTTGAGCAACCGCATCGCTATTGACAATCTCAGCATAACGGATTTTTGTTTCCAAGCTAGAGATTTGTCCTTCAACGAAGGCTTGCTCGTCCTTAGCTGCTTCATACTCACTATTTTCTGACAAGTCACCGTATGAACGCGCAATCTTGATGCGTTCTACAACTTCTGGACGACGAACTAGTTTCAACTCTTCTAATTCTTTTTCGAGTTTTTCCTTTTCTTCAAGGGTCATCGGATATGTTTTTTCTGCCATTTTTCTCAACTTTCTTTTGATTAAATTTATATTTCTTTAGGTAGTAAAGCAAAATTATGTGGTAAACCACATAATTTTACAATGAAGACAAAGCCTTTTTAAAGCTTTCCTTAAATGATTTTAGTCAGTATCGACCTTTTAAAATCTGTGCCTAAACCGAATGATTCTATCACTTCTAGACTCAGGTTCAAATAAGAGGTAAGTTTTTACTTTCGTAATTTCCGAACGCCTAAAACTTGTGAATTTCAGGCGTTTCTAATCATAGCGGAAAGACTGGTGTGACTTGCCATTCCCGTAAAAAGAGAGTTTCTCTTCTACACTCAGGGATTTAATCGCAAATCTTGTTCTAAGAGTTAGTTTGAGCTACTTGATTGTGTCAATTTACTGTTAACATGCTCTGCAACGTTTCGATCATGTTCTTCTCGTGTCGTTGCAAAGTAAACCTTACCATCTTGTACGTTGGCTACAAAGTAGAGATTGTCACTCTTAGTTTGATTGATACTTGCTTCAATTGCATCCAGACTTGGACTGTCTACTGGGCCAGGCATTAAGCCAAGGTTTGTATAAACATTATAAGGTGAATTAATTGTTGTATCAATTGCTGCATCATCCGCCAAGCTAATATTTTGTCCTAGCTTACCTTCTGCATAGAGAATAGCAATATTACTTTGGAGCGGCATGCCAAGGTTCAAACGATTATAGAAAACTCCAGCCATCAGTTTGCGATCGTCAGTTTTCAATCCTTCTTTTTCCACAAGTGATGCGATGGTGAGGAGTTCATTCACTGTCAAGTTCTTTTCCTTGATTGCAGTGTAATGTGCTGACAAGTTTTTGTCCATAGTTGCCACCATTTCATCAATCAAGCTTTCAATAGTTGTGCTTTCTTTAATAGCATAAGTTGCTGGGAATAGGTACCCTTCTAAACGATAACGAACACCACTTTCTTTAGTTGGTAGACTTCCGAGAAGGGTTGGGTACTTAGCAACTAATTGAGAGATGAAGGTTTCATCTTGCACTTTTGCCAAGAAGGCATCAGCCGTCAAAGGTTCTTTAAACTCTCCTTGAAGCTGACCAACTGTCTGTGCAATTTGATCAAGGGTATAACCTTCAGGGATTGTAAGATTTGCAAGTGCAACTTCTTGAGGTTGAGGCGTTCCACCCTTTTGCAATTCTTTGATGATATCATCTGTACTCATGCTCTTTTGCAAATTATAGTAACCAGATTTCAAATCATTGTAGTCTTTATACTTAGCATAAAGGCTAAAGATAAAACCGTGTTTTATCAATTCAGATTTTTCTAAGGTATCACCAATTTGCTGAAGATTGGCCCCTTCTGGAATCTGAACCGTAACATACTGTTTTGAATTAGCATCAACCGGTTGGAGTGCAGATTCGACATAACGGTAACCAAAGAATCCACCCACACCTAGTAAAATCAATAAAACAAATACTGTTACGAAAAATCCTTTCAAGCGTGATTTTTTCTTTTTCTTGATTGGTTTCACTGATTCTTTACGACTTCTTCTAGGAAGCTCCGTTCTAGTTTCAACTGGAGCAACTGGTTCTTGACTTGGAGTTTCTTTTGCAAGAACTGTTGGTTTCAGTTGAGGTTTAATATTCTTTCGAGCAGGACTTGGTTTGGCCTGATTCGTACGATAAGAAACTGGAATCCTTGTCGAATTAGCATTGAACTCTTTCTCTTCTTGAACCGGCTGAGCAGGTACATGAGATTCAACTGGATCTACAGTAGGTACTACTGGTTCTGTAGCTACTGCGGATTCTGTAGGTGTAACTTCTGCTGGAACTACAGCTGGTTCTGCAGGTGTAACTTTTTCTGGAGCCACAGCTGGTTCTGCAGGTGTAACTTTTTCTGGAACTACAGCTGGTTCAATAGGTTCTTCTGATGATAAAGATGGACGTGGTGGAACTGTTGGAGCATTAGCAAATAGTTCATCCACTAGTGAAACTGAATCTTCCATCAAGTCTTCTACAGACGGCTCTTTCACTAATTCATCTGTCTTTGAAAGATTACTGAAATCAGAGAAAAGCTCATCCTTACCACTCTCGGTAGCGTTAACCTCTTCTTCTCTTTTCAATCTTTCTAAGTCTCGTAAAATTTGTTCTTTAAAACTTAACTTTTCTTCTTCTCGAGAATTTTCGCTCAAAGGTATTACCTCCTTGTTGATAATCCATAATATTATATCTCAAAAACTAAAGAAAAGCAACCATAGATGCCTTTCTGATGCCTAATTCGTGTTTTCCCAGACCATATCATACCATTCTTCACCAGCAAAAGTCGACTTGGATTTTCCTTCATTTACAAAACCATGTTTCTCATAATAGCCAATGAGATAGTCATGGCAGGTTAGATTGATTCCCTCACGCTCATGCTCAAAAGCGAGATCTTTTAAAGCGGTCAATAATTTTCGTCCGACACCTAAAGCTTGAGCTTTCTTAGCAATGGATAGACAAGTCACAGAGATATAGCCACCTTTTTGATGGCTATAATCTTTAATGTCTTCTGTAAAGGACTGGTCTTGTAAATATCGATGAGGGACTACTGGTCCCTCAATATAGCCTAGTATTTCGCCCTCTTTTTCAGCTACTAAAAAACTGGTCTTAATTTCCTTCAGATGAGCTTCAAAAACAGGACGAGGAATGGCTTCTTCAATTGAAAAATTTTCTAGTTCAATTTCAAAGATACGATCTAAATCTGTCAATCTAGCTTGTCTAATAATCATAGTTCCTCCTGATAATAGGGATTATGCCATCGCATGAGAAAGGCAACTTCACTGCTCCTTTCTCCATCTACGATCCCTTGTTCCACAAATCCATTCATTTCAAAGTAGGCCAGCAACTCATCCTCACAAAGCAGATAAATACCTGGTCTTTTTTGCTGACGGGTAACTTCCTTCAAAGCTGCTAGCAACAAGGTTCCAAAGCCTTGCCCTTGGTAATCTGGATGAACAGCTAAATCTTCAAGGATGATTGAGTTCTCACTAATGAATTCCTCATCTCCGATCTCAAGCATCCATTGTCTTGAAGAGGGAATAGGAGGTGTCGTCGCAGTGATATAAGCAATCCCTTGATCATCCAGGCTAGCTAAGAGAAACGTACCCGCATGCTTGCGGATACGTTCTTCTATTATTTCTCTATTCAATATTTCTAGGGAGTTTGAAATACTTTCTTGGATCAAGCAAATCTGATTTATATCTGATTGCTGTGCTTCCCTGATTTTAATTGGAAATTCCATGATCTTCCTTACTGAACATTACTTGTCAAATTAGATAAGAGACGTTCGAATGAGTATTCATAAGTTTGGATATCGCCAGCTCCCATGAAAACATAGACAGCATTGTCATGGTCTAGAAGTGGAGAAACATTTTCAACTGTGATTACTTGATTTTTCTTATTAATCTTACTTGCAAGGTCTTCTACTTTGACATCACCATGGTCCACCTCACGAGCTGAACCGTAGATTTGTGCGAGGTAAACTGCATCAGCCTGATTCAAGGCTTGAGCAAAATCATCCAACAAGGCGATGGTACGAGTAAAGGTATGTGGTTGGAAAATTGCCACGATTTCCTTGCTTGGGTATTTTTGACGTGCAGCATCTAGCGTCGCAATGATCTCAGTTGGATGGTGAGCAAAGTCATCAATGATAACTGTATTATTAACAACCTTTTCTGTAAAGCGACGTTTCACTCCACCAAAAGTCTTCAAGTGTTCACGTACTAAATTCAAGTCAAAACCAGCAGTATAAAGCAAACCAATCACTGCTGTAGCATTCATGATATTGTGGCGACCGAAAGTTGGAATGTGGAATTGGCCCAACTCTTGACCACGGAAGTGAACGGTAAAGGTTGAACCTGTTGTAGAACGAAGCAAGTCACTTGCTACAAAGTCATTACCTTCTGCTTCAAAACCGTAATAATAGATTGGGGCATTTGCTGTAATCTTACGCAACTCAGCATCTTCACCGTAAACGAACAAGCCTTTAGTAATTTGTTTGGCATAATCATTGAAGGCGTTGAAGACGTCCTCTAAGCTTGTGAAATAGTCAGGGTGGTCAAAATCAATGTTAGTGATGATAGAGTACTCTGGATGATATGGCATGAAATGGCGCTCATACTCGTCTGATTCAAAGACAAAATACTTGGCATTTTCAGAACCACGACCTGTACCATCTCCGATCAAGTAGCTAGTATCAGTGATGTGTGACAAGACGTGAGAAAGCATCCCAGTTGTTGAAGTCTTACCGTGTGCACCAGCAACTCCCATACTGATAAAGTCACGCATAAAACTACCAAGAAACTCATGATAACGTTTATAGCTGATACCATTTTGGTCCGCGTAAGCAATTTCAACATTGTTATCTGGACGGAAGGCATTACCAGCGATAATCTCTAAGTCACCTTGAAGATTTTTTTCATCAAAAGGTAAAATTGTAATTCCTGCTTGCTCTAGTCCACGTTGTGTAAAGTAGTACTTTTCAACGTCAGAACCTTGAACTTTATGCCCCATTTGGTGCAACATCAAAGCCAAGGCACTCATACCTGATCCCTTGATTCCGATAAAATGATAGGTTTTTGCCATTTTCTTCCCCTCTATTCGCTCATTCTAGTCAAGTTAAGCTCTTGGGCCACTTGACGTTCTTGTTCTTTTTGTTTACTTTTTTTGTTATAAATTTGGCTTTTCTTTAAAAAGTCATAATTGTTTTTCTTGGAATGACTTGTCTCACCATCTGAAATTGGATGTTCCACTTGAGAAACTGTTTCTGCCAAAATATAGTGAGACTGACCTAACTTCTGACTATATTTCGCAAATTCTCCTGGATTTTCCTTTTGAAAAGGTGCTGTCGGTTGATTTGCTGGACGCACATGGCTTGTCTTCGGTTGACGTCTCGTATGACTTACATCCTGAGTCAAATATCGAGCCGATCGCTTCTTTTTCAAATCCGCGCGAGCTTCTTCACGCGCTAATTCAGCATAGGATTTTTCTTTTTTCTCAATCGATTTTACAAGAGGCTTGGCTTCCTCTTGCTTTTTGTCTTCAGTGATTGGAGACCATTCTAAGTAGTTTTTATCTTGGTAATCACCTTTTATATTACTGATGAAATCAGACTCATCGTAGAGATTCATAACTGGCATTTCTGTCAACATGACTTCATCATCTGCCACTATTGGAAATCGTTTTTGTGTCATATTTATTTCCTTTCAATACTCCATTATAGCGTAATGTCTTGATTTTTCAAGTATAGGCTCATGAAATCCCTAAAATTTCTCGTATTTCAGCTAGACTCAGACTGCCACGAGACTCTGTTCCATCCAAGATTTCAGAAACAAGATTTTTCTTTTTCTCTTGTAATTCTTGAATCTTTTCTTCAATTGTACCTCGAGTCACAAGGCGATAAACTTCAACAGCTTGCTCTTGCCCCATACGATGGGCGCGACCGATAGCCTGCGATTCAACTGCAGGATTCCACCATAAGTCTACTAGAATGACCGTATCGGCACCAGTGAGATTGAGACCGACCCCGCCAGCCTTTAGGGAAATTAAAAATACATCACGCTCTCCTTGGTTAAAGGCCTTGGTCATTTCCTGACGTTCTTGTGAAGGTGTTGAACCCGTAATTTTAAAGGAAGTCAAGCCTAAGTCAGGCAGCTCTTGCTCAATCCGATCCAGCATACCTCTAAATTGTGAGAAGATAAGTACACGGTGTCCACCTTCAGCAATCTGAACCAGCAAATCTCGTAAACTATCCAGCTTCCCGCTCTCTCCTTGGTAGTTCTCCATAAAGAGCGCAGGTGTATCACAAATCTGACGCAGACGCATGAGACCAGTCAAAATTTCGACGCGATTTCGTTGAAATTCCGAATCGCTTACCTGTCCCAGACGCTCCTGCATCTGTTGCAGCTGAGCAAGATAGATAGCTTTTTGTTGATCCTCCAGTTCATTCTTATAGACGACTTCAATCAAGTCAGGCAACTCTGTCAAAACCTCTTCTTTCTTGCGTCTCATGACAAAGGGTTTGATAAATTGAGCCACTCTTTCAGTTGATAGTTTCATAAACTCCTTCTTAGCAGGTAAGAGGCCTGGTAAGACAATCTGAAAAATCGACCAAAGCTCTCCTAGGTGGTTTTCAATTGGAGTTCCTGAGAGGGCAAAAACAGATGGAACTACAAACTGTCGCAAACTTTGTGCTATCTTGGTCTGTGCATTTTTCATGACTTGAGCTTCGTCTAAAAAGAGAAAATCAAAAGATAGGTCTTGATAAATCTCACTGTCCTGACGGAAAGTAGCATAGCTTGTGACATAAATCTGATGGTCTTCAGCCAAAATAGACTCTCGATGAGATTTCAAGCCATGCACTACCACAACATCCAAATCTGGAGCAAACTTTTGAAATTCATCAGCCCAGTTATAGATTAAGCCAGATGGAGCAAGGATTAGGACACTGGTATCTGCTTGAACCTGACTACTTAAAAAGGCAATGGTTTGCAAGGTCTTCCCAAGCCCCATATCATCTGCTAAAATACCGCCGAAGCCATAATGATGGAGCATCTGAAGCCACTGAATTCCCTTTTTCTGATAGTCTCTAAGTTCTGCTTGGATATTCAGTCCTTTCATCGGAAAATCTTCTGGATGTGTCAAATCATGGGCCAGATTGCGAAATTCTTCGGTGAAAGAAATTTGATCCTGGTCCTTAAATAGATGAGATAGGGTATAAGCTAGGGATTTACGAGCTCGAAAAGCTCCATCTTGTAGGTCCTCTATCCCTAATTCTTCTAAATCCTGACGGATACGCTTGGTCTGATCATCGAAATAGTAAACCTGATTCGAAGAGCTAATGTAATAATCTTGCTTCTCAACTAGCGCTTTCATCGCTCGATCGATTTCTTCTTGATCTATATCTTGAAAATCAAATTGAATTTCTAATAGGCTTCCCTTGAATGAGATGTGAACTTGAGGCTTCTGAACCTGATAAAGGTCTTGCAAGCTTTCAGAAATCTTTAATTCTCCAAGCGCTGCAAAGGCTGGCAAAACTTCCTGGAAGAAGATATGGACTGCATCAGCTTTCAAACTTTGACGCCATGAACAAAAATCTGCTTCAAAGCCAGCTGATAGAGCCAATTGAAAGATTTGCTTCTCCAGTTGAATATCACTAGCAAAAGGAAGACTCTCTAGTTCATTACGATTCCTTACTAAGCAAGTTTCATACTGAAACTGCATATCCAAACGAATAGAACCGTCCTCTTCTCCTTCCATGTAGAAAGAAGGACGGAAAGACTGAATTTGAAGCGTATCAGGAGCATTTACCTCTCCTATGTCTTTAAACTGCAACAAGGTCGAAGCTAAAAGATCTCGATCACTAGTATCAAATTGTAAAATCTTTCTACCACTTTTATCGATAGATACTTTTTTTAATTTTTCTATAAGTCTAGCTTGTTCTTTAGACAGAAGATAGAATGTACCTTTAGTAAACAAGACTTGTCCCTTATAAAACGAATTAAGTCCTACCTGTTGAACAATTTCCATCTCAAAATAGTTGGACTTTTCTTCAATTTGAAAGGTAAACAAACCTGCTTGACCATCAAAATCTTGAAATACAAGGTGGTGATAATTCGAAATCTGATGGTCAAATTGAAATGCATCTAAGCCCATCAGCAGACTAACACCCTGCTCAAAAAAAGACAGCGGGAAATAGAGATGACGACCTTGATTTTGGAAAAAGAGGGCATTTTCAGCCTCATCTTCTACAATCCCTTGAAGGAAATTTAGAACAAATTGGCTACTTTCATCAAACTGACGAATATTCAAGGAAGTTTCATATAACTTCCCAATCATATAGGGTTTGCTAGTTTCTAAAACCTTCAGAAAAAGGGGTATATCTCGGATTACATAAAATTTCTGCGTTTGGATAAGACCGACTCTCAAAGTCCAAATAATGCGATTAGTCCCTGCTTCAATCTGCCCCTGAGCAGACAACTGATAGATTTCAGAAAGACTAGGAATTTGAATGGATTCTAAAAACTTTCCTCCAAAAGTAACCTGAGTTTCAACTTCTTCTTTCTGTTCGTGCACATTTTCCAGATTTCCCAAGAGTTCCTGACCAATCGGATCATTTTTCAGGTAATGCTCTAGTGCTGCCAAATGCACACAAAAACCTCTTTTTTGGAAAAAATCACAAGTACAAAAAACCAAATCATCATCCAGGCTATAGCGAATTTCTTCATCTGCTACACGCGCATAGAGGCGATGGTCTTTCTCTTTGATAATTTCAATCTGACTAGTTTCGTAGAGTTGAGCTCCCTCCATTCGAAGCTTCCCTGGAATCAATTTAGCCATATTTTCCCCTTTACTTTATCTCTTAATTATACCACATTTCTTCTTACGAAAATAGCCTTCTCAGAAGAGTTCTCTTCTTGAAGGCTAATGTTTAAAATTTTGTAAATGCTGAGATGATTCGTTGGCAAACTTCTTCCAAGACAGATGTCGGCATGGCTACATTTAAGCGAGCATGTAGAGCTCCTTCTTCACCAAAATCTAAGCCTCTATTAAGGATAACCTTGGCTTCGTCTCTTAAGAGTCCTCTTAGTTCTTCATCTCTAATATCATAAGCCGAAAAATCAAGCCAAATGAGATAGGTCCCTTGAGGTTTCATGACCTTGATTTTAGTTTCTTTACCAAATAAATTCACTACATAGTTGATGTGTTCTTCGATGACTTCTTTGAGTTCTGCCAACCAATCCTCCCCATAGCGATAGGCAGTTTCTGTTGCTAAATATCCCAAACCTGAGATTTCATGTTGATTATTAGCCAGCTGGCGTTTTTGGAAAGCAAGTCTCAACTTAGGATTCTCGATAATAGCGTAAGAATTCTTCGTCCCAGCAATGTTGAAGGTCTTAGTTGCACTACTTAAAATCAGTGAAAATTCTTTAAAATCTTCATTTACAGTATTGAATGACTGGTGTTTATTTCCAAACAAGGCTAAATCTTGGTGAATCTCATCAGATACCAGCAAGACTCCATGTTTTTGACACAGTTGTCCAATCTTCTCTAAGACTTCCTTTTCCCAAACGCGTCCACCAGGATTATGAGGATTACAGAGAATGTAGAGTTTCACATCTTCTTCGACAAAGGCTTTCTCCAATTGATCAAAGTCAATCTCAAAAAGTCCATCTTTTTCTACTAGAGAGTTGGTGATTAGTCTACGATTATTGAGCTTAATACTTCGAGCAAAAGGTGGATATACCGGTGTGTTAATGAGCACTGCTTGGCCTTCTTTGGTAAAGGCTTGAATGGCTGTTGAAATAGCTGGCACTACCCCTTCGATAAAGACTAGAGCATCCTTATCAAAGCGATAACCATGATGTTTTTCCTCCCAGTTTTGAACAGTTTCAATCAATCCATCACTAGCATAGGTATAACCATAGACTAATTGCTCAGCATAGTCATGGACAGTCTGACGAATCTCAGGTAAGACTTCAAAGTCCATATCAGCAATCCAGGCTGGTAATACTTCTCGGTCAGTCTCTGCTTCTTTCCATTTGTAGGTATGATGTCCAAAACGATTGGGCAAGGTCGTAAAATCATATTTTCCCATAGTCTTATCCTTCCAAGGCTTGACGCAAGTCTTCAATCAAATCTCTGGCATCCTCAATACCAATAGACAAGCGCAAGAGATCATCAGTCAGTCCATAAGAATGACGAACCTCTGCAGGAATGTCTGCATGGGTTTGAGTAGTTGGGTAGGTAATCAGACTTTCTACACCACCTAGGCTTTCAGCGAAAGAGAATACTTTCAAGGTATTTAAGATATGAGGAATACGTTTCTCATCTGCTACTTTAAAGGAAATCATTCCTCCACGACCTGTATACAAAACTTCTTTGACAGCAGGTGATTGTTCCAAAAAGGCTACGATTTCTTGAGCATTAGCAGTCGAGCGCTCCATGCGAAGTGACAAGGTCTTAAGACCACGAATCAACTGATAGCTATCAAATGGTGACAAAACAGCCCCTGTCGTGTTGAGATTGTAAAAGAGTTTTTCGTATAGATCCGCACTATCTGTCACAACTACACCAGCTAAAACATCATTATGACCTGCAAGGTATTTTGTCGCTGAATGAAGGACAATATCTACCCCGTCTTCAATCGGACGTTGGTAAATCGGGCTATAGAAGGTATTATCAACGACAACTTTAGCACCTTTTGCATGAGCTAATGTTGACAATTTTTCAATATCAAATTCCAACATCAAAGGGTTGGTTGGCGTTTCGATATAGAGTACATCCACATCCTTTTCTAGCTCGGCAATCAACTCTTCTTCTGTATTGGCATAGGTAAAGCGGAAACGTCCTTCCTGCTCCACTTGATTGAACCAACGGAAAGAACCACCGTAAAGGTCACGGACAGCCAAAACCTTACTTCCTACTGGAAAAATGCTAAAGGCCAACACAATCGCAGACATACCTGAACTAGTTGCTAGAGCATAGTGGGCTGATTCAATAGCTGCCAAGACTTCCTCTGCCTTGCTACGAGTTGGGTTTTTAGTGCGAGTATAGTCAAATCCAGTTGATTGACCAAATTCTGGGTGCTGATAAGTCGTTGAAAAGTGAATAGGTGTAACCAAAGCACCTGTTGCTTCATCAGACTTGATCCCTGCTTGTGCTAAAATTGTGTTGATGTGAAATGATTTACTCATACAATACCTCCAAATCTATAGTAACTATTGTACCACTTATTTTGTATCCTTCGTTTTCTTGTTTTCAAGAGCTAGTTATAGTTTCAAACTATACAAAAACGATAGCTTCCTGAGAAACTATCGTTTTTCCTGTTGCACTGACTGATTATTTAACGTGTTTAGCTAATTCTTCTTGGGCTTTTTTGTTAGATTCTTCTTTTTCTTTTAGCCATTTTTCTTTAGCTTTTTCATACTCATCAGCCGTTACAGTCTTATCTTGCAACTTGAGATATTTGTATGATTCGACACCCTTATTTCCTGCTTGTGAGAATGGCGATGAGAATGGAACTGTCTTTCTCAAAGTCGGTGTTCCACCAAGAGAAACGTTTGGAATTGCAAGAGCGCTATCAACGAGCCAAGCTTGAACTTCAGCATATTTTTCATAACGTTTTGCTGGTTCTTGCTCCTTGTTCGCTTCTTCTAGCATTTGAGTGTAAGTATCGAGTCCAACTGCCTTAGCCTTGTCATTTACCTCACCTGGTTCTAGACCAATGTTTTGCAACATACCCCCATTATTAACATTTAGGATATCAAGATAACTTGATGGATCCAAGTAGTCAGCACTCCAACCACCATTATAAATATCAAAATCCTTTTGAGCTGCGGTTTGAGCTAGGTAGCTAGAATTATCGTAGTCATCTGTTGATAGCTGTTGGATATCGATAACCACATTCTCAGCTCCTAGAACAGATTCGATGGATTGTTTCAAAGAGCTTGCTTCAAGTACACCTTTTTTAGCTGATTGGTCAACTGATACATCCAAGTGGATTGGGAATTGCACACCCTTAGCTTCCAATTCTTTCTTGGCTTCCGCAAATTTAGCCTTAGCTTTATCAGGATTGTAGTATGGGTCTTGTGCATCTGCAAAGTTGATTCCTTGCCATTCTTGGCCATAGTTGACCATCTTTTCTGAAACAACATCGCCAAAGTCTTTTCCGTTGATACTTACAAATGTTGGAGGTACAACTAGGTTACGAATAATCTTCGTTGCTCCGTCTTCCCCTTGAGATTGAGCTCCATAGGCTGTACGGTTATAAGCATAGTTGAAGGCTTGACGGAAGTTTTTATTCAGAACTGCTTCTTGAGTTGATTTCTTTTCGATATCTGAGGATTTAGACGTGAAGTTATAAGATTTTCTGTCCAAGTTGAAGTTCAAGTAATAAGAAGTTGCGGTTTGCATACTATAAATGATGTTATCTTTGTTCTTCTCTTTAATTCCTTCAAAGCTTGAGCTATTTGGATAGAGACGTGCGTAGCTGTAGACTCCTTCTACAAAGTTACGAGCTAGTGCATCTTGGTCACTACCATCATAATAGGCCAATTTCACATCATCTACAAAGACATTTTTTTCATCCCAGTAGTTCGGATTTTTCTTGAATTCGATGACAGATTTTGAAACAAAGGATTTCATCAAGAAAGGTCCATTGTACAAAATGCTAGAAGGGTCTACCTTACCAAAGTCATCCCCTTTTGATTTCAGGAAGTCTGCATTGACAGGGAAGAGAATGGTTGATGTTGTTTTAGAATTCCAATAAGATTCTGGTCGTGTCAAAGTGTACTGAACTGTTTGGTCGTCAATCGCCTTAACACCGACAGTTGAAAAGTCAGTTGTTTTACCGTTGATATAGTCATCCAACCCTGCTACAGAATCTTGAACCAGGTACAAAGCTTCGGATTTTTTATCAGCAGCATATTTCAAACCAGTTACAAAATCTTGGGCAGTTACTGGAGCATATTCTTCACCTTCAGAGGTATACCACTTAGCATCTTTACGAAGTTTATAAGTGTATGTCAAACCGTCCTGAGAAACAGTCCAATCCTCTGCTAAGGATGGAACGTAGTTACCGTATTGGTCATTTTCCATCAACCCATCTACCAAATTGGTAACGATGTCATTGGTTGTTGCACGGTTTTCTGCAAGATAGTTCAAACTAGACGGATCGCTACTGTATACATAGTTGTATGTTTTAGTTGAACTAGCTGAGTTGCTACAAGCCGCCAATAGTAGACCGGCACTTAGGGCAAGGCCTGCCAGCGTCAGATATTTTGCCTTAGACTTTTTCATTTCCAGAACCTCCAAATTTAAATATTTGTATCATTATACAGCTATTGTTTTTTTTAGTCAAGCGATTATAGACATAAATTAATCTTTTTTCTACAATTTTTATTTTTTTCTCTCTTTTTTAAATAAAAAATGAACAATTTAAACTTTTTTAGAGTTGAAAGTTCAAATTGTTCATTTTATTTATAAACTATTATGATATTTTCAAGCGTTCTCGCAACTGGTCCGCTTTTGCCTGTCCAATAACCTTATCCAAGAGACGAGTATAGAGACACATGACTCCGTAGAGACCACCACCGATTGTTCCGATTAGAAGAACGTAAAGGAAACTCCAGAAACGACCTGATGGTTGGAAGACAAAGCCAATCATCCATTGTAAGAAGCCTACCAGAATAAACATGACTAAAGTCAAAATAGTAACTAAGATTGTTCGCTTCAGAATAATCTTTCGACGTGCACCTGTCACCTCACAGATATCTCGGTACATCAAGACATTTGGAATGATGAGACCAATTGTCGTTGAAATTAAAGGACCATAACTATGGAAAATCGCTATCGATGGTAATTGTAAAACAATCTTAGCAATTGAGCCATAAACAAAATACAAGACTGCTTTACGGTTACGGAACATAGCTTGAAGCATAGGGGACAAGACCATGTACAAACCAAGAATGGTTGACTGTAAAACTGCAAAGACAAACAAGCCCATAGCCAAACTATCTGGCTTACCGTAAAAGACTGTATAGAGAGGTTCTCCAACCATGACTACTCCAACAGTTGCTGGAAGTAAGAATAAGAAGAGCATGGTGATACTATCTTGCACCAACCGAGCAGCTGCCTGCAAATCACCCTTAACATAGTTCTCAGTTAAAAGTGGTAATCCTACACTACCGATCGAAACTCCAACCGAAATCAAAATCATAGTAATTTTATTAGGATTGGCAGAGAAATAAGAAAACATGACAATTAAGTCTTCATTACTATAGTTGGTAAACCACTTCATGCTATTGATAAAGGTATTTTGGTCCAAGATTTGGAAAAGCTGAATAGCCGAACCAGTCAAGATAAAAGGAATAGCTTCCTTAATGGTATCAATCAAGAGACCTTTACTATCAATCTTATCTCGAGTTTCAAAAACTTTTTGAAGCATTCCTTCTTTGTATAGGAAATAGATCAAGACTGCAAAACTAGCTACCATTCCCACAAAGGCCGCAAAGGTAGACTGGGTAACTGCTGATATATAATCTTTTGAACCCAGCTTCATGATGATAAAGGTTGCTAAGAGCATCCAGATAACACGAATGACCTGTTCAGCGATTTGGCTCATGGCATAAGGCTTAAGATTATTCATCCCTTGGAAAAATCCACGAATCACACTCATGGATGGGAAAATCAAGACCGCCCAAGCTAGACTTTGCATAATGGGGATGAGCTCCTTACCAACACCCGAAAGGTCTGCTAACCAAGGGGCAAAGAGATACAAGATTAAAGCAAAGATCACACCAAGTCCTGTCATAAAGCCTAGGAAACTCCGAATCAGGGCAAAACTATGTTCTTCCTCATGCATGGTATTATACTTGGCAACTTGCTTTGCGACTGCCACAGGGATACCTGCTGTCGAAATCAACAAGAACCAAGCGTAGATATTGTAACCCATAGTGAAGAGTCCATTGGCCTTAGCGGCATAAGTCCCCATCCAGATATACCAGGGAATGATGTAAATGGCCCCGAGCAGGCGACTGATAAAGTTACTAGCCGTTAGCCAGGCAGTCCCTCGTAACATCTGGGCCTGCTGATGATTATTTTCGTTAGACATAACTTCCTCATTCATTTTTAATAACTAGGAAATGTTCCTTATCTTCCATTATAAACTTTTCCTTGTTACTTGTAAAATTCAGACTTTCGGTTTACAATAGAAAGTATGATAAAGATTGAAACTATATTAGATATTTTAAAGAAAGACGATCTCTTCCGTGAGATTATTGACCAAGGACATTACCATTATTATTATAGTGATGTCGTTTTTGATAGCATCTGCTATGATAGCCGAAAAGCAAAAGAAAATAGTCTCTTTTTTGTCAAAGGAGCAGCCTTCAAAAAAGAATTTCTACTTTCGGCAATTGAACAAGGACTTGCTTGGTATGTAGCAGAACAAGACTATGAAGTAGGTATCCCTGTTATTGTCGTTAGCGATATCAAGAAAGCCATG
The DNA here is from genome assembly GCF_047460685.1 of Streptococcus infantis. GTDB lineage: Bacteria > Bacillota > Bacilli > Lactobacillales > Streptococcaceae > Streptococcus > Streptococcus infantis_AD. The sequence goes on along the minus strand of NZ_JASHFS010000002.1, from coordinate 89,048 downwards.
AGTTTGATTGCCATGGAGTTTTATGGCAACCCTCAGAAGAAATTAAAATTACTTGCTTTCACTGGTACTAAAGGAAAAACAACCGCAGCTTACTTCGCCTACAACATCTTAAGTCAACAACATCGTCCAGCTATGTTATCAACCATGAATACGACCTTGGACGGCAAGACTTTCTTTAAATCTGCCCTGACTACTCCTGAGAGTATCGACCTCTTTGACATGATGGCCCAGGCTGTTGATAATGGAAGAACTCACCTTATCATGGAAGTATCCAGTCAAGCCTACTTGGTTAAACGAGTCTACGGACTGACCTTTGATGTCGGTGTCTTCCTCAACATTAGTCCTGACCATATTGGTCCTATTGAGCATCCAACCTTTGAAGACTACTTCTACCACAAACGTCTCTTGATGAAAAATAGCCGAGCAGTTGTCATTAATAGCGATATGGACCACTTCTCTGTCTTAAAAGAGCAAGTTGAGAACCAAGAGCACGACTTCTACGGTAGCCAATCAAGTAACCAAATTGAAAACTCCAAAGCCTTTAGCTTCTCAGCTACTGGTAAATTAGCAGGAGACTATGATATCCAGTTGATTGGACATTTCAACCAAGAAAACGCAGTCGCTGCTGGACTTGCCTGCCTTCGTTTAGGTGCTAGTTTGGAAGACATCAAAAAAGGGATTGCTACTACTCGCGTCCCTGGCCGTATGGAAGTTCTCACTCAGAAAAATGGCGCAAAAGTGTTCATTGACTACGCCCATAATGGTGATAGCTTGAAGAAATTGATCTCAGTCGTTGAAACACATCAGACTGGAAAGATTGCTCTAGTACTTGGTTCAACTGGAAACAAGGGAGAAAGCCGTCGCAAGGACTTTGGACTTCTCCTCAATCAACACCCCGAAATTCAAGTATTTCTAACAGCTGATGATCCAAACTACGAAGATCCTCTATCAATTGCTGATGAGATTAGTAGCTATATCAGCCATCCCGTTGAAAAAATTGCAGATCGTGAACAAGCCATCAAGGCTGCTATGGCTGTTACAAGTCAAGAACTGGACGCTGTGATTATCGCTGGTAAAGGAGCTGACTGCTATCAAATCATCCAAGGTAAGAAGGAAGACTATCCTGGAGATGCAGCAATCGCAGAACGTTATCTATAAGAACTTAAAGAAGGCTAGGAAATTTCCTAGCCTTCTTCTATTTTTTTATAAAGATGAATCTTTCTTTATCAAATTCTACAGCCAACTCATATTTCCCATCTTCATTTTGAATGATGTAGCCCAATAAGACTAAACTATCAACAAAGATATCTCGACGTTTCTGCATAAGCTGGTCTTTTTTGAGAAATTTGAGCAAGAAGGTTGTTATATATTTGAGAGCATACTCAGGATTGACATCACCCAAAACAGCATAAAGAGCCTGCTGTTTTTCTGTCAAAGGATACTGGTGCTTAACCTTATAAAAATAATTAGACAAGGTCATCTTTTCCCTAGCAAAATCCGTATACTCTTCTAGGATTGCTGCATTGGTTTGATTGCGTAATTCCGTCTGAAAATATTTCTCCAGGATTTCTTGATAGATTGGACTATCATCTCTCACAAAGACTTCTAGGTCTAGTTCAAGAGATTCTGTAGATTCTAGAAATGGGAGATTGAGATAATAGCGTTTGTTTTCTCTCAAAATCAAACCCGCTTTAATATATTCCTCCAAATACTTATCAACTGCAACTTCTGGAAAATGTGACTTAATCTCTCGCAAAATAACTTCATCATGCTGATCAAGATAGTCTACCAAATCTCTAAAGAATGGTTGTCGCGTCAAACGTGATGGATTAAAAATCTGAATCATGAAGATTCCTTTCTTTACAAACTAAAAGTGGTGATGTTGCTAATTGACTCGGGTTAGTGCCAGGCTGATTCAGAGGTACAGGAAGCCCCAAATCTCGATAATATTCTCTCCAGAAATCACTGATTTCCTGTGTATTATCCCCAAACTTCATGGGAATGGTCTCAAAAATAGGAAGAATGTCTGCGATATATTGGGAACAATAGAAACCCTCCCCATCAGGATAAAAAGAAAAATTATAAGGAGCTCCTAGGTGTTGGTCTGCTCTTTTCTTTACCTTTTGAATATCTATCTGTGGATAACTATAGATATCATACAGACAATCTGATTCGAAGAAATCTCTTGGTTCCTGACAAACAACACCAGCTTTCCCACTAGCATGATAAACCTGTCCGTCCAAAAAGATGGCCACATGGCTATAGTGACCAGTAGATTCCTGGATTGCCTGTCCTATATCCGAATCATCTTTCGCAAAAATCAAATCGCCATTTTCTAACATACTTCTCTCCTAGCAAAAAAGGAGCCGAAACTCCTTTTTAACAATGGGTTTCCCCATCTATCATTATGCATTAAAGCTTTCTGTCAATTGAGGTACAACTTGTTTCTTACGTGAAACAGCACCTGGAAGGAAAGCATGGTTGTTTTCAAGTTTGAAGTTAAAGGCTGCTTCTACCTTGTCCATATTTGCACCAAGTGCAAGAATTTCTGAGTTTGAGTTGACGATGTCTGTAATCATCAAGACAAAGTCAGAGTAGCCGTTTGCTGCGTTTGTGGCCTGGATAGCTGCTTCGATTTCAGCTTGGCGTTCCAATACTTCAGCAATATCAACTGTATTCACTTGGGCAACACGTACGTTGTTACCGTTCAATTCAAAAGTCTTTGCATCGATGTCAATCAATTCTTCTGCTGACTTGCTTGCCAAGTTTGTACCAGCCTTGAGCATTGCAAGACCGTATTCTTCCAAGTTCACACCAGCCAATTCAGCCAATTCTGGAGCAATGACTTTATCTGTTGGGTGTGTTGTTGGTGATTTCAAAAGAAGAGTATCTGAAATCAAACCTGAAAGCATCAAACCTGCAATTTCTTTTGGCACAGCTACACCATGTTCTTTGAACATGCGGTAAACGATAGAAGATGCTGATCCAACAGGCTCCAAACGCATGTAGAGTGGGCTTGCAGTTTCAAAATTAGCCACACGGTGGTGATCCACCACACCATAAACTTCAACTTCAGCAATATCTGAAACCGATTGTTGGAATTCATTGTGGTCAGTCAAGATAACTTGTTCTGCACCTTCCGCTTTAGCAGATGTGATCACGCGTGGTGCTTCCACACCAAAATAGTTCAAGACGAAAGCTGTTTCTTCATTTGGAGTTCCAAGAGCCACCGCTTCTGTATCCAAACCATAAGCTTCTTTTGCAAGATAAGCAAAGGCTACTGATGAACCAATAGCATCTGAGTCTGGATTTTGGTGACCAAATACTAGAATCTTAGACATGATAATACCTCGTTTCTTTATTCACTCTATTGTAGCATTTTTTTCAATTTTTGACAAAAGTAAGAGGAGTCAAAGAACTCCTCACTAGATCTCGAAAATATTGGCTAAATTCCTATCTTGATTGTCATTTAGATAGCTTACTTTCTGCAGACGTGTCTTGCGTTTAAAAAGAGCTTCGGCTGACATGGCTTCTTCTTTACTATCGAAACCTTCTACATAGATAAGTTTTACTGGCAACCGAGCTCGTGTGTACTTAGCTCCCTTACCACTATTGTGAACGGCGATTCTTTTTTTGACATCCGTTGTATAGCCAGTATAGTAGGAACTATCCCGACACTCAACCACGTACATATAGGCCTTATGAACCATAATAGATCTCTTGAATTTCTGGTGTATAAGTGCCATCACTATTATGAACAATAAGTGGTGGTAAAACCTTAAAACCACTAGTGGAGCCGTCCTTGATAGCCTCGATCAAAAGCATATTGGCTTCTTTCTCCCGTTTAGGGTAAACAAATTGCAGACGCTTTGGAGCCAAATTGTGTTGTTGAAGCGTTTCTAAAATATCTAACAATCGATCAGGACGATGGACCATGGCTAAACGCCCATTGGATTTGAGAATACTTTGGGCACTACGGCAGATTTCCTTAAGATTGGTCGTAATTTCGTGCCGAGCCAACAAATAGTGCTCACTCTCGTTCAGATTAGAATTTGGGTCCACCTTAAAATAGGGAGGGTTGCATAAAATCAAATCAACCTTACTCCCCTGAATGTAAGCAGGCATATTTTTCAAATCATCACAAATGACCTGCATCTGTTCTTCCAAGCCATTTAATCGGACTGACCGGTCTGCCATATCCGCCAATCGTTCCTGGATTTCAACAGACAGAATTTTCGCCTTAGTACGACTACTGGCAAAAAGTCCAACAGCTCCATTACCCGCACAAAAATCCACTATCAAGCCATTTTTAGGAAAGCGAGGAAAGCGTGACAAAAGTACACTATCCACCGAATAGCTGAAAACCTCTCTATTTTGAATAATCTTGATATCTGTAGAAAAGAGCTGATTGATTCTCTCTCCTGATTTTAATAATTCTTCTACCATACTTCTATTATAACAAACTATATTAATATTTCAAGAGAGAAAAAATCAATTAAGACTTTTTCTTATTTAGATTAGAGATAGCTTCCTTGGTCCAGATAGGCATCATGCGAGCCAAAGGAGCAAATCCGTATTTGACACGGTCACTTGAAAAACGTCTCCGTCTCGGTAATTGATGTTTCTCTTCTTCCAAAGTCCGAATAGAAAGACTTGCTTTCCCTGTATACTCGTCCAAATCGACAACCTGGACTTGAACTTCTTCACCGATTTTCAGTATATCATAGATATTCTCAATAAATCCTGTACGAATTTCAGAAATATGAATCAAGCCTGTGATACCAGTCTCTAACTCCACAAAGGCTCCATAAGACTGAATCCCTGTAATTCGCCCTGTTAGCTTATCACCTATTTTCATCCTAGTCCTCGATTTCAATCGTTTCGATAACGACATCTTCAACTGGCTTGTCCATTGCACCTGTTTCTACACCTGCAATTGTATCCAGAACTTCATAAGAAGCTTCATCCGCAAGTTGACCGAATACAGTATGACGACGGTCTAGATGAGGAGTTCCACCTTGTTCTGCATAAATCTCCGCAATTGGCTCTGGCCAACCACCACGAGCAATTTCTTTCTTAGAATATGGCAAGTGTTGATTCTGCACGATAAAGAACTGGCTACCGTTGGTATTTGGTCCAGCATTGGCCATAGAAAGGGCTCCACGGATATTGTAAAGTTCTTCTGAAAATTCGTCTTCAAATGACTCACCATAGATAGATTCGCCACCCATACCAGTACCAGTTGGATCTCCACCTTGAATCATAAAGTCCTTGATAATACGATGGAAAATCACACCATCATAGTAACCGTCTTTAGACAGAGCAATAAAGTTGGCAACTGTTTTTGGTGCATGCTCAGGGAAAAGCTTAATACGCAACTCTCCATGATTGGTCTTAATGGTCGCAAGAGGACCTTCTACTGTTTCAATGTCTACCTGTGGGAAATGCAATTCTTTTTCTACCATACCAAATCCTTCTAAAGCATCAAAAATGCCATCTTCTTCTAATGTTTTTGTAATATAATCTGCTTTTTCTTTGATTTTATCATGAGCAATTCCCATGGCAACGCTGATTCCAGCATAATCAAAGAGTTCCAAGTCGTTGAGCCCATCTCCAAAAACCATGACGTTCTCTGGTTTCAAACCTAGGTGTTCCACAACCTTTTCCACCCCCGTCGCTTTGGAGCCTGAAATCGGCACAATATCAGACGAATGTTGATGCCAGCGTACCATACGCAAAGTCGATGCTAAACTTTCAGGCAAAGTCAGGTCATCTCCCTGATCCTCAAAAGTCCACATCTGATAGATGTCTTCTTTTTTATAAAAATCAGGATCAACATCCAAGTCAGGATAAATTGGATCAATGGCCTCACTAATCAACTCAGTTCTAGTGGAGAGTTTAGCAGTATGACTACCAACTAAACCATAGTCAATCCCCACTTCCTTAGTCCAAGCAATATAGCTTTCAACCTTATCTTTAGAGATTTTTTTACTATCAATCACATTACCTTTTTTATCCTCAATATAGGCACCATTCAGAGTAACAAAAAAGTCAGGTTTAAGTTCGCAAATATCTGGCACGACACCGAAAATCCCACGACCAGTCGCAATCCCAGTCAAAATACCTTTTTCACGTAATTGTTGAAATACTGTTGGAATTGAGGTTGGGATAAAACCAGTCTTTGAGTTTCGCAAAGTATCATCAATATCAAAAAAAACAATCTTTATCTTTTTTGCCTTATATCTTAATTTCGCATCCATCTCATTACCTCCTTCAATTCACTCTTTCCATTATACCATAAAGTAGAGAAATCCCACATCCCCAATAAAATCCTTGTCTCTTATCCGAATTCCTTTACTAGATACAAAACCAAATCATCATTATTTTGGCTAGTTGCATTCATTTCCAAGGGTTGATTTTGATACCAGACACCTGTCCCATCTGGAATGTAGCCCCGTCTGATATACAATCTCTGGGCAGGGCCATAGCCTAAGTGCAAACCTACACCAAGAGTGACCTTACTCGAAACAAACTTGACCCGTTTTTCTGCTTCTTCTAGCAGTTGATTCCCAATCCCTTGATTTCGAAAAGGCTCAAACACATTAAAATCTGATAATTCTGGATAGACTTCTGCAAAAGGACCATGTTTAGCAGAGGGCAAAATGGTAACGTAGCCCGCTACAGCACCATCAATCTCTGCAACTAAGACTTCTCTCTCCCCACTTTCCTGTTCCAGAAAATATCTAGCCAAAATTTCCTCTCTACCAGGCCAACCTTGATTCATAAATCCATGAGATAAGGATTCAATATCAGACTTAATCATATTTCTAATCGTACAATTCATCTTTGACTTACCCACCTTTACTCTTTCTATTACCATTATAGCATGCCAAGGTCAGACTATCTCGTGAAAAAAGACCCAACCGGGTCTTAATTCGCTTTCTTATTTCCGAGCTCATGAAAAAGAGGGCCACTGAACCCCAACTCGCTCTCTAATTTCAAAGCTCGTGAAAAAAAGACCCAACTGGGTCTGAAAAAGAGGTCCCCCGGACCTCTTTTTTAATCTTCGTTTACGAAAGGCATCAAAGCCATTACGCGAGCGCGTTTGATAGCTGTTGTTACTTTACGTTGGTTCTTCGCTGAAGTTCCTGTTACACGACGAGGAAGGATTTTCCCACGTTCTGAAACGAAACGGCTAAGAAGCTCAGTATCTTTGTAATCAACATATTCAATTTTGTTTGCTGCGATGTAATCAACTTTTTTACGGCGTTTGAATCCGCCACGACGTTGTTGAGCCATGTTTTTTCTCCTTTATAGTATTAATTGTCCATTAGAATGGTAAATCATCATCTGAAATATCCAAAGGATTAGTTGCTCCGAATGGATTTTCATCACGTGAAAAGTCAGGTACTGATTGTGTAGGTGCTGTGTAGTTTGAACTTGGTGCAGAATAAGCTCCACCTGTATGTCCTTCACGCACACTACGGCTTTCCAACATTTGGAAATTCTCAGCCACGACTTCTGTTACGTAGACACGTTGTCCTTGCTGGTTATCGTAACTACGAGTCTGGATACGACCTGTCACCCCGATAAGCGAGCCTTTTTTAGCCCAGTTAGCGAGATTTTCAGCCTGTTGGCGCCACATAACGACATTGATAAAATCAGCCTCGCGTTCGCCATTTTGACTCTTAAATGTACGGTTTACTGCAAGAGTAAAAGTCGCAACTGCTACATTTGATGGGGTATAACGCAACTCAGCGTCACGAGTCATACGCCCTACAAGTACAACATTGTTAATCATAATCTACCTTCTTACGCGTCAAGTTTGACGATCATGTGACGAAGAATGTCAGCGTTGATTTTTGAAAGACGGTCAAACTCTTTAAGAGCTGCGTCGTCGTTTGCTTCAACGTTAACGATGTGGTAAAGTCCTTCACGGAAATCTTTGATTTCGTATGCAAGACGACGTTTTTCCCATGTTTTTGATTCAACAACAGTTGCACCGTTGTCAGTCAAGATAGAGTCAAAACGTGCTACCAAAGCGTTTTTCGCTTCTTCTTCAATGTTTGGACGAATGATATAAAGAATTTCGTATTTAGCCATTGATATGTTCCTCCTTTTGGTCTAATGACCCCAAGACATTGCAAGGGGTAAGTGAGGTTTGCTCACAATAAATTATTATACTAGAAAAAAATTTTTTTAGCAAGTAAAAACTGCTTCTATTTTATTTTTTACAGTTTTTTTGCTAAAGTTTGTGTAATTTCTTCAACCTGAATATTCTCAGATTCAAATTTCTGTTTAAAGGTAGCTAGATCAACCGTTCCCTCAATTTGAACTTCGATAACAATCTTACCATCTTTACGTGGAATATTAACAGTATGAGAAATATTTAGATTTTCCTCAACGATTAAAGAAACAATCTTACCAAGTACCCCAACTTCATTTTCTGTGATAAAACGAACACGGATTCCCTCTTCGCCATAACCAGAAATTTCAAGAAATGCTCTGAATACATCACGGTCAGTAATGACACCATAGACTTGCCCATTATCAATAACTGGCAAGATGCCAATCTTATTTTTCAGCATAAGGTAGGTTGCATCTTCCAAACTTGCATAACCTGAGACAGTTACAACATCACGAATCATGACGTCTTTGACTTTTGTTTTATTGAGCAAGTAATTCATCTCGAAGATTGAAAGACTCGTTGCTTTTGATGGACTGGCTTCAGCAATTGTTCCTTCTGTTACTAGACCAACTAATTTATCATTTTCAATAACAGGAAGACGATGCAAACCTTGTTCGCGCATCAAATCTGCTGCATGTGCTACAGTCGTATCTGGGCTAATATATACGACCTTTCGTGTCATAAAATCTTTAACTGCCATAGGAACTCTCCTTTATGTTTATAGCTTTATTATACACTTTTTACGAAAATCAATCAAACGCTTTCATCTCTTTTTCAAGATTCTGAAAACTCTGAAATACTATAAAAAGAGCCCTAGATTAGAGCCCTCAATCTTATGATTATGTATTTTGTTTGGTAATCTTTCCCGCAGACTAAGACAATCTTTATCTACCGACTAAAACAATCCGCTGGATTTGATGATTGCCAAGCAATCTCTATCCGCCGGATAAAAAGGTCCCACGGACTAATATGGATTGCTTTGCAATCTTTATTCGCAACCTAAACTAGTCTCCCAGACTAGATGTGAATTGCTGCCGCAATTTTTATCTGCCGACTAAAACAATCCACTGGATTGTTTTAGCCACCTAGATATGCTTTTCTGACTTCGTCTGACGCTGCGAGTTCTTTTCCTGTTCCTGATAGGACAATCTTTCCTGTTTCAAGAACATAGCCTCGATCTGCGATGGCTAGTGCTTTATTGGCATTTTGCTCGATCAAAAGAACAGTTGTACCTTGTTTTTGAATATCTTGAATGATATCAAAAATTTCTTGGATGAAAATTGGTGCAAGCCCCATTGAAGGTTCATCTAACAAAAGAAGTTTAGGCGTTGACATAAGCGCGCGTCCCATAGCAAGCATCTGCTGTTCTCCTCCCGAAAGGGTAGCTGCATCTTGGTTTTTACGTTCTTCCAGACGAGGGAAACGTGAAAAGACTTTCTTCAAATTTGCTTGATTCTCTTCACGATTTTTCTTAAGAAAGGCTCCCATCTCCAAGTTTTCCATAACTGTCAAACCAGGGAAGACGTGACGTCCTTCTGGTACTTGAGAGAGTCCTGATGCCACAATTTTTTGTGCAGGCATCTTTTGGATTTCTTGTCCCAAAAATTCAATTTTACCAGAACTTGGACGAACAAGGCCTGATAAGGTACGAAGGATGGTTGTTTTACCAGCACCGTTTGCACCGATAAGGGAAACAACTTCTCCTTCATTTACTTCAAAGCTCACATCACGTACAGCTTGAATCATACCATAGTGTACTGAGAGGTTTTCAACTTTTAACATAGACATTAGGCTTCACCTCCAAGATAAGCTTCGATAACACGTTTATTACTCTTGATTTCATCTGGTGTCCCGTGAGCAATCAAACGACCGTACTCAAGAACATAGATACGCTCCGTAACTTCCATAACCAAGTTCATATCATGTTCAATCAGCATAATAGTAATCTTGAATTCATCCTTGATGCGACGAATCAACTCAGTCAATTCTGCAGTTTCTTGTGGATTCATACCCGCTGCAGGCTCATCCAAGAAAAGGATTTTAGGTTCTGTAGCAAGGGCACGCACAATCTCTAAGCGACGTTGTTGACCATAGGCTAAATTTTTAGCGAGAGTTTCAGCATCTCCATCCAAATCAAAGATTTTTAGTAATTCTAAGGCTTTAGCTTTCAATTCTTTTTCATTCTTATAAAAAGCTGGTAAGCGCAAGAAACTTGCAAAAACATGTTGTTTATGATGATTACTAAATGCAATCAGAACATTGTCTAATACAGTTAAGTCTTTAAAGAGACGAATATTTTGGAAAGTACGTCCTAAACCAAGAGCAGCAATTTTATAGGGCTGCTTGCCATTTAACAAGTGACCATCCAAGGTTACTGTTCCTTCGCTTGGTTCATACACACCTGTCAAGAGGTTGAAGAGAGTTGTTTTACCAGCTCCGTTCGGTCCAATCAAGCCAACAAGTTCACCTTCATTCAATTCAAGAGTTACATCTCCAACAGCCGTTAGACCACCAAAATGCTTGGTTAACTGTTTTACTTCAAGTAATGCCATTAGTTTTGTTCCTCCTTCTTAGTTTTTTTAAAGAAACTAGATAGACTTAATTCCCATGTTCCAAGAAGACCACCTGGTCTGAAAATCATTACAAGTACCAAGGCTAGGGCGTAGATGATCATACGAATACTTGCTACATCCTGTAGAAGCATGTTTAAAATACCAAGAACAATGGCAGCAACAATCGCTCCTGTAATGGATCCCAAACCGCCAAATACAACAATAATCAAGACGTTGATAGAGTTGATAAAACTATAATCTTTAGGCACAACAGAACCGATAAATCCTGCTTGAAGCGAACCTGCAATACTTGCAGTCATCGCTCCGAATACAAAAGCAATAATTTTGATTTTGGTTGTATTTACCCCAACTGATTCAGCAGCGATTTCATCTTCACGAACGGATAAAGTTAGACGACCGATTGGACTACGAAGGAAATTAAGTGTTGCAATTGTTGTAATCACAGCAAAGAAATATACCATTTGCCAGTTAGTAAAGCTCGGAATACCTAGAATACCTGCTGCACCATTAGTAATATCTCCACCGTTGACAATAAAGATACGAATAATTTCAGCAACACCGAGGGTTGCTACTGCAAGATAGTCCCCTTTCAAACGAAGAGTTGGAATCCCAACGACTAAAGCCACTAATCCTGAGATAAGTGCTCCAAGAAGCATAGCTCCAAAGAAGGCTCCATAGGTTGGAGATTTAGAACCAATAATTGCAGCCGCATAGGCACCAATAGCCATAAATCCTGCGTGCCCTAGAGAAAATTGTCCAGAAAAACCTACGATAAGGTTAAGACCAACTGCAAGTATGATGTTAATCCCAATTTGCTCTAAAATTTGAATATAAAAGAGATTGAGCACTCCAGCTGAAACAAGTACGCTGATTAAGCCATAGCCTGCTAATAAAAGGAGCAACCATAAAATATTAACTTTTAAATTTTCTTTCATTGTTTACACCTTCTCTTTCACATTCTTACCGAGGATACCAGCTGGACGTACAATCAAGATTAAGAGCAAGATTCCATACACGATAGCATCACGGAAATCTGACATTCCGAAGGCGGTAGCAAATGTTTCTAAAAGACCAATAACAAAGCCACCCAGAGCCGCACCAGGGATGATTCCGATGCCACCTAGAACGGCAGCCACGAATGATTTAATACCTGGAGTCATCCCCATCAATGGTTCAAGAGAGTTATAGTAAAGTGCAATCAAGACACCCGCTGCACCAGCTAGGGCTGAACCCAAAGCGAATGTAAAGCTGATAGTACGGTTTACATTGATTCCCATCAACTGAGCAGCATCACTATCTACAGATACAGCACGCATGGCTTTCCCCATTTTTGTTTTTTGTACAATAAGTTGTAGAAGAACCATCAAAACAAGTGAGACAGTCAAAATCAACAATTGAATATTGGTCAGACTGATTGGACCTAAGTCATAACGCACTGTTTGGATTGCTTGAGGAAAGGCACGTGTGTTGGCTCCGACTAGATAAACCATCCCATACTCAAGTAAGAAGGAAACCCCAATCGCTGTAATCAATACGGAGATACGAGTTGAATGACGTAATGGGCGGTAAGCTAGAAACTCAATGATAACACCAAGAATTGCTGTGCCTGCCATTGATAAAATCAAGGCAACAAAGAAATTTAATTGCAAGGAATTAATCAAAAAATAACCCATGAAAGCACCTATCATATAGATATCACCGTGGGCAAAGTTAATCAGCTTGATAATTCCATAAACCATAGTATAACCTAGGGCTAGCAGCGCATAGACACTACCCAAGATTAAACCATTTACAAGTTGTTGAAGCATATGGTTCACTCTTTCTAATTTATATTTTTAGAATTTTATAAAAAAATAATCCTTTCATAAACACCGAAACAGGGAGTGAGTAGAAGCTCATTCCCCATTTACGATATCTACTAGATTAAGGTTTAACCGACTCAACTGACTCAACTTTACCATCTTTTAAGCCAATCATAAGTGCAGATTTAACCGGATTATGGTCTTTGTCAATAGACATTGTACCAGTAACACCTTCCAAGTCTTTCAACTTCGCAAGGTTGTCTTTCAATTCGACAGAGTTCTTAGCACCTTTAGATGCTTCCGAAATCATGTAAACTGAATCATATGCCAAGGCTGCAAACATTGAAGGTTCTTCGTTGTATTTCGCTTTATAAGCTTCTACGAATTTCTTGGCTTTATCAGTCATTTCACCTTCAGTAGAGAATCCAGTTACGTAGTAGATGTCTGTAGCTGCAGCAGGTGTTGCTTGTTCAACGAATTTAGCATCACTAAATCCATCACCACCGATGATTGGTTGTTTGATTCCCATACCACGTGCTTGGTTTACAATTTTACCAGTTTCAGTGTAGTACCCTGGAAGGACAATGGCATCGAAGTCTTTATCTTTGATTTTTGTAAGTGCGGCTTGGAAATCTGTATCCTTAGATTGGAACGTTTCTGTCGCTACAATTTCACCTTTATAAGATTTCTTGAAGGCTTCAGCAATCCCTTTAGCATAGTCAGATGAGTTATCGTAGTATAGAACGACTTTCTTCGCTTTCAAGTTATCAGTTGTGTATTTAGCAATGATTTGTCCTTGGAAGCTATCGATGAAGGTTGCACGGAAAAGGTAATCTTGACCTTTTGTCAAATCATCTTGAGTTGCTGATGGGGTTACCAATGGTACACCTGCTTTACCAGCATTGGCAACCGCTGCGGCAGTGGCACCTGAAGTTGCAGGTCCTACAAGAGCGTTCACTTTTGATTGGGTAACAAGGTTTGTTGTAACGGTAGCCGCTTCAGCTGTCTCAGATTTGTTATCTTTGTCTACAACTTCGATTTGTTTTCCATCGATACCACCAGCTGCGTTGATTTCATCAACGGCCAATTGAGCACCTTTTTGTTCAGCGCTACCGTAGGCTGCTACTTCACCAGTTTTTTCAAAATTAAAACCGATTTTAACAACTTTCTCATCCACTGGGTTACCAGTTGAATTTGAAGCTCCTGACTTCACTTCTCCACAAGCTGCTAAAACAGCTACACTTGCAAGTGCTACAAGTGATAAGGCAAATTTTTTCTTCATCTTTTTTGTCTCCTTATTTCTTAAATAAATAGCATGTTAAGAATATACCGAATTATCAGAAAATTGTCAACACATTTATCTAAATTTTTACATGATAACGTTTTCGTTATTTCTGTAGAGACTACCAACAAAGGGAGTTTCCAATTCTTGGATATGACATTGTCTCACTTTTTTAACAAATTTCTCTTTTCCTAAACGGCTAACCAGTTCTTCCACTTCTTCTGTTGGGACATAAAGTTGCAGATAACGGTGTTTTTTAGAGTGGTAACAAATATCACCATAATGATCGAGTTTTTTTGCATCACGATTATAGTATAGGTAGATAATCAGACCAGACCGATTCTCTTTTTGAAACATATTACAACTTCCTTCTAACAATCTTCTTACTATTATATCAAAAAAAGCAAACTCAGTCGAGTTTGCTTCAAAAGATTAATTCAAAGAATTATTAGCCATGATTTCATCAATGAAACCATATTCAAGTGTTTCTTGAGCGCTCATCCAGTAATCACGTTCAGCATCTGCATGGATTTGCTCAACTGATTTACCAGAATTATCTGCAAGAATTTGCTCCAAAGTCTTACGAGTTTTAAGCAAGTGTTCAGCAGCAATAGCCATATCGGTTTGCTGTGTACCACCACCTGTACCACCCATCGGTTGGTGAATCATGTATTCTGCATTCGGAAGCATGAAACGTTTGCCCTTTGCTCCACTTGAGGCAATAATTGTTCCCATTGAAGCAGCCATCCCCATAACAATGGTTTGGACATCTGCCTTGATAAAGTTCATAGTATCAACGATTGCCAAACCAGCTGATACAGAACCACCTGGAGTATTCACATAAAGGTAAATATCTTTTGTACTATCTTGGGCATCCAAGAAAAGCAATTGGGCGATAACTGAGTTGGCCATATTGTCTTCGACTGGTCCAGTCAACATGATGATACGATCTTTTAAAAGACGTGAGTAAATGTCATATGAACGTTCTCCACGACTTGTTTGTTCAATAACTACAGGAATCATTCAGTTCTCCTTCTGATTTCAATTTTTCTTAGTCAAACGACTCAATACAGGTCTATTATATCTTTTTGGTCAAAAAAGGTCAAATCTTTGCTCTATCCTAAAAACAGACACAAAAATTCAACCTCCTTTCGAGACTAAAACCAATGAACAGTTTTAGTTTATGCTTAGAATCTTATTTAGTACCGAACAAGCGGTCTCCTGCGTCACCAAGACCTGGAACGATATAGCCATGTTCGTTCAAACGTTCATCCAAAGCTGCTGTAAAGATTTCTACATCTGGGTGAGCTTCTTGAAGAGCTTTTACACCTTCTGGAGCAGATACAAGGCAGACAAATTTGATGTTTGATGCTCCACGTTTTTTGAGGGAATCAACAGCCAAGATTGCAGAACCACCTGTTGCAAGCATAGGGTCAACCACAAAAATTTGACGTTGGTCGATATCTTCAGGTAATTTTACCAAGTATTCTACTGGTTGAAGAGTTTCTTCGTCACGGTACATACCAATATGTCCAACTTTGGCTGCTGGAACCAAGCTCAATAGCCCATCGACCATCCCAATACCTGCACGCAAGATTGGAACAATTGCCAATTTTTTACCAGCCAATTGTTTTTGAACTGTTTTTGTGATAGGTGTTTCGATTTCAACGTCTTCAAGCGGAAGATCACGAAGTACTTCATATCCCATCAACATAGCAATTTCATCTACTAACTCACGAAAAGCTTTTGTAGAAGTGTCTGTACGACGCAAGATTGACAATTTGTGTTGAATGAGTGGATGATTAATGACTTCAAGTTTTCCCATTTTCTGAATTCCTTCTTTCAATTTATTCTTCTTATTATATCAAAAAATGGTTTAAAAATCCTTCTAAACCATCTTTTTTTTTAATTTTTAAATCAAGTTAGCTTCTTGAAGAGCTGCTTGTACTGTCTCAAGTGGTAAATGGGTCAACTCGGTCCCTTTTTCACGATAGAGATACTGGGCGTAGTCGTCCATACGGTACTGGTTAATATAAACGACACGCTCACATCCTACCTGAAGCAATTGCTTGGTGCAGTTGAGACAAGGAAAATGAGTAACGTAAGCTGTAAATCCTTTTGGAACGCCACGTTCGGCTCCTTGTAAAATAGCATTAACCTCAGCATGAAGAGTGCGGACACAGTGGCCCTCAATCACCAAACAGTCATGGTCAATACAATGCTCCGTTCCTGATACAGAGCCATTATAACCTGTTGAAATAACCTTATTATCCTTGACTAAAACAGCTCCTACCTTGGCGCGTTTACAGGTTGAACGATTGGCAATCAATAAGGCTTGAGCAGCAAAATACTCATCCCAAGCCAGTCTTTTTTCTGTCATAACTTCTCTCCTTCTGATCTATTTTTTGAAAAATGGTAGGCGTAAATCTGCGATTTTTTCAGCAGGAACCTTCATTCCATCCTTGATCTATTTAAGCAAAACTGATACGATGGCAGAACTCCAAAAAGAATGCAGGTAAGAGCTGACTCCTTTTGATTTTCCATAGTATTTTTCTAAAAACTCTTGCATGGCTTGCACAAAGATTTTTTCCAAGTGGTAGTCCAAGGCAAGCTGAATAACCTTGGCTTCTTTTCTGGCTTCACGAAAGAGATGAACCCAAACCAGATAGAGATCTGTTTTGACATCATAATGACTGAGCTGCTCCATGATATTATGGACACTGCGTTTAAAGACGCTTTCTAAAATCTCTTCTTTGGAGTCATAGTTTCGATAAAAGGCGGCACGAGAAACACCAGCTCGTTTTACCAATTCGGAAATGCTAATCTTTGTCAACTCCTTTTTCTCCAAAAGTTGCAAAAGAGCTGTTTCGATAGCTTCTCTGGTCAGTAAATTGGATTCTTTGTTTGATTTTCTGAGATTTTCAAGTGAATTTTCAGAAATTCTTCGTTCGGCCATAACACTTCCTTTCTACTTGTGACAACAGAGTGACGAGACTTTTGTTTTAAGATTTTTCATGATATAATTGTAAAAAAAGACAGAACCTTTGTCAATGTATAAGTGATAAAGATGGAGAATTTCTATGACTTGGAAGATTGTAGCTGACTCTGGTTGTGATTATCGTCAACTGGCAAATCCAGCAATTGATACTGAATTCATCAGTGTTCCCTTAACCATTCAAGTAGCTGATCAAGTCTTTATTGACGATGCTAGTCTTGATATTGACAAAATGATGGAAACCATGTATGCAACTTCTGAAGCTTCAAAATCAGCTTGTCCTAGCCCTGATGATTACTTGCGAGCATTCGAAGGTGCAAACCATATTTTTGTAGTGACCATTACCGGAACTCTTTCTGGTAGTCAAAACAGCGCTCAATTAGCTAAGAATCTCTATCTCGAAGAACATCCTGATACTCAGATTCATGTCATTGATAGTTTATCTGCTGGTGGGGAAGTTGATCTAATCGTAGAGAAAATCAATGATTTGATTGACCAAGGACTTTCTTTTGAAGAAGTGGTTAAAGCTATTACTGCCTACCAAGAAAAAACTAAGTTACTATTCGTCCTCGCTAAGGTTGATAACCTCGTTAAGAATGGTCGCTTGAGTAAGCTAATCGGTACAGTTGTTGGGCTCCTTAATATTCGTATGGTCGGGGAAGCAAGTGAAACTGGAACCTTGGAACTCCTCCAAAAAGCCCGTGGTGCTAAGAAGTCCCTCCAAGCTGCTTATGAAGAGTTAATCAAGGCTGGTTACGCTGGTGGGCGTATCGTCATGGCTCACCGCAGTAATGATAAATTCTGCCAACAACTCTCAGAACTCTTACGTGAAAAATTCCCACAGGCTGAAATTAAGATTATCCCAACCTCTGGGCTCTGCAGTTTTTATGCAGAAGAAGGTGGACTCCTCATGGGATATGAAATTGACTAATAAATCAAACAGGAGATGACTTATCATCTCTTGTTTTTTTATGGTACAATACTTTTATGAAACATTTTGACACTATTGTAATCGGGGGAGGCCCTGCTGGTATGATGGCTACCATTTCCAGTAGCTTTTATGGGCAGAAAACACTTCTCACTGAAAAGAATCGAAAACTCGGAAAAAAATTAGCTGGTACTGGTGGTGGTCGCTGTAACGTGACCAACAATGGAACTCTAGATGACCTATTAGCTGGCATCCCTGGGAATGGTCGCTTTCTATACAGTGTCTTTTCCCAGTTTGATAACCATGATATCATCAACTTTTTTACTGAAAATGGCGTAAAACTCAAGGTCGAAGACCATGGCCGCGTCTTTCCAGCCAGCGACAAATCTCGGACCATTATCGAAGCTTTGGAAAAGAAAATCACTGAGCTAGGTGGGCAAGTTGCCACTCAAACAGAGATTGTTTCTGTTAAAAAGATTGACGACCAGTTTGTCCTCAAGTCAGCAGACCAAGCCTTTACTTGTGATAAACTCATTGTCACAACTGGTGGAAAATCCTATCCTTCTACTGGCTCTACTGGTTTTGGTCACGAAATCGCCCGCCATTTCAAACACACTATTACCGAACTCGAAGCTGCTGAAAGCCCATTGTTGACTGATTTCCCGCATAAGGCCTTGCAGGGGATTTCGCTGGACGATGTGACCCTAAGCTATGGCAAGCATGTCATCACTCATGACCTACTCTTTACCCACTTTGGTTTGTCAGGTCCTGCTGCGCTACGCATGTCTAGCTTTGTCAAGGGTGGGGAAATTCTCTCTCTAGATGTCTTGCCACAACTTTCAGAAGGTGACTTAGTTGACTTTTTAGAAGAGAACCGTGAAAAGTCCTTGAAAAATGCCTTAAAAACCTTGTTGCCAGAACGCTTGGCAGAATTCTTTGTGCAGGACTATCCTGAAAAAGTCAAACAACTAACAGAAAAAGAATGCGACCAACTTGTCCAGTCTATCAAGGCACTCAAAATCCCTGTGACAGGAAAAATGTCCTTGGCTAAATCCTTTGTTACCAAAGGAGGTGTTAGTCTCAAGGAAATCAATCCTAAAACGCTGGAAAGCAAACTGGTTCCTGGCCTTCACTTTGCAGGAGAGGTCCTAGATATCAACGCCCACACGGGTGGCTTTAACATCACTTCTGCCCTCTGTACTGGCTGGGTGGCAGGCTCAAACTTAATCTATAAATGATTTAGTATCTAAGGATGTTAGATAAGAAAGGAACTACTTTGGAACATATTATCTTACTAAGGGGAGTTACTCCTAATGGAAAAAATGCTATCCCTAAAATGTCTTATCTAGTAGATATCTTGATAGAGGCTGATTTTCAACACGTTCGAACCTATATTCAAAGTGGGAATATCATTCTTGAAAGTGACTTATCTCTGGAAGAAATACGAGAGCAGGTTCACACTCTAATAAAGGAAAAAATTGGTGCTGATTTAAAAATGGTAATCAAGAACAAAAATGATTTTGCAAAAATTGTCCAAGAAAACCCATTTGGAAAACACTATCTTTTTGACCGAATACATGTGATCCTTTTTCAAAATGATATCCAAAGTCTACCATTAGAAAAATTGGATAGTGACTATGGTGAAGAAGAAATTTGTATCGGCAACCATTGTCTTTACCTTTATCTCCCTAGAACTGCAAAACGAAAAAAACTTAATACCAACTATCTTGAAAAGCTGTTCGGCGTTGATCTGACCATGCGAAAGTTAAACGTGGTAGAAAAATTACTAACAAAATAGGAAAAATAATATGAGCAGAAGAGAATCAGTCGAATTTGTCAACATGTGTATGATTAAAAACGGAGACAAGGTTCTTGTCCAAGACCGAGTTAGTCCTAACTGGCCTGGCATTACTTTTCCTGGTGGCCATGTTGAACGTGGCGAATCCTTTGTCGATGCTGTCATTCGCGAAGTGAAGGAAGAAACTGGTCTGACCATTTCTAAGCCTCAACTCTGTGGTATCAAAGATTGGTATGATGACGAGGACTATCGTTATGTTGTCCTCTTTTACAAAACAGAACACTTTACTGGTGAGCTCCAATCTTCAGACGAAGGAAAAGTCTGGTGGGAGGATTTTGAAAATCTATCTCATCTAAAATTAGCTACCGAGGATATGTCTGACATGCTTCGTGTTTTTCTCGAAGAGGATCTCAGTGAATTCTTTTACTACAAGGATGGAGAAGACTGGTCTTACCAACTCAAATAACAGTAAATCGGCAGAGGTCACTCCGCCGATTTTTATCTTATCTAAGTCTGTGTTTTCCTACTAAAAATTCTGTTACTGGCTTTGTCAGCTTTAGCTTAGTCTGTGAGTTTTATCGAGTTTGTGTGCTTACATAGTGGGTAATGACATCTGATGTGTACTGGGCTGTTCCCTGTCCAAACTTATCAATGTTTTCCTTAAACTCTGGATTATAGACATAGCCTTTTCCGATATGACCAAAGACCTCGATAGAGCAGTCAAATCCATAAGTACGGATGGCTTGCAAGAGTTTGCCTGCTTCCTCTTGATTTTCAGATGCTGTTGCAGGTAGATCAGCTTGAAGATTTTGTGCCAAGGCTTGAAAGACTTGGTTGAAGGCAGCCGTAGCTTCGTCTTCGTGACCTTTTTGGCGCTCGAGAGCCTGGTCCATGACTTCTTGACCATACTTATCTACCGCCTCTTGCTGGTATTTTTGATGGTCTTGATAGCTAAATCCAGTGAATTTTTCCTCAATAGTCATTTTTCTTTCTCCTTTTTGTTCTTGAATGGTTTTTTGCAAGGTGGAAATCAAGGTATCCAGATGTTGCCTTTCTCGAGTTAGATAGTCCAACTGCCTAGTCAAATGTGGTAACAAGTCCGTCTTTTCTTCCTTCAATAGCTCTGCTATTTTTTCTAAAGAAAAGCCTAGATACTTGTAATAAAGGATAACCTGAAGTCGTTCTAAATCTTCTTGACTGTAGGTTCGATAGCCATTTTCTGACTTTAACGGAACCAAGAGTCCTATCTTATCATAATGGTAAAGGGTCTTGATAGAGACGCCTGAAAGCTGCGCAGCTTCTTTGATATGGTACATGATTTCCTCCTCACATAAATAGTATATACCCTCCCCTTTGAGGAGAGTCAAGTATTTTATCATATTTTTTATAAAAACATGAAAATCGCTTTCTTGACAGACTTGAAAAATCATGATAGGATAATCAAGTCTATCAATCAAAGAATAAGCTCAAAAGAGCAATTGAGAGAAGGCTATTTGACAACTCAAGTAGCCTTTTATTATTTTAAACAATAGATCGGAGTTTAACGATGTCTGAAAAATCGCAATGGGGCTCAAAACTAGGCTTTATCCTTGCATCTGCAGGTTCTGCTATTGGTCTTGGGGCCGTTTGGAAGTTCCCTTACATGACTGCTGCCAATGGTGGGGGAGGTTTTTTACTGGTCTTTCTCATCTCGACACTATTGATTGGATTTCCACTTCTCTTGGCTGAGTTTGCCCTCGGTCGGTGCGCTGGCGTGTCAGCAATCAAAACCTTTGGAAAACTTGGCAACAATAGCAAATACAATTTTATCGGTTGGATCGGTGCCTTTGCCCTTTTCATCCTCTTATCCTTTTACAGTGTTATTGGGGGATGGGTTTTAGTCTATCTAGGTATCGCTATTGCTAAAGCCTTCCAAGTTGGGATTAGCAGTGATTATGCCCAGCTCTTCACAGACATTATTTCAAATCCATGGATTGCCCTTGGTTCCCAAGCCCTCTTTATCTTCCTCAACATCTTTATCGTATCTAAGGGAGTTCAAAAAGGAATTGAAAGAGCATCGAAAGTTATGATGCCCCTGCTCTTTATCATCTTTGTCATTATCATCGGGCGCTCTCTCAGCTTGCCTAATGCCATGGAAGGTGTGGTTTACTTCCTCAAACCTGACTTTTCAAAACTGACAAGCGCCGGACTCCTCTATGCTCTGGGGCAATCTTTCTTTGCATTATCGCTCGGTGTTACTGCTATGTTGACCTATGCTTCTTACTTAGATAAGAAAACCAAGCTGGTCCAATCAGGTATGTCCATCGTTGCCATGAACATCTCTGTATCCATCATGGCAGGATTAGCCATTTTCCCAGCTATGTCAGCCTTTAACATCCAGTCTGAAGGTGGTCCAAGTCTTCTCTTTATCGTCTTGCCACAACTCTTTGACAAGATGCCTTTTGGAAGTATTTTCTATATTCTCTTTCTCTTGCTCTTCCTCTTTGCGACGGTCACTTCTTCTGTCGTGATGCTGGAAATCAATGTAGGCAACATCACCAACCAAGACAATCGCAAACGTGCTAAGTGGAGTATGATTTTAGGGGTTTTGACTTTTGTATTTGGTATCCCTTCAGCCCTATCCTACGGTGTCATGGCAGACGTCCAAATCTTTGGAAAAACTTTCTTTGATGCTATGGATTTCTTGGTTTCCAACCTCCTTATGCCTTTCGGTGCTCTCTGCTTGTCCCTTTTTACAGGCTTTATCTTTAAAAAAGCACTCGCTATGGAGGAATTGCATCTTGATGAAACAGCATGGAAACAAGGACTTTTCCAAGTCTGGCTCTTCCTTCTTCGTTTCGTCATTCCAATCATCATCATCGTGGTCTTTATCGCCCAATTTATGTAATCAAAAAGGACTTGAGTAGTGAACTCAGGCCCTTTCTTTTTTATGGATGGCTAACAATTAATTCCAAATCTTGCCCTTCCAGAGTCCAAGCTTCAACATCACTCGGCAAGATAAAGTGACTACCTTTTTGGATTGGATAATCTTTTCCGTCTACAGTCAGTTTCCCTTGACCAGCCAAGACACTCAACAAGCTGTAATCAGCCGTCTTCTCAAATTCAACTTTTCCTGTGATTTCCCACTTGTAGACTGCGAAGAAATCATTAGAGACAAGTAAAGTTGAGCGTAAATCATCAGCTTTGACAGTCACAGGACGGCTATTTGCAGGCTCACCAATATTCAAGACATCGATAGATTTTTCAAGGTGTAGTTCACGCAAGTTTCCATTATCGTCCTTGCGGTCAAAGTCGTAGACGCGATAGGTGGTATCACTAGACTGTTGGGTTTCAAGAATCAAGATGCCTGCACCAATAGCATGCATGGTGCCACTTGGTACATAGAAGAAATCTCCAGCCTTAACTGGTACTTTTGTCAACAGGTCATCCCAGTTCTTATCTTCGATTTGCTGACGGAGTTCTTCTTTTGACTTGGCATTATGCCCGTAGATAATCTCTGAACCTTCATCCGCAGAGATGATGTACCAACATTCTGTTTTTCCAAGTTCGCCTTCATGCTCTAGTCCATAAGCATCGTCTGGGTGAACTTGGACGCTAAGCCAGTCGTTAGCATCGAGTATTTTGGTCAAAAGTGGAAATACAGGTTCTGGACGGTTGCCAAACAATTCACGGTGTTCCGCATACAAAGTAGCTAGGTCTGTTCCCTCGTAGCGTCCATTTGCAACCTTTGAAACGCCATTTGGATGAGCTGAGATGGCCCAGTATTCTCCGATTTTTTCACTTGGGATGTCGTAACCAAACTCATCACGTAGCTTGGTACCTCCCCAAATTTTTTCTTGCATAACTGATTGTAAAAATAATGGTTCTGACATGTCAATCTCCTGTCTGATTTTTCTCCCCTCATTATAGCAAAAAAAGAGTTCGAATTGAACTCTTTTTCACATCTTATAAATTAGGGAGAAGATTTTATAAAAATAGTGAACAAATGTGCTCTACTCAATGCTTGCACCATTGCTGGCAATGACATCCTTGTACCAGTAGAAGGATTTCTTCTTGCTACGTTTGAGAGTCCCATTTCCTGCGTTATCTCGATCCACATAGATAAAGCCATAGCGCTTGTTCATTTCGCCTGTTCCAGCCGAAACCATCCGGAAAAGTCAGTTTTTCGGTCATAAGTCTACTCAACTTTCTTATTTGCTTGTTCATTTACTTATATTATAGCTCATTCTGAAACCTTTTCTTATAAAATACTGTGACATACTGATACTAT
Source organism: Streptococcus infantis (assembly GCF_047460685.1). Classification (GTDB taxonomy): domain Bacteria; phylum Bacillota; class Bacilli; order Lactobacillales; family Streptococcaceae; genus Streptococcus; species Streptococcus infantis_AD. The sequence continues at coordinate 65,212 of NZ_JASHFS010000002.1, read as the reverse complement.
TCTACTATTTAAGTTGATCAGATTGTTTTTTAAAAAATTATCCTCTCGAAAAAGCAAATAGCCTCCCCGGAAACAAAAAAAGAAGACTGAAAACTAGTCTCCTCTGTTCCTTTTAAATCAAAGCTGTGATAGCGGTTACTAGGCCAAAAATAATACCTGGTGCATTCGCTGCTGCAAGGGGGATATCTCTTTCTTTTTTGAAAAGACCGTAGTAGACCCATAGACTACAGTTGATCGCTGCAACCAAGGGCTCAATGAAATTTCCTTTTTGACCAGCCAGATTGTCCATGATTTGTGGGAAGTAAGACATATACATCATAACAGACATAAAGGTCGCTACCCAACCTAACATTTTCATTTGTTTTTCAGTTATTTTCAAAACCTATTTCATTTTTACTGAATCTTATTTTATAATCTTCTTTCAAAACAATCAAGACTTTGAAGCTTTTGTTATAAAGATGTAAACTATCACAATCTTGTGAGAAGAAAGAGGGAACAGAAAAAAGACTGGATTGCTCCGATCTGTTTAGTCAATCAAATATTAGAAAATGAATACTCCTTTTCAATGAATCGATTGATGGTAAATAAGCTGTTAGAAATTATTGACAGTATCGAAATTTTCTAGTAAAATGAATTTTGTTAATACCTAAATGGTGTGTAATTTTCTATCAACATAGTCAGGAGAAAAGGAACTTATGCTAAAAAAATTTAATGAATTGTCACTGAAAGATAAGGCTTATCTAATTGGCGGTTTGATCTTATTAGTCATTGTGATCTCCTTTGGTCTGCTCAATCGTCAAACAGTAACTGTCAGTCTTGTCTTTACACAACTATCTGCTCCCTTGATTTTGGTGATTTTTACTTGTCTAGTAATCGGGATCATTGTTGGTAGTGCTATTGGTTTTAGCTATCACCATGGCAAGACTCAAGAGCTGAAAAGCCGCATTGCTGAAGCAGAAACGACTATCCATAAAAAAGACAAGGAGCTTCTCCAGTACAAGGAACAGGTGCAACAATTAAAACAGGAAGCCAAACAATAAGTGTAGAAATCATAACCACCCGTCAGCGGGTGGTTTTTTGTCTCGCACCTAATGGAACGAGACGGACTGAAAATCGCATAACAGAAAAAAAACCGGATTGCTCCGATCTTTCAATAGTTCATATTCTCACATTCTGTTTTAAGAATAGTTAAGGTTATCTTCAAATGACTAAGCCCCTTATTTCATACGATAAAAATCAAGCACTAGACCAGCAGGACCTTTAACTAATAAGGACTCTGTTCCCCAATCCGTTTCACAAGGACCGTGTAAAATCTCGACACCTCTCTCTTTTAAACGTTGGTAATTCTGCTCTAGATCCTCAATCTCAATGTGAAGAATGATACCTGACTGAAAATCTTCCAAAGGAATCAAATGATTTTGGGACAACATTAGACAATGACTGCCAATCGTGAACTGAGCAAAGCCTTGATCAACATAATCTGCCTGTTTATCCAAAATACGCTCCAAGTCAGCACAGACTTGAGGAATACTTGAAACGATGATATCTAATTGATTTAAATTCATTAACTATCCTCCAGAAAAAGACCGGATTGCTCCGATCTTTTTAAGTTTCACTCTATGAAAATCAAAGAATAAATTCTACAAATTTAAAATTTGATTTTCGACGAGAGAAATTATTTAATTGCGCGTGATTGCAATCCTTCTTCTTCCAAGAAGAGGCGGAATGGTACGAGTTCTTCTGCTTCGTATTTTTCCTTGAAGGCTTTGATTGCTTCTTCTGAGTGTTGTTTTGGATCCAACTCAAGTACTTCTACTGGAAGTGGACGATGTGGAGTGATGTGAGCATCGATCACAACTGTCTTACCTTCTTTGTTGAGTTTAACAGCTTCTGCAACAACTGCATCGATGTCTTCGATACGGTTCACAGTGAATCCTACAGCACCTTGCGCTTCAGCGATTTTCGCATAGTCAGCATTAGGGAAGTCACAACCAAACAAGTGTTTGTTTGTGTCCTCGTATTTGTCCTTGATGAAGGCATATTTACCATTTGAGAAGACAACGTTGATAACTGGAAGGTCGTATTGAACGTTTGTGATAACGTCTGGGTAGCACATGTTGAATGCACCGTCACCCATGATGTTCCATACTTGGCGATCTGGATTGTCTTTCTTAGCAGCGATACCACCAGGAAGGGCAATACCCATTGTCGCAAAGAGTGGAGATGTGCGCCACATGTTCTTAGGTGTCATGTGAAGGTGACGAGTAGATGTTTGAGTAGTGTCACCTACGTCGATTGAGTAGATAGCGTCTTGATCAGCATGTTTGTTGATTGCATTGTAGACTTGGTACAATTGCAATTCACCCTCAGTTTTACCTTCGAGTTTGTTCATGTAATCACGCCAGTTTTGGTTGTTCTTCACGTTTGCACGCCACCATGGAGTAGACTCAACTGGGTTTACTTTATCAAGGATAGCTTTAGCTGCTTGACCTGCATCACCAAGGATAGAAGCGTCAAGAGCGTGACGTTTACCAAGTTTGTAAGGGTCGATATCCACTTGGATGAATTTTTCAGTGTTTTTGAATGCTTCGTAAACTTCAGCAAATGGGAAGTTTGAACCAAGGAAAAGAACTGTGTCTGCTTCAAAGACCACTTCGTTGGCTGGCTTCCAACCAACACGGTAAGCAGAACCTGTCAAACCTTCGTAGTTCCATTCGAAAGCTTCAAAGTTTTTACCAGTTGTGATGATTGGTGCTTTGATTTTACGTGACAATTCAGTGATCACTTCACCAGCTTTAACACCACCGTAACCAGCGTAGATCACTGGGCGTTCAGCGTTGTTCAAAATTTCAACAGCTTTATCAATTTCAACTTCGTTCAAAGCAGGAGCGATGAATGAACGCTCGTATGAACCTGAACCGTAGTATGAGTTTTCGTCGATTTCTTGGAAACCAAAGTTTACTGGAATTTCAACGACAGCTGGACCTTTTTTAGAAACGGCAGCACGGCAAGCTTCGTCAATAACTTTTGGTAATTGCTCTGCGTAAGCTACACGTTTGTTGTAAACAGCGATACCGTTGTACATTGGGTTTTGGTTCAATTCTTGGAAGGCATCCATGTTCAATTCGTTAACTGGACGTGATCCAAGGATAGCAAGGAATGGAGTGTTATCCATAGCTGCATCGTAAACACCGTTGATCAAGTGAGTTGCACCAGGTCCACCTGAACCAACTGCAACACCGATAGATCCGCCAAATTTAGCTTGCATAACCGCTGCAAGAGCACCTGTTTCTTCGTGACGAACTTGCAAGAAACGGATATCTTTGTCTTCAGCCAAAGCGTCCATAAGTGAGCTGAGTGTTCCTGATGGGATACCGTAGATAGTGTCTACGCCCCATGTTTTCAATACGTTAAGCATTGCTGCAGATGCAGTAATTTTCCCTTGAGTCATAATGATAACTCTCCTTAAAAGTTAATTTGATGAATAATAAAAGCGCTTTTATATGTTTTTTGAAAACGATTCAGTAAATTTACACTCCTAATTTATCACATTTACTTATAGTTTCATAAGAATGTGCTCAGAAACTTTCATTCTCTATTACAGTACAGATTGAAAACGTTTTGAAAATCTGTTTTAGAATAGCAAAAAAGCGGTTAAAACCGCCTTTTTATACTCAATGAAAATCAAAGAGCAAACTAGGAAGCTAGCCGCAGGCTGTACTTGAGTACGGCAAGGTGAAGCTGACGTGGTTTGAATTTGATTTTCGAAGAGTATTAATCGACTTTAGTAAAATTAAGCATCAGAGAGCTGATTAGAACAGAGACTGAACTAAAGGCCATGGCCAATCCTGCAAGTTCTGGATTGAGTACCAAACCAAGACTTGAAAAGACTCCTGCTGCAATCGGAATACCAATGAGGTTATAGATAGAAGCCCAGAAAAGATTGAGTAGAATACGATTAAAGGTCTTCTTACTCATATCAAAAGCACGTGCCAATCCTAGTAAATTGTTGGTTGTAAGGACAAGATCTGCTGATTCAATGGCAATATCTGTCCCAGAGCCCATGGCAATTCCGACATCCGCTACACTGAGGGCCGGCGCATCATTGATACCATCTCCAACAAAGGCCAATTTGCCATTCTTTTGAAGCTTGTGAATTTCATGTGCCTTTTCCTCTGGCAAGACATTTGCGATCACTTCTTCGATTCCAATTTGCTCTGCAATCGCATGGGCTACTCCAGCATTATCTCCAGTAAGCATAACCGTTCTAAGACCACGTTTTTTCAATTTAGCAATAGCTTCTCGAGCATTTTCCTTAGGGACATCCTGCAAGGCAATTAAGCCTTTTAACTGACCATCTACGGATAGGAAGACAACTGTTTTTGCTTCTTTCTCAAGCAAATCAAATCGTTCTTGATAATCATGTGGAATAGCAAGGTCAGCTAAGAGCTTAGCATTCCCAAGCAAGACTTGTTTACCATTAATAATCCCAGTCACACCTTTTCCATGCAAGGCTTGGAAGTTTTCCACTGGGTAAAGGCTAATTCCTAGTTCAGATGCACGATTAACAATAGCTTGAGCTAGCGGGTGTTGAGATACATCTTCCAGTGAAGCAGCCAAACTTAGCACTTCTCTTTCATCACCAATAACATCTGTCACTACTGGCTTCCCTTCGGTCAAGGTTCCTGTCTTATCAAAAACAACCGTTTGGACCTTTTGGATTTCCTGTAAAACTGTACCATTTTTGAGAAGAATCCCCATCTTGGCACTTCGTCCTGTTCCAACCATGAGTGCTGTCGGTGTCGCGAGTCCTAGTGCACAAGGACAGGCAATTATCAAAACAGCAACTCCGTAGAGAAGTGAAGTCACAAAGCTATCTCCAAGTAAAACAAACCAGACCCAAAAAGTAAGAAGTCCTAAAATGACAACTGCTGGTACAAAAATCCCTGAAATCTTGTCGGTCAAATCTTGAATAGGAGCACGACTCGTTTGAGCTTTCTTCACAAAGTCCACAATCTGAGCCAGCATAGTCTCAGAACCAACTTTTTCAGCTCTAAAGATGATCGTACCACTATTATTGATAGTTGACCCAATAACAGCATCTCCAACTGATTTATCGACTGGAATACTTTCCCCAGTCACCATTGATTCATCAATACTCGTTTCACCTTCTAACACAGTCCCATCAACGGCAATTTTTTCACCTGGTCGAACGCGAATGAGATCCCCAACTTTGACTTGTTCTAGAGGGATTTGAACATAAACATCATCACGCAAAACCTCTGCTGTCTTTGCTTGTAGGTCTAATAATTTTTCGACTGCCTGCGAAGTATTTTTTCGCATTTTTTCCTCAAAAACTGCTCCCAAAAGAATGAAGAAGAGGATAAATGCAGCACTTTCAAAGTAAACGGGCAGACCAGTGAAGAGGGCTACTAAGCTATAGAAATAGGCCACTAGGGTTCCCAGAGCAACCAAGGTATCCATGTTGGAATTGTGCTTTTTAAAACTAGCCCAGGCGCTTCTGATATATGGAACTCCAGCTACCAGCATAATGGGTGTTGTGGCTAAAAAGGTGCCCCAACGCATGACTTGGTGACTAATTCCTCCTGTAGACATCCCAATCATGAGAATCACAAGAGGCACAGTAAAGATACTAGTAATCCAAAAACGCTGTAAAAGACTGAGAGACTTTTTAGTTTTTTCAACAACGGTGTAGGTCCCCTTTTGCATCTTCATGCCGCATGAAAATTCATGCTCGCCCAAGTCTTGAGGCGTAAAGCGAATGACTTTTTCCTCGTCTTGAGCGATTGGTTCTAGGATTCCTTCTTCTTCGAAGAGAACTTCTTTATAACAGTTTGATGGTGTCACACGATGAAAGGTAATCTCAGCAGGAATCCCTTTTTGCAGTTGAATGTGGGCTGGATGGTAGCCTTTGTCTGCCGTGATACGGATTTTTTGAACGCCATTTTCAAGGCTTGCTTTTACAATTTCAGTCATATCATTCTCCTATTCTACAATCATCTTACCGTGCATCATATTCATGCCACAAGAGAAACCATACTCACCTGCTTCTTCAGGAGTGATTTCAACCACATATTGGTCTCCCATAGGCAGATTTGCATGCACTCCAAAGTCTGGAAAAACGATTTGGTCCAAGCAAGGTGAAGGATCTTTTCGATCGAAAATAATGCGAGCAGGTTGCGATTTTTTTAGAATAATAGTTCCTGGAGTATATCCCCCCATGACTTCCACTCGAATTTCTTGATAGCCATTCTTTTGTTGAGCTCTCTTACCGTCTTCTTGAGGTTTTTTGAAAAACCAAAAGAGGATAAAAGCAATCAATCCTAGAACAATAATAGATACAAATAGATTTAACATAGCGTCTCCTTTACATACAATTACATCTTACTTCTGTTACAGCACTTGCTTTTTTCTTTGAAATTACTTCTTCCAAGCCTTCCAAGTCAGCTAGGGTAAAGTCACATTCTTCAATCAAATCAGCTAGCAAGAGCTTTATTCTTCGAGAACAAAGCTTGTCTTTGATATCCTGAACCATTAAGCCCTTACTATCATCTAGCGTTAAAAGGGACGAATAGACAAAGGACTTGCCCTGTTTTTCCCGAGTCAAACATTCTTTCTCTACCAGACGGGCTAAGAGTGTCTGGATCGTGGATTTAGACCAGCTAAACCTTTTCTCTAATACTTTTATGAGATCAGTACTAGTCTGTTCTCCCTGCATCCAGATAATCTTCATGACCTGCCATTCTGCATCCGAAATCTGCATCAGCACACCTCCAAAATCTACATTTGTCAATTACAATTATCAGTATACTCTTAAAATCTACATTTGTCAATTATAAAATTCAAATCTTTCTCTTTTTTTATTCTTCATGACAAAAGTGATTAATACTCAATGAAAATCAAAGAGCAAACTAGGAAACTAGCCGCAGTCTGTACTTGAGTACGGCAAGGCGACGTTGACGCGGTTTGAAGAGATTTTCGAAGAGTATAAAACACAAGCAAAAACCTCCACATTAGTGGAGGAAATTTCTTTTATCAATACAATTTTAAGTCACGTGGGTCAACTGGGAAGGTTGGGTTGTATGGATTGTGACGGAGCTTGAAGTGTTTGACATCCTCAATAGTCTGAGTTCCGGATAACTGCATGACTGTCTTCAATTCTGCATTCAAGTGCTCAAATACTTGACGAACACCAACACTACCACCAAGAGCCAAACCATAAATAGCAGGACGCCCAATTGCTACCAAGTCTGCTCCTGAAGCCAAGGCTTTAAAGACATGTTGACCACGACGAATACCAGAGTCAAAGACAATCGGTACACGTTTGTCAACTGCTTCAGCAACTTCTTGAAGTGAGTCAAAGGCGGCTGGGCCACCATCGATTTGACGTCCACCGTGGTTGGTTACCCAGATACCAGATGCACCTGCAGCAAGAGAACGTTCAACATCTTCACGGCATTGGGGACCTTTAACGTAAACGGGTAGGCCTGAGTATTCAGCGATGAATTCTACATCTCGTGGAGACAGGCGTTGTTTAGCTGATTTGTAGACAAAGTCCATTGACTTACCAGCACCTTCAGGTAGATATTCTTCTACGATTGGCATACCAACTGGGAATACAAAGCCATTACGCTTGTCCACCTCACGATTGCCCCCTACAGTAGCATCTGCTGTCAAGACAATCGCTTTATACCTCTCAGCCTTCACACGGTCCATGATATGGCGGTTGATACCGTCATCCTTACTAAAGTAAAATTGGAACCAGTGAGGTGTCCCTTGAAGAGCTTCTGTAATTTCTGGAAGATCTACAGTAGAGTAAGAGCTGGTTGTATAAAGAGAACCAAACTCATGTACACCACGCGCAGTAGCTACTTCACCTTGTTCATTTGCCAATTTATGAGCCGCAACAGGCGCCATAATGATTGGTGAAGACAATTTTTCACCTGCAAATTCAATCTCTGTACTTGGATTTTCCACATCACAAAGCGTATGCGGAACGATGAGTTTGTGGTTAAAGGCACGGATGTTCTCCCGTAAAGTAAAGGTATCTTCTGCTCCACTAGCGATATAGCCAAATGCTGCTTTAGGAATAACTTGTTGCGCCATGGGCTCTAAATCATAGGTATTGATGAAATCTACATGACCTTCTGCATTGCTTGTTTTATATGACATAAAATATCCTCCTTAATAAGTAAGCGCTTACTTTGTATATTACAAAAACATCTTAACTCTTTTTTCAAAACTTTTCAAATATTTTGTTTGGAAATTTCAGAAATTTTATGTCTATGATAAAAAATCCTTATAACGGCAATAAAAAATACATATTATCCAAAGCTCTCTTTTAATGCTACAATAACTGTATCATTTTTCTAGATGGGAGGTTCTACTTTTGGATTGGTCCATTGTTGAACAATATCTACCACTCTATCAAAAGGCATTCTTTCTGACCTTGCATATTGCAGTTTGGGGAATTCTAGGTTCTTTTTTGCTGGGGCTCATCGTCAGTGTCATCCGGCATTACCGCCTTCCTGTTTTTTCCCAGTTGGCAACAGCCTATATCGAACTTTCACGAAATACACCCCTTTTGATACAACTTTTCTTTCTCTACTTCGGCCTACCTAGAATAGGGATTGTTCTTTCTTCAGAAGTCTGTGCAACAGTCGGGCTCATCTTTTTAGGTGGTTCCTACATGGCAGAATCCTTCCGAAGCGGGCTAGAAGCAGTCAGTCAAACCCAGCATGAAATCGGTTTAGCCATTGGGCTTACTCCATTTCAGGTTTTTCGCTACGTGGTTCTGCCACAAGCGACAGCGGTTGCTCTACCATCCTTTAGTGCCAATGTTATTTTCCTCATAAAGGAAACATCTGTCTTCTCAGCAGTTGCCCTTGCTGACCTTATGTATGTTGCTAAGGATTTGATAGGACTCTACTATGAGACAGATATTGCGTTAGCTATGTTGGTGGTTGCTTACCTTATCATGCTTCTACCTATTTCGCTAGTCTTTAGTTGGATAGAAAGGAGGCTCCGTCATGCAGGATTCGGGAATGCAAGTACTCTTTCAGGGAAATAATCTCCTGAGAATCTTACAGGGATTGGGCGTCACGATTGGTATTTCTATCCTGTCTGTCCTCTTATCCATGATTTTCGGAACGGTGATGGGAATTATCATGACTTCTCATTCTAGAGTGATTCGCTTCTTGACACGCTTATATCTAGAATTTATCCGTATCATGCCGCAGCTAGTGCTCCTTTTCATCGTTTACTTTGGCTTGGCTCGAAACTTTAATATCAATATCTCTGGTGAGGCTTCTGCTATTATCGTTTTCACTCTTTGGGGAACAGCTGAGATGGGGGACTTGGTTCGTGGTGCCATCACTTCCCTTCCCAAACATCAGTTTGAGAGTGGGCAGGCGCTTGGCTTAACTAAAGTGCAACTCTACTACCATATCATTATCCCTCAAGTTTTGAGAAGGCTTCTACCGCAAGCCATCAATCTTGTCACTCGTATGATTAAAACAACTTCCTTGGTTGTTTTGATTGGGGTTGTTGAAGTTACCAAGGTTGGACAACAAATCATTGATAGCAATCGCTTAACCATCCCAACCGCTTCCTTTTGGATTTACGGAACCATCCTAGTCTTATATTTCGCAGTTTGCTTCCCTATTTCCAAACTATCTACTCATCTAGAAAAACATTGGAGGAACTAAATGTCTGAAACTATTTTAGAAATCAAGGAACTAAAAAAATCCTTCGGAGACAATCCTATCCTCCAAGGACTTTCTTTAGATATTAAAAAGGGGGAAGTGGTCGTCATCCTAGGACCATCTGGCTGTGGGAAAAGTACCCTTCTTCGCTGTCTCAATGGTTTAGAAAGTATTCAAGGAGGAGATATCCTGCTGGATGGCCAGTCCATCGTTGAAAATAAAAAAGATTTTCACCTGGTTCGCCAAAAGATTGGTATGGTCTTTCAAAGTTATGAACTCTTTCCTCACTTGGATGTCCTTCAAAACCTCATCCTAGGCCCTATCAAGGCTCAAGGGAGAGACAAAAAAGAGGTTACTGAAGAAGCTCTACAACTACTGGAACGAGTTGGACTTCTAGACAAAAAACATAGCTTCGCTCGTCAATTATCTGGTGGACAAAAGCAACGGGTTGCGATCGTCCGTGCCCTGCTCATGCATCCAGAAATTATCCTCTTTGACGAAGTAACTGCTTCACTGGATCCAGAAATGGTGCGTGAGGTTCTAGAACTCATCAATGACTTGGCCCAAGAAGGTCGTACCATGATTTTGGTAACCCATGAAATGCAGTTTGCCCAAGCCATTGCGGACCGCATTATCTTTCTAGACCAAGGAAAAATTGCTGAAGAAGGAACTGCTCAAGAATTCTTCACAAATCCACAAACCAAACGAGCACAAGAATTTTTAAACGTCTTTGACTTTAGCCAGTTTGGCTCATATCTATAATCAATAAAGGAGATTATTATGAAACTACTTAAACCAATTTTAACTGTTTTTGCCCTAGCATTTGCGCTTATCTTCGTCACAGCTTGTAGTTCAGGCGGAAGCTCTGATGCTTCATCTACTAAGGCAACTGCCAAAGCTCGTACCATTGATGAAATTAAGAAAAGTGGCGAACTTCGAATCGCGGTATTTGGAGATAAAAAACCATTTGGTTATGTTGACAACGATGGTTCTTACCAAGGTTACGATATCGAACTTGGTAACCAATTAGCACAAGACCTTGGTGTCAAACCGAAATATGTATCAGTGGATGCAGCTAACCGTGCTGAATACTTGATTTCAAACAAGGTTGATATCACACTTGCCAACTTCACAGTTACTGACGAACGTAAAAAACAAGTTGACTTTGCCCTTCCTTACATGAAAGTTTCTCTCGGTGTTGTGTCACCAAAAGATAAAGTCATCAAAGACGTTAAAGAACTTGAAGGCAAAACCTTGATCGTTACAAAAGGAACTACTGCTGAAACTTACTTTGAGAAAAATCACCCAGAAGTAAAACTTCAAAAATATGACCAATATAGCGATGCCTATCAAGCCCTTCTTGATGGACGTGGAGATGCCTTTTCTACTGACAATACTGAAGTCCTAGCTTGGGCGCTTGAAAATAAAGGATTTGAAGTAGGAATTACTTCTCTAGGTAACCCAGATACCATTGCACCAGCAGTTCAAAAAGGTAACCAAGAACTTCTTGACTACATCAATCAAGAAATCGAGAAATTAGGTAAGGAAAACTTCTTCCACAAGGATTATGAAAAAACACTTCACCCAACTTACGGTGATGCTGCTAAAGCAGATGACCTGGTTGTTGAAGGCGGAAAAGTTGACTAATACTCTTCGAAAATCAAATTCAAACCACGTCAGCTTTATCTGCAACCTCAAAGCTGTACTTTGAGCAGCCTGCGGTTAGCTTCCTAGTTTGCTCTTTGATTTTCATTGAGTATAACATCCAATGAAATCACAAAAAGAAATCAGGTAATCCTAGCGACTACCTGATTTTCTATTTTTTAAGCATTTTGCCAATTTTCTTGGTCTTCTTTAAATCGTTTGAGGAGGTCAAGTCCTTCTGGTGTGATATAACCTTCTTCTTGGGCTAGGTGAATGAGCTCGCTGTAGTTTGAAAGTGTTACTAGTTTGACACCAGCATCTACAAAGTTCTTGTCTGCTTTTGGCAATTGATAGCTGAAGATAGCCACAACACCAAGGACATCAGCCCCTTCACGTTTAGCAGCTGCTACAGCTTCGAGAACTGAACCACCCGTTGAAATCAAATCTTCAACAACGACCATTTTTTGTCCTTGGGCTACATGGCCTTCGATTTGATTTCCAGCACCGTGATCTTTTGGTTTGCTACGGATATAGGCAAATGGCAAGTTCATCTTGTCAGCGATGATGGCACCATGCGGAATGCCCGCAGTCGCTGTTCCTGCAATCACTTCTACTTCTGGGAATTCTGCCTTGATGGCTTCCACAAAACCATTTTCAATCAAGCTACGCGTTTCTGGGTAAGCAAGCGTTACACGGTTGTCCGTATAAATCGGTGACTTAATGCCTGATGCCCAAGTAAAAGGTTCTTCTGGCTTGAGGTAAACGGCTTGAATTTTCAATAGATGGCTAGCAATGTCTTTAGCAAGTGTCATGGTGTGCTCCTTTTTATTTATAGTGTTAAATGAATCTTCTTTTTAAACCCAATCTTGTGTCCATTCTTCTTTGATGGCATGGTAGGCTGCGACTGGATCAGCTGCTTGCGTAATCGGACGGCCAACTACGATGTAGTCACTGCCAATCTGGTAAGCTTGTCCTGGGGTTACTACCCGTTTTTGATCTCCTGCTTCTGTCCCTCTTGGGCGAATCCCTGGTGTCAGACAGATAAAGTCTTCATGAGTTGCTTGTTTGATGAGCTTGGCTTCTTGAGCCGAGCAAACGACTCCATCTAGACCAGCTTCAGCTGTTTTCTGGGCATAGTGGATAACCGACTCTTGGAGGCTAGTTTGGATATTTTGACACTCCTGCATTTGTTCTTCCGAGGTTGAGGTTAATTGGGTCACCGCTATGAGAATCCCCTTGTCTCCCAATCCTTCACGCGCTGCCTGCATCATCTCAACTCCACCTGCTGCCTGCACATTGGTCATATCAACTCCTAGGTTGGATAAGATTTTCATGGTTGATTTGACTGTATTGGGAATATCATGCAGTTTGAGATCCAAAAAGACACTATGTCCTAATGACTTCAAATAGCGGACAACTTCAGGCCCTACAGCATAGTAGATTTCCATTCCTACTTTGACATAGAGCTTTTCATCTGCTGGAAATAGGGCTAAAAACTCCTTGGCTTCTTCAAAACTTGGAAAATCCAGAGCTATGACTGGGCGACTTTCACGCATGTGTTTCTCCTCTTATCTTTCTTATCAGCCCAACTTCCTTCAAAAAGACTACAAAAAAGGAACCTGCCAACAGCAAGGTTCCACGAAAAATGGGTAGAATCCACCCTTTCACCGTCTAACCTTAGCTGCCTCTCTGGACTGCTTTAAAGGTTTTTAACTATTCTATTATTTAAAGCGGGACTTGTCAAGTAAAAACTAGTATCCGAAAAACTTTAAAGCCAAGACTCACAATCAAGCCGATAGAATGTTCTCAAGTTTATCGACTCTGTGATTGTTGAGTTGTTTGGTTTTGATTACCCTGTTCCTCTTGTTTTTTCTTTTCTTCTTCCAGCTTTTTCTTCTCCTCTTCTTTGGCCTTGATTCTCTCCTCCTCAAGTACCTTATCCGCCAAACTATAACTATAGATCCCAACTTCCATATCAATACCACTTGGTACTGTCAATTGTGGTTTAATCTTACTATAGTAAGGCAATTTTTTACCTAGTTCTGATAGAGGAACCAAAACTTCATCCGTATCATACATGGTAATCTTGAGTAGATCACTGGTTACACTAGTTGGAGCCAATTCAATCGTTTTGATCGCTTGCTTAATCTCTGGGCTGATTTCAGCCAGTTGTTCAATCAAGGTTTTGACTTGCTGCTCATCGTTAAAGAGTACAGACATATAGGTTTCTGGAAGACTGACTAGGCTAACTGGACTAGTTTCCACCGTCCCACTAGAAAGAATCGGATAATGGTCCTCTCCAGAAACATAATAAGCTATAATCCCGTATTCCTTGACCTGGATGGTGAAATTGGTCGGGAATTGATAGTGAATGCTAGCAGATTCAATCCAGTGATTGGACTTAATCATCTCAGCATGTTTGTCTTTATTGAGAAGTAGACTAAAGGTATAGTCACTATCACGAATCCCTGAAGCCTCTTTGATTTGATCTGCATTGGTCTCTACTGTCCCAGTGACTTCTATGTTTTTCAGAGTTGAGAAGGGCGTCAAGAGATAGATCGAAAAGACCAAGAAAAGCAAACTCGGGATTAGAATCGTAACAGCACGCCAGATATGAACACTTGGAATAGAAGGCTTAGCAATCTTTTTCTTAGACTTAGATCTTTTTTCTTCTTCTTTTGTTTCTTCAGATTTTTCGTCCTCTTCTTCTACTTGTTCTGTCTCAGTAGTTTCCTCCTCATTTTCAGGAGAGGACTGGTCTTCTTCTACTTGTTCTGTCTCAGTAGTTTCCTCCTCATTTTCAGGAGAGGACTGGTCTTCTGCACTTTCCTTCTGCTCTTCAGGATTAGAATCTAAATCCTCTTCCTCCTCAGTATCTTCAGATAAGTCTGACTCTTGTTCTTCCTTGGTCTCTTCCTCAGCCTTTTTACGCAGATATTCACGGTTCTGCTTCTGCCACTCTGATAAAGTGGTTTCTTCTTCCGGAGCTTTTGCAACTTCTTTTTTATTGGTATCTGCTTGGGCCTTTTCTTTGGCTAGTTGGGCCTCTTCTTCAGCTTTTTTTTGAAGATATTCTTGATTTCGTTTTTGCCACTCTGACAATTCCTTGCCTTGAGTTGGCTCTTGTTTCTTATCCTTTGACATCGATTTTCCTTATGATAGATCTTTTGTTAGTAACGCATAAAAATCCGCCACAGATTTTAATTCATGAGAATTCTTCATCGTGTTCTGGTAGTCTTCTTTGTGGGTCAAAAGCTTGCTTACTTTTTCTTCTAAAGTAGACAAGGTCAAATCGCCCTCTTGCAACTCCTCAGCATAGCCTTTTTTCACAAAGTAAGCCGCATTTTCAATCTGATCTCCACGGCTAGCTTCACGCCCTAGAGGGACAATGACATGCAATTTAGCCATGGCAAGAAGTTCAAAAATAGTATTGGCACCACCACGAGTGACGACTACATCAGCCATATTCATGAGCGGTTGATAGAGGTCAGTAACATAGTCAACACGATAGAGGTTTGAACTTAGTTCATTTAAACTAGCATCCCCTGTCAGGTTGATGATATTGTAGCGACTAGTCAACTCTTCCTTGTGGTCTGTGACTAGTTGGTTAAAGACACGCGCACCAGCAGAACCTCCGACAAAGAGAAGAGTTGGTAACTTGTCGTTGAAAGAAGTTCGGATATCCACCATTTCTTCAGGTTCTTCCATAACTGGACCAGAAACCTTGGTCACAGCTCCTACATGTTCTACCTTAGTGAGACTAGACGCTTGCTCGAAAGTAGAGTACATCTTAGTCGCAAACTTATAGGCAATTTTATTGGCCAATCCCATAGAGAGGTCAGACTCGTGGATAAAGACTGGCACTCTGCATACTCGCGCTGCAATAACAGGAGGAACAGATACAAATCCCCCCTTAGAAAAGAGGGCCTGAGGACGAAGACGGAGCATGATAAAGAGCGATTGAAGGATTCCAAAGGCAACCTTAAAGACGTCAACCATATTTTGCCATGAGAAATAACGACGCAATTTCCCTGTAGCAATAGAATGGAAGGTGACATCTAAACCTGACTTGAGAATTTCATGATGCTCAATTCCGTTCTTATCACCAATATAGTGGACTTCCCAGCCATCTTCGATGAACTTAGGCATTAACAAAAGGTTGAGGGTAACGTGTCCAACCGTTCCCCCACCTGTAAATACTATTTTTTTCATATTATCCCTTTAACTCCGCTACAGTGTCGATGAAAAGATCTCCACGTACTTCAAAGTTAGCATACATATCCCAGCTAGCATTAGCAGGACTGAGGAGAACCACATCTCCTTCTTCTGCAAGTTCATAAGCCTTGCGGGTTGCATCTGCAATATCTGTTGCATCCACATAAGCCACACCTGCCTTATCGGCTGCACGTTTGACACGTTCTGCAGACTGACCGAGAATGACCATTTTCTTAAGTCCAGTAATATCTGGTACCAATTCGTCAAACTCATTACCACGGTCTAAACCACCAGCAATCAAGATAACCTTGCTATTGTCAAATCCAGACAAGGCTTTTTGAGTTGCCAAGATATTGGTTGATTTACTATCGTTATAGAATTTAACCCCATTGATTTGGTCTACAAATTGGAGACGGTGCTTGACACCACCAAAGGCTGACAAGGTTTCCTTGATGGTTTGGTTATCCACACCACGAAGCTTGGCCACAGCAACCGTCGCAAGAGCATTTTCTACATTGTGGCTACCTGGAACTCCGATTTCATTCGCTGCCATGACTACTTCCCCACGGAAGTAGAGTTGACCATCTTCCAGATAAGCTCCATCAACCTTTTCCTGTGTTGAAAATGGTACAACGGTAGCTTGTGTTTTGCTAGCCAATTCTTTTGCCAAGTCTTGGTTGAAGTTCAATACTAAGTAATCAGTCGCTGTCATATTGCTTTGAATATTCCACTTAGCTTCGACATAGGCTTCAAAAGAACCGTGATAGTCAATATGCGTTGGCATCAGGTTGGTAATAACAGCAATTTCAGGATGAAATTCTTGGATTCCCATTAGTTGGAAAGAGGATAGCTCCATGACAAGGGTATCCTTATCTGTTGCTGTCTGAGCTACCTGGCTTGCAGGATAACCGATGTTACCTGATAAGAGTCCATTTTGCCCCGCAGCAGTCAGAACTTCTCCAATCATGGTTGTGGTCGTTGTCTTACCATTTGAACCAGTAATTCCAACAATGGGTGCATCAGAAATCAAGTAGGCCAACTCAACCTCTGTCAAAACTGGAATGCCTTTTTCTAGAGCTTTTTCAATCATAGGATTGCTATAAGGAATTCCTGGATTTTTTACCATGAGGGCAAAATCTTCATCCAATAATTCCAAAGGATGTCCACCAGTGACAACCTTGATGCCCTCTTCCAAAAGACTTTGCGCAGCTGGATTTTCCTCAAAAGGCTTGCCATCATTCACCGTTACGATGGCTCCTAGCTTGTCCAAGAGACGAGCTGCAGATTCACCAGATTTAGCCAAACCTAGGACTAATACTTTCTTATTTTCAAATTGATCAATTCGTTTCATATCTAGAACTCCATTTCTACTCTTACTATTTTACCATTTTTATGAAAATAAAAAAGCCACAAAGGGCTTTCTTATTTGTTTTTATCCTCTACCAATTATTCTACAGACTTGAGGGCTTCTAACATATCCACCTTTCGGAGATAATGATTGACAAAAATTCCTAGGATGGTCAAAATAACACTGACGGCTAGAACTGGAATGAGATAAACTTCCCAGCTGACCTTTGGTTGAAAACGGAAGGTACCGGGTGCGATCATCTGAATGAGAAATTGATGGAGATAAAAGCCTGATACCAATCCTACAATCATTCCAATTAGTGACAATAGGATGGTTTCCCGATAGATATAAAGGGTCACTTCTTTGTTATGAAAACCAAGAACCTTGATGGTTGAGAGTTCCCTAATCCGTTCAGCAACATTGATATTGGTCAAATTATAGAGAATCACGATGGCTAATAGAACCGATACCAGCACCAAAATCGCCATGGTATGATTCAGAGAATTAGCAAAACTTTCAAAGAGCTGAATGGTTGAGGCATTTTGAACGAGGCCACTGACAGCCACCTGGTCCATAAATTCTCCTGCGACGGTTTCAGTATTCCCTTCACTTTTATCCTTAAGTTGGACCAGATAGGTGTTCATCTTGGGAGCTTGACCATATATCTCCTCATAGGTCGCCTGATTCATATAAACAAAATGGCCTACGTAGTGTTCGGTAATGGCTCCAACCTTAAAGGTTTTTCCATCTATTGTAAAGTTGTCACCAAGGGAAACTCCTGCCAACTGGGCTAATTTTTCAGTCAGAACAAGTCCGTTAGATAAGCTCAGTTTTTCCCCATTTTTTTCTAGGAGGACAAATGGAGCCAGATCATCTTGATCCGTTACCATCATGGTCACGGTTTGAACACCTGCCTTGCCAGCATACTTTTCCTCAACCTGTTTGGAAGAAATTAAACGATAGTTTTCAACTTCATCACTCTGCAATTTTTCTTCTAGCTTTTCCTTATCAGAATCTGAAGCCCGAGAATTGACAGAGAGAACCATCTGGTATTGTTGCAGATCCTTAAACTGTCTGTCGGCCACGCCAACCACAGAGGATTGAATACCAAGCCCTGCAAAGAGGAGGGCTACTGAACCTGCAACTCCAAAAATGGTCATCAGCATGCGTTGTTTGTAACGGAAAATGTTACGAGCTGTAACTTTTTGGGTAAAGCTCAAATGAGACCAGATAAAGGTGATCCGCTCCAAGAGAATCTTTGAGCCCTTGACTGGTGGCTTGGGTAGTAATAATTGTGCTGCTTCTTCATGCAATTCTCTGCGAGATACAAGGTAGGCAGGTAAAACGCTAGCTATTAAGCTTAGCCCCAGAGCTAAACAACTATAGGTCCAGTAAAAATACTGCTGACTCTCTCCAACAATCATTCGCTCAGTGATGATATGCGAGATTGTGGGTGCTAAGACATAGTGACCAATCAGAATGCCTAGAAGGGTGCCAAGAGTACCAGCAACTAGACCGTAAATCACAAACTTAGCAATGATATTCTTGCTATGGTAGCCTAAGGCCTTAAAGATACCAGCATTAGTTCTTTCTTCGTCTACAAAACGGGTCATGGTGGTAAAGGTAACCATGGCTGCTACGGCATAGAGAACAACTGGGAAGATATTCCCTACGGCACGAATACTCATAGCCGAGTTACTATACATGAGATAACCTTGACCAGTAGGAGAACTCTTGCGATTGTAGACATGATAGGTTGGCGCTGTCAGAGCATTGACCTCATCCTGACTGGTCTGCCACTTAGCCTTTTCACTCGCCAGATCTGTTTCGGCTTGACTCAGCTTTTCCTTTTCTTGCTTTAGTTGTTCTTTTGCTTCTTCTAACTGACTAGATGCTTGACTTTTTTGTGGTTCTGGTAGTTGGCTCACTTGATTTTCTTGAGCTTGTAAACGCGTTTCGACTTCCTGCAGGCGTTTCTTGCCCGCTGTCAAGTTGCTTTCAGCCTCGTCTAGCTGTTTCTTGCCCTCATCAAGGGACTCTTGAGCGTCCTTTTTCATTTTTTCTAGCCGCGCTTGACCATTATCAGCAACTAAGTTCTTTAGAGTTGCTTCTTCTTCCTCTAGCTTCTTTTCGTAATCACTGGAGAAAGGATTGACATCTGTTAAACTAGCAAAACGCAGACGGGCAATCGTGTAAACAGAGCTCTTAAAATTTGCTTCAGTTACGACACCATAGGCTGCTAGATTCCCATTACCACTGGCTGAACTCCCCATATCCGTTTTTGAGAAAATATCTGGAGAGTGGACGAAGCCTGTAATGGTATAACTATCCCGCTTCAACTGAGAATTACTGCCCTTCTTTTGACTCAACTGAATGACTTGACCAATCTGATAACGATCTTTCCAAAAGTCCGCCAAAGCCAATTCATCTTCTTTTTCAGGCAAACGACCTTCCGTTACTTGAAATTTTGAAATCTTTTCAGTATTTGAAAAGATCCGTATGGCATCTTCACTGTTTGCCAGAGTCAAATCTGTCATATAACCAAATTCGACATCTGCTCCTGATAGAGTTTGCAATTCTTCCTGGTCTGCCTGATCTAGACCATAATCTGCTATGACGGTCATATCTGCCGCATTAGTTTCTTTCAGATAAGCCCAAGCTGTTCGCTCCATATTAGGACTAGCAACCTTGAGACCAACCACGGCTAAAGAACCTAACATCATCAGAGTTAGGATGGATAAAAACCGTCCCTTTGAACCTGTGAAAGACTGGAGCAGGTCTTTCCAATATGTCTTTCTTTTCATCTTAGTACTCCAAATCATCAATATCCTGTGGTTGAGGATTGAGGACAACACTCTTGACACTGGCATCATGCATCTGAATCACCCGATCAGCTATTGGAGCTAGGGAGGCATTATGGGTCACAATGATAACGGTAGCCCCCTTCTTACGTGACATATCTTGAAGAATCTTTAGAACCTGCTTACCCGTCTGGTAGTCCAAAGCTCCCGTTGGTTCATCACAAAGGAGAATTTTAGGATTTTTTGCCACCGCTCGAGCAATGGATACTCGTTGTTGCTCACCGCCTGACAGCTGAGCTGGAAAGTTATTTAGACGGTGTCCTAAACCTACATCCTTGAGAACCTGCTCAGGATCCAAGGCATCGGCAACAATTTCTGAAGCAAGCTCAACATTTTCCTTGGCAGTCAAGTTAGAAACCAAGTTGTAAAATTGAAAGACAAAGCCAACGTCATCTCTACGATAGTTAGTTCTCTGATGAGAAGTGAAATTCGAGATATTAGTTCCATCAATCCAGACTTGCCCTTCATCGTTTGTATCCATACCACCTAGAATATTTAAAACGGTTGACTTCCCTGCACCAGATGACCCAAGGACAATGACTAGTTCTCCCTTTTCAATCTCGAAGTTGACATCTCGATTGGCTACGATTTCTGTATCACCAGTATGATACCTCTTATAGCTGTTTTTCATTTCAATATAAGCCATCCTATCTCCTCCTCTTCTCCTATTTTCATCTTTATTATAACTCTTTTGAGGAGAGAAAGAAAGCTTATCCCTGTAGACTTTAGAGAGATTTTCAAAGTCCTCAGATGAGCTGAATTCAAGTCAGTATAGCCATGCCTTACTCACCATGTTTCTGAGGCAATTCCTCTAGTTTGTTATTTTAGTTTTTTGTCGAATATCATCTCTGGTCTTCTTTTGCAATTAATTGTTTAGATAAAAAAGCGAACAAGACCAGCTTCTGTTTATCAGAAAACTAGTTTTGTCCGCTTTTTATAATCGAGGCTGGGACAAAAGTCCTAGCCTCTCAATTGTCTTTGGATTGTCGAGCAAGACGCAGTGGTTGAGTGGGCTCTACTACGCTGATTTCATCAGCTTTTACAGCCCTACTCAACTGTGCGGAGGTGGGACGACGAAATCGAATTCTAACGAATTACCGATTTCTGTCCCACTCTCTATGACTTGGATGCTTTTACATCATCTTATTCGTCGTCTCTTTTCTTGCCCATTGCAAACATACCAAGAAGTGCTCCTACAACACCTACGGCTGCAAGGCCAGCATTTTCTTTAGTGCCTGTCTCTGGGAGTTTGTATTGATGACTTGCAGGTGCTTGGTAGGTCTTATCTTGTGACATAGCAAGAGCTATTTGTGACTGCTCATCTTTGAATTCTGGAAGTTCATGGATAGCTCCTTCTGATCCATTGACACCACCTGTGAATTCTGGACCTACTTCTTGAACAGCTGCTGCTTCACCATTCACACCACCAGTAAATTCTGGGACTTCATGGATAGCTGCTTCTGCTCCATTGACACTGCCTGTGAATTCTGGGCTTACTTCCTGAACAGCTACTTCTTCACCTGCTGTACCAATAGCTCCTGTGTATTCTGGGATTTCATGAACAGCTGCTTCGACTGCGTTAACGCCACCCTTGAATTCTGGGACTTCTACTACTGGTGCTGCTTCATCACCTGCTGTACCAATAGCTTCAGTGTATTCTGGAACTTCATGAACAGCTGCTTCTGCTCCATTCACACTGCCTGTGTATTCTGGGATTTCCACTACTGGTGCTGCTTCATCGCCTGCTGTGCCAATTGCTCCTGTGTACTCTGGAACTTCTACTACTGGAGCTGGCTCGTCACCTGCTGTTCCAATTGCTCCTGTGTACTCTGGAACTTCTACTACTGGAGCTGGCTCGTCACCTGCTGTTCCAATTGCTCCTGTGTACTCTGGAACTTCTACTACTGGAGCTGGCTCGTCGCCTGCTGTTCCAATTGCTCCTGTGTACTCTGGAACTTCATGAACAGCTGCTTCTGCTCCGTTAACACCACCTGTGAATTCTGGAACCTCGTGGATAGCTGGATCAGTTTTACCTGATACTTCTTTCTTAGTTCCGACTAAGACAATCTCATCTTGTGCTGCTTCAACAACTTCACGAAGTTTTTCAGTACGGCTTCCATCTACTGCTACTTCAGTAAGGATGCGTTCTTTACCTTCACGACCTACTTGAGTCACACGAGTTTCACCTTCTGGAAGATTCGGATCATCTTGCTTAATAGACTTAAAGCTGATTGCTTCTTCTACCACTTCAAGGCTAGGAAGTTCTTCCTGAACTGCTGGGGCAACTTTTCCAGTTTCAACCTTTTCTTTGGTCAATTGGATACGGTATTCCTTAACGTGTTTACCACTTTCTGAAACGAGACGTACCAAGACTGGAAGTTTATCGTCACCACTATCAACAACTGTTGCCGCTACGTTTTCACCAGCTTCAACGGTCACTTTAGGACGGTTTCCACTATAGGTTACTTGGTAATCCACACGAGCTTCAGAGAAGTCAGCAAGCTCTTTACCATCTACTAGAAGTTTAGAAGCTGTATTGTCTTTTGGTGCTTCACTTGGTGCGATAAAGGCCATTTCAGTGATAGCCACACCCTTCTTGTCTGCTTTTCTGTCCATGCGCCATCTCATAGCTTTAGCTTTGACTGGTGCAAAGGTTACATGGATGTCAGTTCCTGCTTGAACTTCTTGATCCGCACGGTATTCAACTTTCTCCCAGTTAGAAGGAGTGTTGAATGGATGTTCTGGATCGTATGGTTGGTAGTTAGAGTAATATTCTGGTGAATCAAATTCTGGTCCCACATAGCGTTCTAGAACGAGTTTAGAAGGTGCATCTGTTCCACCATCTGCAAAGAAGCGAATGCTTCCTTCAGCTACTGTACGTTCAACAATCTTACCATTTTCTCTGAAGATAACCCCTACTGAAACTTCTGGATTTTCAGATGGAGTTGGAGACCAGTTGGTCCAACGACGGCTTTCATCATCAGAACCATCATTGACATAGTCCACACGGTCACGAGAGTTTGGATCAATATCGTTAGTTGCTGAGGCAAATGAGCGGTTGCTGTCATCATCGAAGTCTGGGTTGTCTGATAGGTTTTCACCGAGTTTATCAGTCACACGTACAGCCACTTCAGCAGTTAAATCAGTACCCAAAACGCGACCATGAACTGTAAATTCACCTGCTTTTGTTAGATTTTCTGCTGGGACTGCTTCCCAATCAACAGCCAAGTCTTTCACTTCATAGTCAGATTTTCCTGTGAAGTAGACAGGAACTTTTGCTGGTAGCTCAAGGGTTTGTCCTTTAGCAACCAAGCGAGAGGATTTGGCAACAGCAACAGGTTTACTTGCGAGCAAATCTTTATCATTTGTGAAGTGTAGACGATATTCACCCAGGATATCACCGTTTTCAGCCTTGACAACAACACGAACTGGATCTCCTTCACCTACGCTTGGTACAACTGTTGCAATACCATTTTCAGTGACACTTGCTGTTACAGTTGGAGCTTTTCCTTGGCTTGCTTCTAGATAGTAGTCAGTCAAGCCTGGGTTAAAGTTTGGCAAATCTTTTCCATCCACTTGGATTTGTGCTTGAGCTTTCTTAGCTGCTGCTACCTGTTTAGAGAAGACTTGCATTTCTGTAATAGAAGTACCCCATTTACCATCTGGTCGAACCATGCGGATACGAACTGCGTAAGTGTTGACTTTATCAAAGCTAAAGTGGGTCATTTCTCCAGCTCTTACTTGATCTGGAGCCTTGAGATTTGTTACTTCTTTCCAGTTTTTATCGTCATTAAAAACATGATCTTCACGTGCTACGAAGCTTGGATTCTTAGGAACTGTTGGAGTTGCTGAACCAACATAGTATTCGATGACATAGGATTTAGGTGCACCAACACCGTGGTCTTCGTGGAAGGCGACATTGAGGTTATCAACTAAACGTTTAGACATGATACCAGAGTCACCAAAGAGAATCCCTACTGAAGCTTCACTTGTACGGTTCCAGTTTGTCCAACGGTTTGCTGGTTGGTTATTATATGAGATTAGTTTGTCATTGACATTGGCTACTGGGTCACTTGGATTTGAGTCTGATGCAAAGGCAAGTGGCAATTCTGAACCAGTCCACTGATCAGAAATATTAGCACCAGTTTCTGTCTGAGCAGACACACGAACATGAAGTTTGGTTGGTAGTTGAGTACCTTCGACATATCCTGTCACAGTAAAGTTGCCTTCTTGTGCGTATTGGCTTGGTTCAATTGCGTCCCAAGTTACTTTAGCTGAAGATACTTGGCCATTTGAGTGATAAGTCCGAACACTCTCTGGTAGTTGAGGAGCTTCTGCAACTGGAGTTGTTACGCTCACTTCCTCGACAGCAATGATACCTTCAACAGATACCTTAGCATGAGCTTCTTTTTCGAGCCCTTCTACTTTACCAAGAACATCAAAGCTATGGTATTTAGCAAGGTCTTCCTTAGCAACTGCTTGCCAAGTCACCTTGTGAACCTTTGGAAATCCTTTGTCATACTCTACAGTTACTGTAGCTGGGAGACTTGGTTCTTGATTCAAGCCTGTCACTACGCTGACTGGGCGGATTGCTTGTACGACTTTGTTTTCAGTATTTGCTTGAATGTTCAAGTCAATCTGACCTTCTGCTCCTTCAAATTGAGCTTTCAGAGTTACTTGACCTGGTTTGTGCAATTCAAGCATACCTTTACGAACGGCTACATCTCCCTCACCTGTAGTTGAGAAGCTAACCTTGTCAGCCTTCAAGACTGCTTGTGTACCGTCTTGATAGTGAGCCAAGACCTTGATACCGACAGTTTGGTCTTCTTTCAAAGTAGCTGCATTTTCAACTTCTAGGCTCAAACGTTCAATTTGTGGAGCTTCTTGTAGGAATTGGATAGCATAGATTTGTAGTGGGCCACCATCGTTTGGTTGAACATGGATGCTTGCACGCATACCATTTGCTTCATTAGCTTGAATAACTGTCACTTGAGCATTTTCAGCTGTAGCTTTGACCTCTGGCAAGGCTGCTCCATAAGCAAGCTTGTGATATTTTACAGGTTGGTCTGTTGAAAGACCTTCAACAGCTTGATCTGCTACAGTTACACTTGGAACTACTGGATTAGCAGCTTCCCCTTCTGCAACTACCAAGGTCGCAGCGATTTCTTCATCTTCTAAAATACCTTTTGCTGGGATGCGAGAGCCTGGGATTGCTAGTTTAGCTTGGTCTTCAGCTGCAATTTCCCACTTATTAACATCATAGCTTGCTACAGTACCATCTGATAATACGTAGGAAACAGATTTGTCAACTGAATTTAGGTCTGTATTTGGAGCGATTCTCTTAACGACAGGCAGTTCTGCTTCGAGTGCCAAGACTTCAACACGCGCTTCTACTTCACGTCCTTCTGCCACACCTTTAACAGTAACAATTCCTGGTTCGTTGATATCAACTGCTGACCACTCTACTGGAAGTTTTGCACGACTGCCGTCACTGTAGATAAAGGCCACTTTCTTAGGCATTTTTGGTGCTTGCCCGATAACCGTACGTACTTTAGGTACTTCTGTACCCAAAACTGTTTTTTCAGCTTGCTCTTTCTTACCTGTGAAGATAGTAGTTTGAGCAGATTTCAAGAGATCAGAGTGAGCAGTCAAAGTAAATTTACCAGCTTGCTCAGTTGATTTAACAATGACAACACCCTTACCATTGAAGGCCTTACGGATCCATGAACCGTCTGCTTGTTCTTTGTAACGCTCACGGCTAGCTTGTTCACCGTTATCCACACCGACAATTTGACCTTGACCATGCAACTGGAAGCGCACAAGGTTGTTAGCTGTAGGAACTACATTACCAGCCTGGTCAACTATTTCATAGTAAATATAAGTGAGGTCTTTCCCGTCTGCTGCAATAGCATGTTCTTCTTTGACTAAGCGAACACCTGCAGGCTCTCCAGCAGTCGTAATCTTATCACGAGCAATTTCATTACCTGCTTCATCACGAGCTACTGCTTCCAGGGTTCCAGGTTGATAAGCAACCTTCCACTCAAGGTAAAGTTCCTTGGCATTGGCACCTTCTTGATAAGTACGTCCATCACTTGTTTGTTTTTTGTTAAATGTCTTCTTGCCTAGAGATTCACCATTCAAGAATAATTCCACACTTGCAGCGTTTGAAAATGCACGAACAGGAATCTTACCATCTGCATCAGCTACATTCTCTTTCAGACTAGAGTCTTCCCAGTTCCAGTGAGGAAGCAGGTGAACCATTGGTTTCTTCTGAGCAGAAACCCATTGGCTTTGGTACAAGTAGTAGTCATTCTTTGGAATTCCGGCTGTATCTACGATACCGAAGTAAGAACTCTTAACTGGCGTATTGTTTTGGTTGTGCCACGGAGTAGGCTCACCGATATAGTCGGTACCCGTCCAGATAAACTGACCAGCATAACCAGCATTGTCACGGTCAAAAGTCCAAGATGCAGTGGCTGTTTTACCCCAACCAACACGGTCATTACCGTAGTCAGACTGCTCATAATGACGGTAAGCTTGATTGCTGTGGACTAGTTCACTTTCTGGACGGAAATAGCTACCACGAGTACGAGTTGCAGAAGAAGTTTCTGAACCGTAAATCAACCAGTTTGGATGTTTAGCACGCAGTTTCTTGTAGTTATCTTCTGAATAGTTAAATCCAACCGCATCCAGTTCGTCAGCGATTTTCTCATGTCCACCGCTACCATCACCGAAGCGGAATTTATCTGCTCCCATTGTGACATAGCGAGTCTTGTCAACGTCTTTGATGACCTTGACCAAACGCTTAACAGTCGCTAGAGAATGTGGATCTCCTGAAGCTTCACCGATTTCATTACCGATAGACCACATGAAGATAGCCGGGTTGTTCTTACCTCTTTCGACCATGGTACGCAAGTCAAAATCAGACCATTTTTCACCTTTTTTAGCTTCTGGGTGAGTGGCATCTTTTTCAAAGAAGCGGCCATAGTCATACTGTTTCTTACCACCATACCAAGTATCAAAAGCTTCTTCTTGAACCAACAAACCAAGCTCTGCAGCAATTTGTAAGGTCTGCTCACTAGCTGGGTTGTGGGTTGTACGGATAGAGTTCACACCCATATCCTTCATCTGTTTAAGACGACGGTATTCTGCCTTATAGTTTTCTTCTGCTCCTAGGGCCCCGTGGTCATGGTGAAGAGAAACACCGTGGAATTTAATGCGTTCACCATTCAAAGAGAAGCCTTCGTTTGGAGTCCAATTGTAATAACGATAACCAAATAAATCTTTCTTAGCATCTACCAACTGGCCATCACGATAGACACGAGTTACCAATTCATAAAGGGCAGGCTTGTCGTTAAGGACTGTCCAAAGTTTTGGTTTCTCAACTTGCAAAATAGCATTTAGACTAGTTGATTGATGAGCTTTCAAGACTTGACTATCTGTACGAACCACGTCCGTTACAGCCTGACCATTTCGTTCAATAATTTGGTATTCAGCAACAATTTCATGATCTTTGTCATCTGTATTGACAATCTTACTTGATACGTGAGTGTCAACCTTACCATTTTGTTGTTTTTCAAGGTCTGGAGTTAAGATGGTTGTACCGTTTTTGGCAACATGCAATTTGTCTGTCACTTGAAGAGTAACATCACGATAGATACCACTTCCTGAGTACCAACGGCTACTTGGTTGTTTATTAACCGCATGTACAGCTACGACATTTTCACGACCGTCTTTATTGAGATAATCAGTGATGTCATAAGAGAATTGGTTGTAACCATTTGGATAGTGACCAACTAGCTGACCGTTTACATAGACTTGCGAATCCATATAAACACCATCAAAGACTAGGCGAATATTCTTGTTTAGGTCTTTTTCATCTAATTTAAAGGTCTTGCGATACCAAGCATCCCCACCATTCAGTTGTCCACCCTCATTTTGGGCAGGAGACTGATGGTCGAAGTCGTTATAGATACTCCAGTCATGAGGAAGGTCTAATTTCTTCCAGCTTGATACATCGGCATCTGGCTTGATGGCGTCTTTGGCATTAGCATTGAGTTTAAAATGCCAGTTTTGGTTAAATTCTACTTTACGATCCTCAACCAATTGATTTACCTCCTCGCTGGTAGCCGGTTTTAGGTCCGGTTTTTCCGTTTGAGAAGATTGATCTTGAGTAATTACTTGAGATTTCTTATCTAGCATGGAATCCACTTTTTTATCAGAATCTGATTGTAGAGTTTGGTCGTCCTGTGCCTTTTCAACTGCATGAGCTGGTGTAGCAACTTCACTTGCAGCTGATTCAGTTGATGCTGGCTGTTCTGGACTTCTTGTTTCACCAAGTTCCTCTTTATGAGAATCATCCGCTACTTTTTCTGTAGCAACTGTAATCGGAGTTTCTTCCGCAGCTACTGGATTTGCACCAGCTACACTTGCTCCAAATAAGACTGAGCAAGTACCGATGACTACAGAGCAAGTTCCAACGGTAAATTTCCGGATACTATACACTCTTTTTCGATTCCAATGACCTTTTCCCATAAGATCCTCCTTATATTCGTAACCGCTTCCATTTTTGTGTAAGCGCTCTACTTTTTCAGTAGTATTTTGCTTCTATTTTATAAAATAATATAAGAAACTTCAATACTGGCAGCATAAAAATCATACTTTTGATTCTTTTTTCTATAATTTGTAGAAAAGTTTAAAAATCTGAATGTACATTTAGTGAATGGTTTTACTAAAAAAGGCGGTGGGACAGAAATCGATAGACAAAGTCTCGATTTCGTAGTCCCAGCCTCGCGAGGATGATTAGGATCTTTTTGGAGTCTAATACTCAATGAAAATCAAAGAGCAAACTAGGAAACTAGCCGCAGGCTGCTCAAAGCACTGCTTTGAGGTTGTAGATAGAACTGACGAAGTCAGCTCAAAACACTGTTTTGAGGTTGTTGATAGAACTGACGAAGTCAGTAACATACCTACGGCTAGGCGACGCTGACGTGGTTTGAAGAGATTTTCGAAGAGTATAAAAGACGAACAGAAAGTTCAATCAGCTACCGCATCAAAGTTTGATTGCTAATAAAAAGTGAGGTCGGGATCTTTTGTCCCAACCTCTTTTACGGACTATAAAACCGATATTTCCTTATAGATTATTGACTAGATTTCCCCTTTTCCAAAAGCTTGACCATCTCATTTTTACGCTCTTCTAGCTCTGCAATTTGATGAAGTAAAAGCTCTGAAAAATCACATTCAAGCTCTTCAGTTTCGCCACTATTATACCAGTCTAGAGCAACTATGTGATTGTTCTTATCAAAGCAGAAAATCACATCTCCATCACCTACGATAGACAGAAATGGGATATAATCCACAAAGCCCAGAGCGTGTAATTCCTTTGTTTGAAGACGAATGTCTAAGAAGTCTGGGATACCATTTGCAATTCCCAAGACATTAATACCTCGACAGAAGGTCCAAAATGGTGCTACATCGTAAGCCTTGGCTCTTGGCCATATCTCTTCTTTGACCTCCATAAAGAGACCTCCCAGAGATGACATGGTGAATTCCCTGAAATCTTCTGGCAGACGAATGCCGTATTGATTTTCAAAATCCTGAACATCTTCCTCCGATGGTTCATTGCCCATGCAGGCGACAACCTGATAAGTTTCCTTATCATAGTGACGAAAATACTCATAAACTTCCTTGAGTGCCATTATTTTAATCCTTTTTACTCAGAAATAATAACTACAAATCCAGCTGGTAAGATAACCTCTTGTCCATCTTTAAGATGGCAATGACTCGCTAAATCAACAGAATCCTTGTCTAAGATAACATTTTCTGTAGACTGATTGAAGATGGCTTGAACTTCTTTTCCTTGGTAGTTCCACTTCAAGGATAAAACATCTGGTTTCAATTCTTCCAAGCGATAATTACCATGCTGGATAATACTTGCCACTTCCTTACGGACTTGGATTAGTTTCTTCATGAAATTCAGCATGTCATTGTCTTCAGAAACACGCTCCCAAGGCATGACACGACGGCAGTCAGGGTCTGGTCCACCAATTAGGGCCAGCTCTGTTCCGTAATAGATACAAGGAGTCCCTTTTTGAAGGTAGAGGAAAGTTAGAGCTGCCTTGACGTGTTGGATATTTCCTTGGGCAGTTGTGAGGATACGTTCTGTATCATGAGAATCCAGAAGATTAAACATAACCTCTGAGATTTGTTGCTTATAGTACATAGACTGGCTATTGATTTCTGAAATAAACTGGTCAGTCTTTTTATGCTGACGCAAGAAATAATCTTTAATACTTTCAGAAAGCGGGTAGTTCATGACCGCATGGAACTCATCCCCATTTAGCCAAGGCTGAGAAGTATGCCAGATTTCACCTAAAATATACAAATCAGGCTTTTTAGCGAGAACTGCCTTTCTAAAATCTCTCCAGAACTGATGGTCAATTTCATTGGCAACGTCCAAGCGCCAAGCATCGATATCAAAATTCTCAATCCAGTAGGTCGCAACACTTAAAAGATAGTCTTTGACTTCAGGATTGGCTGTATTTAACTTAGGCATATAACTAGCAAAGGCAAAGGTATGATAAGGGAGTTCTCTCGCGTTTTTCAGTTTATCCTCTGTAATTGGGAATTCTTGAATATGGAACCAATCTTTATAAGGTGACTTTTCTCCATTTTTTAGAACATCCTGCCATTGGACTGACTGGTTGCCAATATGATTAAATACTGCATCTAGCATAATCTTGATACCACGTTTGTGGGCTTCCTCGACTAGATTACGAAAGACTTCCTTGTCTCCAAAGTGACGGTCAATTTCAAAATAATCCGTCGTATCATACTTGTGATTGGTCGTTGCTTCAAAAATCGGACATAGGTAAAGTCCAGTGATTCCCAAATCTTTAAGATAGTCTAAATGGTCAATAATCCCTTGTAAATCTCCACCAAAAAAATCATCCATGTTAGGTGCAATGGCAGCATCCCACTCTCGAGCTCCATCTGGAGTCAGATTAGGATTTCCATTAGCAAATCGTTCTGGGAAAATCTGATACCAAACGGTATTTGAAACCCAGTCAGGAACCTGACATCCGTCGATTTCGTGAATATAAGGAAGCTTGAAACCATTGCCTTCAGCATCCAAGTTTTCTTGAGTATGTTCTACGCAACCCTTATCACCATAGAAAACACCTTGACCTTCTTTATCAAGGAGCTCGAAGAGATACTGAATCCGTGCAAAATCAACCGATACCGTAACCTGCCAATAGTCAAATAGGGCATCTGAGGTTACTTTGGTCATTTCTTTATTTGCTTCATACTTATCCTCAATGAAAATAAAGGGATCTCCATAATGCAAGATAACCTGCTGGACATCATTTTTCTTGGTTCTGATTCGGATATGTAGCTGACCTTCTTTGTAAAGATATGCATACTCTGATTCTGGTCTATGATAAATGGCTGTTAATTCCATGTATTGTCTCCTAAATAATCTTCAACAACAAAAACGCAAACGTTTTCATAACTAACAGAACTAGTATACTATTTTAAGATTCGATTTGCAATTTTTATACCAGTTTTACGATAGATATAATAGATTGAATTAAGGTGTGAACAAAGAGATTGGGAAAGCCAACTAAATTTCTAGAAGTTTTTTTAGAATCCATAGTGTACTATTCTAGATTCAACCAACTATATATAGATGGACAAGGGTAAAATTGAGTAGACTCTTTTTGAGCTTTAAAAAGAGAGTTTCCATGAACTGGAAAACTCTCTCATCATTACGGAGCAGATGATTAAAATAAATGCTATCTGATATCTTTAATCCTCTAGAATGAAAATTTCTTCAACATGTAGTCGTAGCAACCTTGCAATTTTCATTGCTAGTTCAAGTGTAGGATTGTACTTGTCATTCTCAATAGCAATTATGGTTTGTCGACTAACGCCTAATATTTTTGCCATATCTTCCTGACGTAGTCCTTCAGACTTTCTTAACTGTTTGATATTATTTTTCATACAGCATTAGTCTTTCTGAAAACAATAAATGCCAATCGCCAAAACTACGATAAGGATAACAACCATCAAAATTACTCCTTGAACAAGTTTATTTGGTTCTTTAAACTCTTCATCACCGTCAATCATTTTATGTTTTATTGCATGTTGAGTAAATCCTTGAATAGAAATAGATAAACATAAAATCAGACATGGTAACATTTCAAGTTCAATGCCTTTTGTAATAGATTGATAAATATTAAATACTGTCCATCCACATAAGCCAAATAGAGCCGTTTTATAACCCCATTCCTCAGAACGTAGCTGAATCGCTCTGTCCATTTCATCCATTTTTCTCATAGTCCTATTCCTCCAATTCGTCAAAAAAATGTCAAGAGCTCTTTACATTTTTTATTATACTCTAAATCGATGAAATGTCAAGATGTTTTAACATTCTTAGGCTTTTTTATTTTCTTCATCTATTCTAAGAATATTCCTAACTCCAATTTTCAGTCTAATCAATCCGACAAAGGGCAAGTTCTTTTAAACCTATTTTATCTTGACTTCATAAGCTTTGGCTATAGATATACTTTTAGTTATGTTAGACTCGGAGTTTATTCTCTCTTTAATCTGCTTTCTTATCTCAATTATACTCCAAAACTATCAAATAGAGATAAACTACCAGTATTTTCAGGGATTATTTTTGATCAACAACTTCTCCTAATTAAAACAAAAAGCCATTCCTCAAGGAAACAGCTTCATCACTTATAATTAAAGGTTTCTCCAGCTAACTTATCTGCTAACTTGGGAAAGAGGGTGTAAAATTTATGAGCTAAATTTAACAAAAGAGGGAGATTGAGCTCGCGTTTGTTTTTCCCTATGGTCTTAACAATCTTTTGGGCTACTGCGTCAGGTTCCAAGAGAAAACGATCAACCGACTTAAGATAGGTTCCATCTGGATCAGCCTGGTCAAAAAATCCTGTACGAATCGGACCTGGATTAACCGTCGTCACATAGACTCCATAGGGCATGAGTTCGAGACGTAAAGCATTTGAAAAACCGATAGCCGCAAACTTAGTCGCTGAGTAAAGACTGGACTTGCCAGTTGCTATCAAACCAGCCATACTAACGATATTGATGATATGGCCTTTTCGCATTTCCTTCATACGAGAAGCGATCAAACGTGATAAATTCATCAAAGCAAAGGTGTTAACCTCAAACATCTGATGAATATCTTGATTAGAGATCTTGTCAAAATCTTCAAAGATCCCGTAGCCAGCGTTATTAATCAGAACATCAATCTTACCATAACGCTGATAGAGTTCGGCTACTAAAGTTTCTAGGGCTGTATCATCGGTAATATCAATCTCAACCAATTCTACATGTGGGTGGTTTCCGTATAGCTGAACTAGTTTTTCCTTATTTCTGCCGAGTAAGATGAGTTGGTTGTCTGGTAAGAGTTTGACCATTTCTTGGGCTAGACCACCACTAGCACCCGTAATGAGAATAGTAGACATATTTATCCTTTCTCGAGATCCTAGATTTCCACTTCTTCTAGGTCTTTAACCACATGGACATTTTCAAAAATCGTTACAGCATCTTTCTTGAGCTGGCTGATATCTTTTGAAAGGAAGCGTGCACTGATATGGTTGAGCAAGAGTCGTTTGGCTCCTGCTTCTGCCGCTACCTGAGCAGCTTGCATATTGGTTGAGTGACCGTGGTTGCGGGCAATCTTTTCGTCTCCCTTGCCATAAGTCGACTCATGGACAAGAACATCTGCATTGACACCAAGACGCACACTAGCATCTGTTTTTCGAGTATCTCCCAAAATGGTAATAATCTTACCAGGTCGCGGTGCTGAAATATAATCTGCTGCCTTGATCTCGGTACCGTCTTCTAAGACGACGTCCTGACCGTTTTTGATTTTTCCAAAGAGTGGTCCAAATGGCACACCAGCAGCCTTGAGCTTTTCAGCATCCAAGGTTCCTTCTAAATCCTTTTGCATGATACGATAGCCGACACAGAAAATAGTGTGATCCAACTCTTCTGCATACACCATGAATTTATCAGTTTCGAGAATTTTCCCTAGAGAATCTTGGTCAAATTCATGGAAATGAATTCGGTAAGGCAGGCGAGAACCTGACACACGAAGACTAGTTAAGACAAAGGACTTGATCCCTTGAGGTCCGTATATTTCCAAATCTGTTTGCTCTTCATTGGCCTGAAAAGCACGACTTGAAAGGAAACCTGGTAAGCCAAAAATGTGATCTCCATGCAGGTGGGTGATAAAGATTTTGCTGACCTTACGTGGTCGAATTGTGGTCTCAAGAATGCGATTTTGCGTACCTTCTCCACAGTCAAAGAGCCAAACTTCGTTAATCTCGTCCAAGAGTTTCAGGGCGAGACTAGAGACATTGCGGGCTTTAGAGGGCTGGCCAGCCCCCGTTCCTAAAAATTGAATATCCATTCGATACTTTCTAATTAATCAATAT
Organism: Streptococcus infantis; assembly: GCF_047460685.1. Lineage (GTDB taxonomy): Bacteria > Bacillota > Bacilli > Lactobacillales > Streptococcaceae > Streptococcus > Streptococcus infantis_AD. The sequence continues at coordinate 30,948 of NZ_JASHFS010000002.1, read as the reverse complement.
ATAACATGGCTGTGCGGTTTTCCGATCGGAAATAGCGATTGCCAGAAAAAGCAGCAGCTTCTTGCAATAAATCTTCTTGACTGTAGCCTTTAAGACGTTTACGACCATCAGCCAAGCTTTCCAAATCCGTCAAAGCTGTCAGACTCTCCACGCTAACAACTTCCTCTTCTCCGATTGCCTTCATATAAATTTTTCCAGACTCCTCAAAGACTAGCTGATGGGGGAAAATTTGCGCAATTTCAAAAAGTAAGTCAGCTGTGATTGCTTCCTCATATTCAGAGAAAATGCGACCAAGGCCTTCTCTCTCATAGCAAAAACCAAAAGATTTGCCTGATAGATTCAGACGAATAAAGGGCTTGCTTTCTTCCGTGAAACTTGGCTCAGCATTGTAGAGGTTCAGTTCCTGGCTGACTTCCGCAAAATAATCTGTCGCAGCTTGAGGACTTTTTTTCTGGTAGAGTTCTGCAAAGTAGGCATTAACCACGCTAGGTGGAGGGGTAATGAGAGCTAGTTGCTCCTCTTCAGATCTACCAGCTAAAAGCTGATCCAGATAAACCTTGTCTAGACTTGTATAGCCACCATACTTGAGAGCTAATGATTTGATATCAGTCATAAAATTCTTCTAATCTCCATTTGTTTTTCTCAGAAATGAAGCCTGTGATGACTTCACCGTCATCTTGGTAGTCACGTTCTTCGAGGATAGCAACACTTTCTAAGCCGTGAATCTTGTAGGACTTAGAAAAAGGCACGCGCAAAGTAAAGGGTTCAAAAATTTCCTTGATCTTATCTAGCAATAAAGCCTGTAACTGTTCTCGACTATCTTTAGACTTGGCAGAAATCAATGCATAAGGCGTTTGAGTAGGCGTGAAATCTTCCACCAAATCCGCTTTATTATAAAGGGTTAGGCGAGGAATATCCTCCATGTCCAAGTCTTTCATGATAGACAGGACCGTTTTTTCATGTTCCTCATGATAAGGATTGCTGGCATCGATAACATGGACCAAGAGATCTACGTGCTTGCTTTCTTCCAAGGTCGACTTGAAACTAGACACCAACTCTGTCGGCAAATCTTGAATAAACCCAACGGTGTCAGTCAAGGTAACCTGAAGATTGCCCCCCAGATGAATGCTTTTAGTTGTCGCATCCAGAGTCGCAAAGAGCTCATCTGCCTCATACTGGGTCTTGCTAGTCAAGGTGTTCATGATAGTTGACTTTCCAGCATTGGTGTAGCCAATCAAACCAATCTTAAAGGTACTTGACTCCAAACGTTTTTCTCGAACTGTCGCTCGATTTTTCTCAACGACTTTGAGCTGACGTTCAATGTCTGTGATTTGGTTGCGAACACTACGACGGTTCAACTCCAGCTGGCTTTCTCCAGGTCCACGGGAACCAATTCCCCCTGCCTGACGGCTGAGCATAATCCCCTGACCAACCAAGCGGGGCAAGAGATACTTGAGCTGGGCTAGGTGCACTTGGAGTTTGCCTTCATGGCTTCGAGCTCGCATGGCAAAGATATCTAGAATCAACTGCATACGGTCAATAACCTTGACCCCGAGAACTTCTTCTAGATTGACATTTTGCCGTGGTGTCAGACGGTTATTGACAATGACTGTCGTGATTTCTTCTGCGTCCACCATGAGCGCAATTTCTTCCAACTTACCAGAGCCGATGAAGGTCTTGGAGTCGTATTTTTCACGTTTTTGTCTGTAACTATCGACTACGACTGCACCAGCCGTCTTAGCCAGACTAGCCAGCTCTTCCATGGAGAGGTCAAAATTATCCATGCCCTGGAGTTCAACACCAATCAGCAGGACTCGCTCCTCTTTTTTCTCCGTTTCAATCATTTAAAAACTCCTCAATCTGGTTTAAAATACGGTCTTTTACACCAGATTCTCCTATCTGATAAAAGGTCACCTGCATGCGATTGCGGAACCAGGTTAGCTGGCGCTTGGCAAAACGACGAGTCGCCTGCTTAAGATTGTCACTAGCCTCCTCCAAACTTTGCTCCCCTCTAAAATAAGGAAAAAGTTCCTTATAGCCAATCCCTTTAGCAGCCTGCACATCTGGATAATGGTCAAACAACCACTTAGCTTCATCCAATAATCCAGCTTCAAACATCAAATCCACACGGTGATTAATCCGTTCATACAATTGACTGCGCTCATCATCCAAGCAAATAATCAGCGGCTCATACAAGGTCTCTTGATTTTCCAAGTCTTGACCAAAATGGGCAATTTCCAAGGCACGCATGGCACGGCGACGATTAAACTGGGGAATTGCAAGGCCTGCTTGATCCACCAAATGGGCTAATTCCTCATCTGTATATGGCTCCAAACTAGCTCGATAGGCTAAAATATCCTCATGAGGTGTCTCTCCACCTAGATGATAGCCCTCTAGTAGACTCTGGATGTAAAGCCCAGTTCCACCAGCAATAATAGCTAGCTTTCCTCGACTTTGAATATCCTCAATGGCCGCCTTAGCTTCTGAAACAAAATCAAAAGCCGAGTAAGACTCGGTTACCTCTCTAACATCGATTAAATGATGAGGAACAGCCGCCTGCTCCTCTGGACTAGCCTTGGCCGTTCCGATATCTAGCCCTCGATAGACTTGTTGGCTATCACCACTAACAACTTCGCCATTAAATCTCTTGGCAACTTCAATGGCTAGAGCTGTCTTTCCAACTGCAGTCGGTCCAACAATCACAATTATTTTTGTTTTCATCTTTTTTCCTTGAAAAATTCCCATTTTTTCGCTACTATTATTATATCACAAAAAGGTCAGTCAGAAAAATGCGACCTCTTGAGGTAGCTGGCTGATTTATAAGTTAAAGGAGGAATACTCATGGCTAAAGGATTCGCTAAAGGTCTTGTAACAGGTATTGCAGGAACTGTCGTTGCAGTTGCAGGTGCAGTATACGCAGTTAAAAAGAAAGTGATCGAACCAGAAGAACAAAAAGCAGCTTTCATCGAAGAAAATCGTAAGAAAGCAGCGCGTCGTCGCGTATCACACTAAGCAACAAAAGAAGTTGAGATTTTTTCTCAACTTCTTTTGTTCTATTCTTTTATACTCAATAAAAACCAAATAGGAAACTAGGAATCTAGCGTGGTTTGAAGAGATTTTCAGAGAGTATTAAATTGCCAAGTCAAACTTCAACTGTGGCTTGACTGGATCATAATCAACCAACTCAAAATCCTCTGCTTTAATATCAAAGAAGTTGGTCTTATCTGGTACATTCAAGACCAAACGTGGTTGGCAGTTTGACGGCTCACGATGAAGCAATTCCTGAGCTTGTTCAAATTGATTGTCATAAATGTGAAGGTTATTGATGAAGTAGAAGAATTTTCCAACTTTCCAACCAAAGTGTTTAGCAATCATCATCTGAAGCGCCACATACTGCATGGCATTGATGTGGTGAGCCACCAGCATATCGTTAGAACGCTGGGTCAAAGTCGCATCCAGATAAATCTCACCATCCACACGACGGACATCAAACATGGTCTGGAAGGCACAAGGCAGAAGGCCATCTGTCTCCTCAAAAGCTTGATAATCCCAAAGTGAGATGATATTGCGACGGTTCCAAGGATTGGCTTCTAACTGTTTGAGAATCTTGTTAATGATATCATGCTTCTTAACAACAGCCCCATAACGCTCCCCAATAGTACCTGTGTCTCCCACTTCCCAATCATTCCAGTAGTGAACATTGTACTTGTCATTGAGTACTTCTAGGCTATTTGTCTGGTCTTGGTAGATCCAAAGCACTTCCTTGATGGCTGATTTGATTGCGATTGGTCGCAAGGTTGTGATTGGAAATTCACCCTTAGACAAATCATACTCCGCAAAAGCACCTGTGATGTACTTGGAGTTAGCTACTGTTCCATCCTTATACTTGGGACGAGCTTGCTCGGAAAACACACCCTCATTCAAGATTCGCTCGATATTCTCTTTAAAAATCGTATCTGCTTTTGTCATTTACTCTCACCTCAATTATTGTCTTAACTAGTATAGCATAAAAAATCTTTTCTACATACTCAGATAATCGATGGCCTTTTTATATTTTTCTAATCGTTCCAAATCCTTGTCAGTGACAGAACTCAGTCTCGATAAATCCGAATTATGCTTCAAATCTGCTAATTTGATAACGCGTGCTAGGGGATTAGATTTCACATTTTCTAGATATGTTTGATAGTCTTGCCCCTTTTTCTTTGACAAAATCTGAATGGCTGTAACTACTGTCTCTGGTAAACCCGCATTTAGTAACTCTTCAGCAGTAACAGAACTGTCCTCAATAACATCATGTAACAGAGCCACTGCTTTTTCTTCTTCAGTATCAACTTGGCTTGCTACATAGATTGGATGTTCTATATAATCTACTCCTGCCTTATCCAGTTGCCCTTCATGAGCTTGCCTAGCAATAGACAAGGCTAAATCAACCATGGATTGCTCTGCAGTATTCATCCAAAACTCCTCCTATCATTAGTGAGCTATTACTTTATTCTAACAACTTCAACTTAAAAAGAGCTTGATCAATATCCAAGCTCTTGATTCATGTGCATTATTGCAAGACAAGTGACGCAGCTCCGATAACTCCAGCGTCATTTCCTAGTGTTGCAAGAGCTAGTTTAGTTGTTGTGCGCACTTGTGGGAAGGTATTTTCATCATAAACCTTTTGCACGCCTTGAAGAAGGAATTCTCCCGCAGCTGATACACCACCACCGATAACGATTGTTGATGGGTTTAGGATTGAACCGATGTTGGCACATGCGATACCCAAGTAACGTGAGAAGTTACGGTAAACGATCAAGGCAAGGTCGTCTCCTTCTTTTGCCAAATCAAAGACAGTTTTAGCTGTTACTTCTTCTCCGTCATCAATCAAGCGTTTTAAGGCTGCATCACCTTCATACTCATCTGCATAACGACGAGTCAAGTTAACGATACCTGTCGCTGAAGCTACTGTCTCAAGACAGCCTTTTTTACCACAAGTACATGCGATTGGTTGGTCAAAATCAACTGTGATATGGCCTAGCTCACCAGCAGCACCTGCAACACCGTGAAGCAATTTACCTTCTGCTACGATACCGCCACCAACACCTGTACCAAGTGTCATAAAGACAACATCTGGTTGGTTGTCACCGGCACCCATCCAACGCTCACCAAGAGCTGCCACGTTAGCGTCATTGTCGATAAAGAATGGAATCCCCAAGGCTTTTTCCATTTTTTCTTTGATTGGTTGAAGAGTTTTCCAGTTGAGGTTGTAGGCACCGATAACAGTCCCTTTTTCACGGTCAACCACACCAGGTGACCCCATACCAATTCCACGGAAATCTTCAGCAGACAATCCAAGCAAGCCCAAACGGTGTTGAATAGTTTCAATCATATCGTCTACGATATGGCTTCCTTCATCCAAAATGTTAGTCTTTATAGACCATTTTTCTTGGATTTCTCCTTCTTGCGTTAAAATAGCGAACTTGATAGAAGTTCCACCAAGGTCAATCCCAATAATCTTTTGACTCATCTTTATCTCCTTTATGATATTATCACTTTCATTATTATTTTATCAAACTTATTTCAGCAATTCAAGAAAACTTCTAGTTATTTCTGCAAACTCTTTTGGTTTTGCCTTATTCAAGACATGAGGGCCGTCAGGGATGATCTGAAACTGGGAATTTGGCATCAGTTCTTGAATAGCTTTCATTGAACTGAGATTAGGCTTATCCTGACTACCACAAATTAACAAGCTTGGATAGGGACAATTCCGTGCAATCTCTCTTAAATCAAGTGTTTTTAATTCCTCAGAAACTCCAACCATAAGAGCCTTATCTGCTCCCTGTTTCTCAAATATCCTTTTTGGGAGTAGTTTAAATATCAGCAACTGAATGTAAAAAGGAATGTTACCCGCTAGTTTCAGTGGGCAACCTGACAAAACCAAGGCCTGAAGATTTGGTATCTCAGAACTTGAAAGCTCCAATGCAAGGGCAGCCCCTAAGGACAAACCGATTAGGACAAAAGGTTCTGTTTCCACTGTTAAGCGCTGATAAATGCGCTCCTTGGCTTCTTGGTATGTCCCAACTCCGGAAGGGAATAAGTCTAGGGCTTCATTTGGATAATCTGCAAGAAAATCCTGAACTTCTTTCCAACTATCTGCTGACTGACCTAGGCCATGTAAAAATATTATTTTCATTTAGTTCTCCTTCAAGGATAACTCATACAAGCCCCTAACTGCATTACAAGCATAAATGACTTCTGCCTGTTTCAAATCTTCTACGGTCAAGACCTTCTCTTCTACTTGTCCGCTTTCAAGCAAGTGTTGACGATAAATCCCTGGTAAAAGACCTAGTTGACTTGGCGGTGTATAGAGTTTCCCATCCATTTTCAAAACCAGATTGCCAATAGAGGTTTCAAGCAATTTTCCATCAGTAGTGTGATAGATAATTTCCTGCTCTCCCATTGTCAAATGCGGTCGGTGTGTCGTCTTAAAGTAGGTAAAGGCCTGCTGCAAATCAGCTTCTTGCAGACAAAGTTTAGCCTGACAGAAGCCCGAACTAAGTGGTGTCAATACTTGTCGATCAATTTCTATTTCTCCAGACTTATTGAGACTGATTCGCAAACGGTAGTCTTGATGGAGGTCACAAGCTTGACTCTCTTCCTCTATCTTTTGTCTCAAGTCTTCTACATTAAAAGGAAAGGTAAAGTAACGACTAGCCTTTTGCAATCTTTCTAGATGTTGATTTTTAAAGAGCAAAGTTTTCTGGCTGATTTTCCCTGTCGTAATCAGCTGAAAACGAGGCTGTTTTCGGTAAAGAACAGCAGCCTTTTGCTGGACTTCACGGTATTCTGACTCCCAAGTGCTATCCCAAGTGATGCCTCCACCTACTCCATAGATGGCTTGCTCTCGATGCAGTTGAATGGTTCGAATAGCCACATTGAAAATCCGTCGGCCATTGGGAAGCAAGAGACCAACAGTTCCACAATAAACTCCTCTGGGTTGGGGCTCCAAGTCCTTGATAATTTCCATGGTCGCTATCTTGGGTGCTCCTGTGATGGAACCACATGGAAAGAGTGAACGGAAGATTTCTACTAGGTCAATATCTGGTCGTAACTGACTCTTGATGGTCGAAGTCATCTGCCAAACCGTTGAATACTGTTCCACCTGACATAAACGTTCCACATGCTCACTTCCCACCTCAGACAGACGATTCATGTCATTGCGCAAGAGGTCCACTATCATCATATTTTCTGAACGATTCTTGGGATCCTGCTCCAACCAAGCTGCTTCTTTCAAATCTTCAGCATCAGTCAGACCACGTTTAGTCGTCCCCTTCATAGGACGAGTTGTCAATTCACGATCATTTTGTTCAAAAAAGAGTTCTGGACTCATGGAAATTACTGCCATGTCGTCATGTTCAACATAGGCATTGTAACCTGCCTCCTGCTCTACTACCATGCGATTGTAGATAGCAAAAGGATTAGTACTTAAATTCTGTTTGAGTTGGACAGTATAGTTGACCTGATAAGTATCGCCCTGTCGCAAATGATGGTGAATCTGGGCAATCGCCTTTTCATAGTCCTCTGCAGAAGTGACTTCCTGCCAGTTTGATGGCAAAGCCATCTCCTCATAAGTCAGAGGAATGCTAGATTTTTCTACACTATCATGAATAGTGAAATAGAGGAGATACTCTCCTAACAAGGGACCCTCGTGAACCGCTAACTTCTCCTCAAAAGCAGGTGCTGCTTCATAACTAACATAACCAACTACATAATAGCCCTGCTCTTGGTAGCTTTCTACTTGAGCTAGCAAGTCTGCTACTTCTGCTAAATCTCTGGTTTTTAACTCTTTGATAGGCTGGGTAAAGGTGTATCTCTCGCCCAAAGCCCTAAAATCAATCACTGTTTTTCTATGCATATCCTAAGTATACCATAAAAGCCAGACCCCAACAGGAGATCTGGCAATTTTATTCTTTGAGAATGATAAAGTAGATGTCACTTCCTAAGAAAATCTAAAAATAGTAGACTCTTTTATCACTTCAACTTTTATCTATCCTTTAGGAAAGAGTTCAGATGAAAAGGCATCTGTGACCTGCAATAGCTTCTGGAAGACTTTTTTCTTCAGAGCTACTGTATAATTGGCAACTGAGCCTCCATACTTGAAGTTTCGGTAATCCGTTTCTACTGCTTGGTCAAACAAGTCTTGCAATTTCTCATAAGAATCAATTTGCTGACCATCAATTTCAAAACTATGGATTCCTCGTTTTGCCTTGGCAATAATGTCATCAAACCAGGCCTTCTTCCATTCTTCCAAGTTCTGGAACTTGCCTTTCGAAACCTTCTGGATAATGAAATCATCCCCAAGGGTGTCACGTCCCTCGCTTAAGGCCTCATCCTTGTATTTATTAGAAGCATAACCTAAGAAACCATTTTCGTAGCCATAATAACCCCACATACGGAAGGCATTATGCTTGAAGGAGATGGCTCCTGGAGCTCCCTGACTTGTATTTCCACCATAGATAGCGTCTACCATCTTGACATTGACATAAGCTGTCTTGAGTTCTTCTGGTCTGTAAGTTCCCTGATAATGCCTATTGGTGATGATGTTATGTTTGATTAGGTCATCTACAGAATTTAGCTGAGTCTTGGCTTCCTCATCCGTCAATGGACGGACATAGTCCCACTGGTTAGGAGCAAGGAGTTTATTATCTTGGTCCTGATAGCGCATCTGCTTAGTCATCTTGCTGAACCAGGCCTTCTTCAAAATCAGATCATTCTTAGCGAGAACTCGTTCTCCTTCCAGATAATCTAAAAGCATCAAAGCCTCATTATAAATCAAACATTTTTAATTTGGTTGATATTCCAATAAATCATCTAGCTGACACCCTAGTTCTTTACAAATAGCTTCAAGCGTTGAAAAACATATGGCTTTAGTCTTACCTGTTTTCAGTATTGAAAGATTTGCGGGAGTAATCCCAACACGTTCGATTAAATTGCCCAACCGCTTCTAAAATTCAAATTCTACACTTCTTATGAATTAAAATGGATTTCTAGTAAACTCTTTTTTATAAAATCAAGTTCACTCTACATAATCCAACAAATAACCGTAACCCTTCTCTTCCATTTGATCCTTAGGAATAAAACGGATGGATAGACTATTGATACAATAGCGAAGTCCTCCCTTGTCCTGAGGTCCGTCTGTAAAGACATGGCCTAGGTGGGAATCCCCTGTTCGGCTTCTGACTTCAGTTCTGACCATATTGTAGGACTTGTCTTCCTTGTAGGTTGCAACATCTGGACTGATAGGCTGGGTAAAGCTTGGCCAACCACAGCCCGATTCAAATTTATCTTTCGAAGAAAAGAGTGGTTCACCAGTTGCTACATCCACATAAATACCTGCTTCAAATTTATCCCAGTAACGATTTGAAAAGGCCCGTTCTGTTTGACTATTTTGAGTCACTGCATATTCCTCAGGAGAGAGGAGTTTTTTCAATTCATCGTCACTCGGTTTTGGATATTTACTCGCATCAATAACAGGATAGGCTGCTTGATTGACATTGATATGGCAATATCCATTGGGATTTTTCTGGAGATAGTCTTGGTGGTAGTCCTCAGCCACGATAAAATTGCTTAAGGCTTCCTTTTCAACCGCTAAAGGCTGGTCATACTTTTGAGCAACTTGCCCAAAGACTTGATTGATGACTTCTAGGTCCTGCTCGTCCTTATAGTAGATTCCCGTTCTGTACTGAGTCCCCACATCATTTCCTTGCTTATTCTTACTAGTTGGATTGATAATGCGGAAATAATGGAGCAAGATTTCTTTTAGAGAAATTTGATTGGCATCGTAGGTTACATGAACAGTCTCAGCATGCCCGGTTTGGCCGATCAATTCATACTGGGTTGTTTCTCCTCTACCATTAGCATAGCCCGAAACAACATCTGTCACACCTGCTACTCGTGAAAAATACTCTTCGACTCCCCAGAAACAACCTCCCGCTAGATAGATATCATGTAGGTCAGCATCTTTACTTGGCTCAGTTTTTTTCTTGGTCTTTTGTCCTTGACTAACTGCTGCCTTCTCGATTTGAGTGGTATCTGTGTAACTTGCGCTCCTTTTTTCTAAAAGAAATAAAAATCCAATAATAATGCAAATGATGATTCCTATGAATACAATTATTTTTAATTTATCATTCATGATGAGCCTCTAATCTATGCTTTTTAGCGTCTGTAAAATAGTTTCTTTGTCCATAAAACCTGGCTGGGTTTTGACTAGTTTGCCTTCTTTATCGATAAAGGCCTGAGTCGGATAAGAACGAACTCCGTAACTCGCTAAAAGTTGTCCCGAAGGATCTAGCAATACTGGTAAATCTTTATAGTCCAAACCCTGATACCATTTTTTAAAGGCTTCTTCTGCTTGCTCTCCTTTTTGACCAGGAGAAACAACTGTCAAAACGACATGGTCATCACTTGCTTCTTTTGCCAGTTCATCTGTATCAGGCAAACTAGCTAGGCAAATAGAACACCATGAAGCCCAAAATTTGAGATAGACCTTTTTGCCTTTATAATCGGATAGGCGATAAGTGTTACCATCAACTCCCAAGAGTTCAAAGTCTGGAACTTCTTCTCCTTTTTTTGCAGTTTGAGAGCTAACTTGCCCTTGTTTGTCTCCACTCTGCTTATCAGTTTGGCTTGTTGCCTGATTTTTACAAGCTGATAGACAGACCAGACTAGCGCAAACCAATACAGATGCTTGCCATTTTTTCATCTTCATCACCTTTCTCTTTCATCATATGAATATAGATATTTACTTTGTAGTTCTATTATATACCTACCATCCTAAAAATACTTGAAATCTGTTTGGAAAATATTGCACCTTCTTGGGTACAAAAACTCCCACCTGCTAAGCAGATGAGAGCTTTGGATTATTTAAAGATTGAAATTTTAAAGCTATCTGTTTGTTGAAGAAGTTTCTTGAAGACTTTTTCTTTAAGTGAAACGGTGTTGTCAAATTTGACAGATCCCTTACTTAGAGTAGCCTTATCTTTATCAACTGCTTCAGCAAATGCACGTTTCAAGTCTTCATAGCTATTGTATGTTTTACCATCAATTTCAATAGATTGAATTCCTTTTTTAGCGCTTGTTACAACTTCATTGAAGTATGCTTTCTTCCAATCTTCAAGATTGTTGAATTTTCCTTCAGAAATCTTATTAATGATGAAGTCATCACCTAAAGTATCTTTACCAGCTTTTTTAGATTCAGCTTTTAGCATGTTAGAAGCATAGTTTAGGAAGCCTTTTTCGTAGCCATAGTAACCCCAGATTCTGAAGGTATTGTGTTTAAATGACATAGCTCCAGGAGCACCTTCACTGGTATTTCCACCATAGATACCTGTCATCATTGGAACATTAACATAAGCAGAATCAAAGTCAGTTGGGTTGTAAACTCTGTTACCTGGACCACGGTTAGTCATAAAGTTATTGGTTACTAAGTCATCTACTGTACGTAAAGGAATAGCTTTTTCCCCATCACTTAAAGGTCGAACCTTATCGAATTGGTTCTTGGTGTTATTTCCTCTGTACTGCTTATCAACCTTCTTGAACCAAGCGTTGTTTAAATCTTGATTTCCTTTATCGAGGACAGCTTCTCCTTCAAGATAATCCAGAAGCATGAGGGTGTCATTATAGCCCTTCATGTAACGATCAATTTCTTCACGAGATTTAAGGTCATTTGGATTTGTGTTGTACCATTGATTGCCATCGTTTGGACGTTCATAAGCCATGTTGAGACCTAGGGCTTTGTATTCACCATTTGGATTTGATACTGATGGAGTTTGCAACATTCCTTGTGCAAATGCTTCAAGATCTGTTCCTTCACGGTGTCTTGAACCACCCAAGTAGACCATACGATCATTTACGTGAGTTGTTTCGTGGGTAAAGGCAGAAACCCCAAAGTCACTAATCATGTCCGTAACCATGAAGAAGACAGAATCATCTTTATATGGATTCTGATAAACGCGAGCCACAGCTCCCATACGCCAGTCAGTCGCATGATAACGTCCTGTAGGTCCGTATAATTCACGGATAGGCGCCACATCTTTACCACTATTAGTGTGACCATATTTATCAGTACTAATATCTTTATAGTTTTGGTTATCCAAAACAGGTGTTGGAACCATGTTGTTGCTCTTCAAAAGTTGATTACGAACTTTATCGATTGATAGACGTGACCAGAAGTCTAGATAATTCTGTTGACCTTTTGCAACCTTATCGATTTCAGCTTTAAAGGCATTACGTTCTGCTTCAGTATACTTACCATATTTCTCGAATGAACTATAAGCCATTGTATTGTAAGTTGAAATCAAGAACATATGGGCATCTTTTAAGTTCAAGAGTGGCAAGATCATCTTACCGTGCATATCATTGTTTAATCCTTCATAAGCTCTGTGTTTCTTATCAGCAAACTCAGGAGTTGTTGTTACTGGTTCAACGATATAAACATTGTCTTTGGTTGCTTTGATAAACCAATCGTTCAAGTTTGTATCATTTGTGAATAGACGCATATTATAGTCTAAGAAACTATTTAACTCGCTGATACCGATAACTCCACCGATAGCTTCGCGATAAGCTTCTAAAGTTCTATCACCTTTAATGTTACTTTCTTTAGAACCAATCTGAATCAAGAAGTCTAACACACTTACATTTTTACCATAGAAGTCTGGTTTGAACAACATAAGTTGCTTGATATTAAAGTTATCAAACTTAACTCCGTAGTAACGATTGAGGTAAGACAAACCAAGAAGAACCGCTGCCTTGTTGTCATCAATCTTCTTGATCAAGGCACGTTTAGCAGCTTCATCTGTGTTTAATTGATGATCTTCATTTTCAAGCAACTGTTTCACAAATTTAGCCAAATTATCCTTGACTTCTTTGAAGGTTTCTTCGAGGTAAAGATCTTTTATAGCGTTAACTTTATTTGGTCCTGTTCTACCTAGGTGTGTGTAGATAGGATCTGATTGCAATTCAACTGGACTTAATTTTTCAACGATAGTATTGATAAGATCGCTACGGTCTTTGTCAACCATGTTCGGAGTGTAAACAACTTCTCCAAGTTCAGCAATGCTGTACTCTTTGACTTGTTTGACCTTAGATTCTTTCAGCGAAACAGTAAAGATGTCTTTGGTCTTATCACCATAATGAACCATAATATGGTCGGCATCAGCCAATTCTGTTACAAAAGCATTGCCCTTCATGGCAGTAACAGACAAGACTTCCTTGGTCAAGAGAGGACTTCCTGCAGCCAATTTGTTTCCTTGGTTAACAATCCACTCTTTGTTGTAGAATGGTTGCAATTTTTCGATATTACGGTAGGCAAGTTCACGAGAAGCGTCGTAACCATCGATTGTTTTGTATTGATCAGCTTTGTTGACAATGTTATTAAGTTTGTCTTCAACAGGTTTGGTGCTTTCAAATTTATCAGCAGTGATTCCCATTGCTTCAATCTTCTTGTCAGCTTCTTCTTGTGAGATGCTAGGAATCTTGCGAGAATTCTTATAAGATTTATTACCCTCACTTACTCCCTCAACACTAAAGTTACGTTTTGTTCTTGAATACGTGAAGTAATCATCGGCGTCAATATCAGAGTGACCAAAGACCATCTCACCTGTTTTGACTTTCATCATGGTGATGTTATCTTCAATAGCACCCAAGGCCCAGTTGGTACCCAGCAAGCCACCAGATTGAACAGCTTCTTTCAGCTCGATAGAACCTTTAGCAACTGAATTTCTGAGAACACCTTCTCTTCCTAGTGTATTGTTATCTCCACCATTTTGAGAAGAATAAACTAATCCTGCAGCTTTTGCCTTGTTACCAGTAATTTCAGCATCAACGTAGGCTTTTTCTACGATACCTTTCCAGTTTTCACCTAGAACACCTGCTAAGTACCAACCTTTATTTCCAGCAGCGTGAATCTTACCGATAAAGGCAACATTACTTACCTTACCACTACCATCAATTTTATTGATAATACCAGCTACATCGTTGCCCCCGATAACATTACCTGTTACTTTAACATTCTCGACAGTCGCATTATTTTTGATAACATTTGCGATTGGTGCTACTCGATCAAATCCAGGCATGTCAATGTTGACATTTTCAAGCAAGAGATTCTTGACAGTACCACCTTCAATGTTACCAAACAATGGTCTCGTAATGTTATGGATGGCAAATTTATTACCTTCTGTACTTTCCAATGTTCCCTTGAAGGCATTGGTTACATAAGACTTGCCAGCTGCTTGAACGTTACTTGCATTCATACTGCTACCAAGCTTAAAGGTACCAGTAGGATTGGCCTGCATTGCTTTTACAAGGTCATTGAAATCGTAATAAACATCACCTTCATGGGCTTTTGGTTTAGCAAAGTAATGGACATATTCCTCTGTAAACTGATTATCTGCGTTACGTTGGACTAGGTCTGGTGCTTTAGCAGTGACTTTGAACAATGCTTTACCATCAACTGTGACTTCTTCAATCTTATCAACAGCAAGTTTTGTCACCTTGTTATCATGAGTAGTCACTTTCAAGTAATAAGGTTTAACATCTGATGGTTTTGCTGACAAGAGACTATTATCAGTTTCTACACCTTGGTCATCAACACTGATAAGGCTTGTTTCCTTAATGTTTTTAACTTCGACTTTTTTGAGGTCGAGTCTTAGTGGTTCTTCCGCAAGAACAACTTCTTCATTCCCATTTCCACGATCGTAAACCATCTTGGTCGCAATCTTGTAGTCCTTGTAGTATTTCAAGTTTGTAAGATTTGCAGTCAGGTCTCCCTCAGACATGTTGACTGTTTGAAGGCTAGTATCACCATCTTTCAAGACAACTTCAAGAGATTTAATGGTTACACCTGTTGGTTTAACCAATTGGTAACGAACCTTGGCACTACGCTCTAATTCTTCTTTATCTATATGAGTGAGGGTCAACGTTGGCTCAGTCAGGATTTGATCACCTTTCTTAATGAGACGATCTTGAACTGCTTCAACAACTTCCTCTGAAATCGTTGGAGCATCTGCAGTTTTCACGCCTTTAAGAGTCTTATAGACTTTGGTAATCTTTTTCTTACCGTTTTGACCAGCTTGAGCAACAACTTCTGTTCCCTTCGGAAGAGTGCTGTCTACTTCTGTTCTTGTCTCGAAAGGAATTTCTTCAAATGAAACTTCTTCAACTTGACCTTCAATAGCCTTGGTACCACGACTAATTTTTTCGTTTACTGGCGCCTTAACAGTTTCTGTACTCGTGCTAATTGGGTCCCCAACTTTTTGGCCATTGACTGTCTTATAGACACGATGGATCAGCTGACTTCCTGCTTGACCGTTTTGAATCACTGTTTCTTCATCAGTGTAACGAGTATCATCAGCTACATACTCCTTTGTATATGGAACTGCTACTGTTTCAGTTTCTGTGACAGTTGCTTCAGCTACTTCATACGCTGGCAACTCTGGCTGAACTAGGGATTCACCTTCGTGACCTGCTTCTTGAGTTCCTTTGGCTGTAAGCTCACCTGTATAAGCTGGGACTTCTGGCTGAACAAGAGATTCGCCTTCATGGCCTTCTTCTTGCGTGCCTTTAGCACTATGCTCGCCGGTGTAGGCTGGCAATTCTGGTTGAACCAAAGATTCGCCTTCGTGGCCTGATTCTTGAGTACCTTTGGATGTAATCTCGCCGGTGTAGGCTGGGGCTTCTGGTTGAACCAGTGATTCACCTTCGTGGCCTTCTTCTTGAGTTCCTTTAGCGCTAATCTCACCGGTGTAGGCTGGCAATTCTGGTTGAACCAAAGATTCGCCTTCGTGGCCTGATTCTTGAGTACCTTTGGATGTAATCTCGCCGGTGTAGGCTGGGGCTTCTGGTTGAACCAGTGATTCACCTTCGTGGCCTTCTTCTTGAGTTCCTTTAGCGCTAATCTCACCGGTGTAGGCTGGCAACTCTGGTCGAACCAAAGATTCGCCTTCGTGGCCTGATTCTTGAGTGCCTTTAGCGCTAAGTTCGCTGGTATAGACTGGCAATGCTGGCTGAACTAGGGATTCGCCTTCGTGACCCTCTTCTTGGGTTCCTTTGGCTGTAAGCTCGCCGGTGTAGGCTGGCAATGCTGGCTGAACCAAAGATTCGCCTTCGTGGCCCTCTTCTTGGGTGCCTTTAGCGCTAAGTTCGCCTGTATAGGCTGGCAATTCTGGCTGAACTAGGGATTCGCCTTCGTGGCCCTCTTCTTGGGTTCCTTTGGCTGTAAGCTCGCCTGTATAAGCTGGCAATTCTGGCTGAACCAGAGATTCACCTTCATGGCCTACTTCTTGAGTTCCTTTAGCAGTAGCAATTTTCTCTGGTTGGTCTTGGAAATCTGATGCTTTAAAGTAACCGACGTATTCGTATCCTTCGATTTGAATGACACCTTTTGCCAAGTCCTCTTGACTACTTGCTGCAATCGTTTGATTGTAGGACACTAGGATTTTATTCTCAAATGCTTGAGCTGACTGAGGGATAAAGTAACTACCACCTAGCGCTCCAATAAAGAGAAGACCCAACATTTTATTGCGGTGTTTTTTAGACATCACCACAACAACCAAAGACGCTGTTGCAAATCCAAGAGTTGCCAGTGCTAACTCCTCGCTTCCAGTGTTCGGCAATTGTTGAGAATTCACTTCCTTCTTTCTGTAAACAAGATAGACAACATCATCTTGCTTTAAATCAGAAGGAAGTTCGCGATGGATTAAAGCTTTTTCTGCTTCTGTCAATTCTTGCTCAGCCAAATAACGGTAATGAACTTGGCTAGGTGTCGCTACTTCGTTAGCTGCAACAGTTTCAACTAAAAAGTTATTTGCCCCCAAAAGAAATGTCCCGATAACCGCAGAACCTACACCAACTGAGAACTTCCGAATAGAGTATTTAATGACTCTATCAAACTGCATTTTTCTGTTTTTCATTTTAAATCTTTCTAATGTGATCTATTGGATATTGAGCACGCGCCCCTCCAATGAGTTTTGGTCGACTAGCAAGTGCTGTCACATGAGCCAGACCAATCTCTCTTAAGACTGGTCGAATGGGTACCTGAACATGTTTGATATGCATACCGATAGCTGTATCACCAATGTCTAGACCAGCATCTGCCCTGATAAATTCGACCTCCACGGGATCCTTCATATAGCGAAAGGCGGCCAATTGACCAGAACCTCCTGCATGTAAGGTCGGGAGTACACTCACAATCTCCAACTGATGTTTTATAGCTACTTCTCGTTCAACAACTAAAGCCCGATTGACATGTTCACAACCTTGAACAGCCAGGTGAATTCCCTTAGCCGTCAACAGTTCCAACATAGTCTTGACAATAAGTTCACCGATTTCCTGACTCGAATCTTTTCCGATGTGTCCTCCCAGCACTTCACTCGAAGACAAACCCAAGACAAATAGTGCTCCCTCCTGTAAAGAAGCCTTGTCTAGTACATCTTCAAGAATCTGCTGTGTTTCTATTTGAATCCGTCTTTGGTCCATATTTCACCTCGCTTTTTTCATTCTATCATATCGTTTTTCATCAATTTTAGCAAGATTGGAAGACATAGGAATACCAATTGCTAGGATTCAAAAACTATATGAGGGCTCTTTTCAAAAACTGATTCAAATTTTATCTATTTTCAAATATAAACTAAAATTATACTTTGAAAACAAAAAAAATATAATAGTTTAGTAAAATCGTTGCTGTAGCAACATTTACACCTAAAAGATTTGTCAGTCAATTCGATTCTAAACTACCGAAAGTAACTTCCTCCATTCTACCCCATTTCTTACTTTTAAGCTACTAATTTACCTTATTTTTTGGACTTTTTTTCTACTTCGTACTAACCTTTGTCCATTCAGAAAATTTTCATGAAATTATGCTAAAATTTTAATTCTGCTATCAAATTATAATATAGCAATTTTTTGAATACAAACTGTATCCAATTTTTAAAAAATAGATTTTACAGAGAAGATAACAAAAGGCGGGGGGTGGGACAGAAATCGATAGACAAAGTCTCGATTTCGTAGTCCCAGCCCCGCGAGGATGATTAGGAGCTTTTTGGAGTCTAATACTCAATGAAAATCAAATAGCAAACTAGGAAGCTAGCCGCAGGCTGTACCTGAGTACGGCAAGGTGACGCTGACGTGGTTTGAATTTGATTTTCAAAGAGTATAAAAGACGAACAAAAAGTTCAATCATCTACCGCGTCAAAGTTTGATTGCTAATAAAAAGTGAGGTCGGGATCTTTTGTCCCAACCTCTTTTTCTAGATTAAACTTTTTGGAGTCCTTGGACAGCATCGTGGTTGATGATGATTTGACCGTATTCTTGGAGAACTGAACGGCTGATATCACTATCATCAGCAAATTCACGCATGCGAGCCAATAACCAAGCTGGATAAAGACTTGGATGATCTTCTACATCAACCAAAACTGTTAGATAGTATTGGTCGTTCATTTTGTAAAGTTCTGAAGTCTCCATTTGGTAGTCAACCGTTTTGGCAAAAGAAACCAAACTAGCTAAATTGTCAAAACGTAAGATGTAGTAGATATACGGTTCTCTTTTTCCTTCTTCTACTTCAAGGACTTCATCAAGCGCTGCTTCCTCTTCCTTTTCAACCTGTTCTAAAGATTGAATGGCTTCAATATCGTCTTTAGTTTTTTCTGCCATGGTTTTCTCCAAGGTTTTCAAAAACTCATCTGGAGACATTTTAGCCAACTCATCCATATCAGGAAGGTCTGCCAAATCGTCAAAATCCAAATTCTGGTCGATCTTAGACTTAGTTACAAAGACGTCGACCTTATCAGGCTTCGGTGTTACTCGGAAACTAAGCATGCCTGTATCCAAAAAACTATCTGGCATTTCTAGTTCATCCAAAATTGCGTAGAAAAATTCTTCTGTTTTTTCTTGTGGAACGAGAAAGTCTGCGATTTCCATCCCTCGATCCATCAAATCCTCTAAAGACATGGTGATCTTTAATGTCGTATCACTGATTTGTTTCATTTTCATAGTTCGTAACCTCATACTTTCAGTTCTATCTATTATACAAGATTTCATAGATTTTATCAAAAGAATGGCGTTGGAATGTGATATAATACTAGTATCTATTTTAGAATATAAGAAAGAAAGTTTCATGAAAAATATAAAAGTTAATGCTTTGGCTAGCTTGCTGGTCAACATCTTGAATATCGTTTTTCCTTTGATTACTAATCCCTATTTAACGCGGATTCTTAGTAAATCCAATTACGGTTACTTCAACACTGCCAACACCTGGGCAAGCTTTGTCATTCCACTCGCTGCCTTTGGGATTTATAATTATGGGATTCGAGCTATCAGTAAGGTTAAGGATGACAAAAACAAGATCAATTATGTCTTCTCTAAGTTGTTCTATATTTCGCTAATTACTTCAGCTGTAACAACAGCTATCTATTTCCTCTTTATTCATTTTGATACTAGTATTGTCAATCTGAAAATCCTTTACTATATCCTTGGAATTCAAGCCCTCTTCCAATTTCTGAATATCGAGTGGATGAATGAAGCCTATGAGAATTATTCATTTATCCTTTATAAAACACTGGTTATTCGTATTGGAATGTTGGTCGCTATCTTCGCTTTCGTTAAGACTCCTGATGATATTGTTCCCTATGCCACAATCATGAGTGCAACAACCATTATCAACTATCTGCTCAGCTTCCTATGGATTAAACGAGAGGTTTCCTTTGTTAAGATTGAGTTCATCGAACTTCTCAAGTCATCTAAACCACTCTTAACCATGCTCCTTCTAGCAAATGCTAATATGCTCTATACCTTGCTAGACCGTATGTTTATTACCAAAGGACCTGATGAGAATTACATCTCATACTACACCATCGCCTCCAGTATCGTTATGCTGATCGCTAGTGTCCTTAGCGGAGCTATCAACGTCAGCATCCCACGACTTGGTTATTATCTAGGAAAAAAAGATTTTACTTCTTATAAAAATTTGGTCAATCAGGGCGCATCCCTCTTTTACTTCCTCATGATTCCTACCAGTATTGGTATTATGGTTTTGGGAACCTATGCTACAGTTATTTACTCTTCTGAGAAATATCTTGAAGCAGGAATTGTAACAAGTGTCTTTGCCTTTCGTACCATTATCTGGGCCATCGAATTGATCCTTGCTAAACAAATTATCTTTATCAATGACCATGAAAATCATTTGACTGCTTTCTACTTTATCGGAGGTGGTGCAAATATTCTATTTAACTCCTTGCTGTTTTTCAATAATATCTTCACTCCTGAATACTACATTGGAACAACCGTTCTAGCTGAAGCAATTGTGGTTCTGCTAGAGATTCGCTTTATTAGGAAGTACAAACTATTGGATTTGAAAGAGATTTTTACAACCTTAACTCGCTACACAATCGTGTCACTCGGTTTCATCCCAATTTATTTTGTTTTTAAAACCCTCTTCCAAGTTCATAGCTACGAAGTTACGATGAATATGATCTGCATGGTTCTTTCTACAATCGCAGCTTGTGGCATCTACTACGCTATCACACTCTTTTTTATCAAAGATAAAACACTTCATTATGCGCTTGACCTAGTTCGTGCTAAGATTAAAAGAGGATAAAGATCTGTATCCCTCTCAAAAATGTTCAAATTAAATATTATGTAACAAAAAGAAGACCTTACAGAGTCTTCTTTTTCTATATAGCCTACACAACTCAATAAACTTGTTAGAGCATACTAAGTCAAGACAACACCGACCTAGCTTTAAAAAATTAGAAAGAGTATCACTTACAAATCTACTGTTAGTACCTTCCCTGCTCTCACGACTTGCTCACCTGCAATGTAGACGTCATCAACATCACTGGATTTGACAGCATATACTAGGTGAGACAGCATGTTTTCTTGAGGTTGGAGATGGATTTTTCCTTGCGGTTGGATAACGAGAAAATCTGCTTGCTTGCCGACTTCTAGACTACCAATCTCATCTTCCATTCCCAACACCTTAGCTCCTTCAATCGTCAGTGCCTTGAGGGCTGTTTCAATAGGAAATTGACTGGCATCACCGCTCTTCATTTTCTGTAAAAGGGCCGCCGTGCGTCCTTCCTCAAACATATCAAGATTATTATTAGAAGCAACAGAGTCCGTAGCAATACCAACTGGTACTCCTGCCTTTTGAAGTTGGATAATCGGTGCAATTCCTGAAGCTAATTTTAGGTTGCTAATAGGATTGTGGGCGATAGCGACTTGCGAATCTGCCAAGCGGGTAATTTCTGCTTCATTTAACTCAACACCGTGAGCAAAGACAGCTTTATGGTCTAAATACCCAAGTTCATCTAGAAAGGCTAGTGGGTGTTTGCCATAGCGTTTCAGGATAATCCCTGACTCTTCTTTTGTTTCTGCAACGTGGATATGGAGTGGAATATCTTCTTCTTTTGCTAGGTTCAAGCTAGCTTCTAACAATTCTCGACTACAACTGTAGGGCGAATGAGGGGCCACCATGACCTTGAAATTGGGATCCCGATATCCTTTGATTGTCTCGATAACAGCACTCGTTCTGGCTATAGTCTCATCAGTCGTCTCCACATCTGAAGAAAAGAGGGTTGGAGAAAAATAGCAACGCATCTTGGAGGCCTTGATCGCTTCATAAATCTTCTCTATCTCCACACCATTGGGATTATACATATCATTGAAAGTTGTCGTTCCTGATTGGAGCATCTCTGTTAGCGCCTCTTTGACAGCCTTTGTGGTCATCTCTGGTGTGAACTCTGCTTCTGCCGGCCAAATATAGTCCTCTAGCCATTCGTGGAGATTGCTATCATCACGAATGCCTCTCAAGCCTGTCATGGCAGAGTGAGTATGGCAGTTAACCAAGCCAGGCATAATCCAGGCACCCTGACAGTCTATGATTTGATCTGCTTGTTTAAGAATCTCTTGATTTTCCTGACCGACATAGACGATTTGAGAATTTTCAAGAGCCAAGATACCATCCAAATAGACGTGGAAATCTTGGTCACAAGTCACGATATTTACATGCTGAAAGACTTTCATCCCTAGGCTCCTTTTCTATATAAGTATTCATACTGGATAATTTTTCTAGCTATTGTAACAAAAAAGTCACCCGAAGGCAACTTTTACTTTGTATTTGCTTAAGAAACTAGGCAAAGTCTATTCTGGACTAAAAGCCGCTGCTTCTTGCATTTGATAGTATTTGCCTTTTCTCGTCATGAGTTCCTGATGATTGCCATATTCGACAATATCTCCATCGACCAAGACAAGAATCAAATCAGCATCTTGAATGGTCGATAAACGGTGGGCAATGATAAAGCTTGTCCGCCCTTTCATGAGTTTGGCAAAGGCGTCCTGAACCAGCACCTCTGTCCGGGTATCGATGGATGAAGTCGCCTCGTCTAAGATCAGAATCTTAGGAATGGCTAGAAAGACACGGGCAATGGTTAAAAGCTGAGCCTGACCAACAGACAAGGATTCCCCTGCATTTTCAAGCTTGGTATCATATCCCTGTGGCAATTGTTGGATAAAGAAATCCGCATTTGCTGCCTTGGCTGCTGCAATGACCTGCTCTCGGCTAGCATCAGAATTGCCAAAGGCAATATTGTCATGAATGGTTCCCTGCTTGAGCCAAGTTTCTTGAAGTACCATCCCAAACTGCTGTCGAAGAGATGCTCTAGTATAGTCGTAAATAGAATGACCGTCTAGCAAAATATTTCCTGAGTTAATCGGGTAAAAACGCATGAGGAGATTGATAAGGGTAGACTTTCCAGCACCCGTTGGTCCAACGATAGCAACCTTACTACCAGCTGGAATATCAATAGACAAATCCTTGATCAAGATTTTTTCAGGATTGTAACCAAAAGAAACATGCTTAAAGGAAATAGCTCCCTTGACTTGGTCGCTGTTCAATTCTTTAAGACCAGTTTCTGTAACCTCTGGACTTTTTAGAACAGCATAAACACGTTCTGCACAAGCTAAGGCACTCTGCAATTCGGCTAAGACTGATGAAATATCGTTAAAGGGCTTGGTGTACTGCTGCACATAGTTCAAAAAGGTCACTAAACGCCCAACCGTCAAAGTAGAACCCGCCATGATGCGCAAGGCTCCAACACCAGCTAGTAGGGCATAAATGAAGGCATTGACAAAACGGGTGGAAGGATTGACTGTCGATGAATAAAAGATAGCCGACTGAGAATAGCCTGCATAGCTATCATTTGCCTCATGAAGTCTCTCGATAAATTCTTCCTGAGCATTGAAGGACTGGATAATATTCTGTTGGGTGAGCGATTCTTCTATCAACTGAGTCTGAATCCCCCTAGTCTCTGTCTGCTTTTGAAAGAGATGGTAGGATTTCTTAGCGATAAAGCGTGAAATGACCATAGATAGAGGCGTTAAGAGCAGAACCAAGAGAGTCATCAATAGATGGATTTGGAGCATAGCAAGGATGCTGACCAAAATCATCAAAACTCCTATGAAAAATTGGTTGAAAATCATATTCAGACCCGCTGCCAACTGCTCGATATCTGTCGTTACACGGCTGACCATTTCCCCACTACCTTGTCTATCTACAAGGGCAATCGGAAGACGATGGAGCTTTTCAATGATTTTTTCGCGCAATTCTCTGGTATAGGAAAAAATCAGTCGATTATAGAGGAGAGGATTGGCCCATTGTACCAGCGTATTCCCAATAACCACCAAAATCATCTGGAGGAAAATCTGCCAAAATAGCTGGGATGAACCATCGACTAGGACTTGGTCAATCACCTGTCCTATCAAGATTGGTAGATAAATTGATAGGGCTACCTGAGCAATGGTACCCAAGAAAGCCAGGAAAAGAAGGACGGGATGGCCAGCTAAATCTTTTGCTAATCGTTTAAGGGTTTGACTTGCATGTTTGCCTTTCATTCTAGTCCTCCTTTCCATGTTGGGATGCATTGATTTCACGATAGACTTGGCTAGTCTCCATCAATTCCTCATGATTTCCATGCGCTAATTGCTCCCCTTTCTCTAAAAGGAGAATTTGATCAGCAATCTTCAAGGTTGAAGTTCGTTGGGAAATCAAGATCAAACTGGTGTTTGGTAGCTTATCTTGAACAGCCTTCAGAAGATTGGACTCAGTAATGGTATCAAGAGCCGAAGTAGCATCATCCAAGATGAGGAATGGTGCTCGACGCAAGACTGCTCGGGCAATCGATAAACGTTGCTTTTGCCCACCTGAGAAATTACGACCACCTGCTTGAACCTCTGCGTCCAGCTGACCTTCCTTGTCACTGACAAAATCCTTGGCCTGGGCAATTTCTAAAGCCTGCCAGAGTTCTTGGTCAGAGACTGGCTCTTCCATACCCAAAGTCAAGTTGGAACGAATGGTTCCCTTAAAGAGTTCAACCTTTTGAGGAACATAGGCCATCCAAGATCGCCATTCAGAAAGATCGCGAGGACTACGTCCATCTCGATAAAGGGAAATACTTCCCTTATCTGCCAGATAAAGGCCAAGTAGGATCTGGACCAAGGTTGACTTACCAGAACCAGTCCCCCCGATGATTCCAAGAATTTCCCCTTCTTTCATTCTAAAAGAAATATCTCTCAGAGAAGGTTGAGCAGCATCTGGGTAGGTAAAGCTCAAGTGATGAACATGTAGAACTTGATTCTCAGGCATTTTTCCTGCTTGAATCTCAGAACGAATATCTTCAGGTTCTTCAGCAAATACTTCTTCAATCCGCTTGGCAGAAATATAGGACTGGTTGAGTGAATTAATGAGCAGGGCTAGTTTTATCAACTCTACCAAGATTTGTAGGAGATAGTTGATTAAGGCAATCAAGGCACCTTGACTGAGCCAGCCTCCCTGGATAGAAATATAACCATTCCAGATAATCACCAGCAAAGTTCCATTTACGATCAAATAGGTTAAGGGGGTCAAGAGACTGGAACAGTAGCCTGTTTTCATTTGGATAGCTGTATAGACTTGATTGAGTACTTGAAAGTTCTCGATTTCTCGTTTTTCTTGGCCAAAGGCACGAATCACACGCATCCCTTGTATCTGTTGGCGTGTTTCCTGAACCAGCTGGTCTGTTTTCTTTCTCAAGCTACTGTAAAGAGGATTAACCAAGCGTGATAACACGACAATGACAAAGGACAAAATGACAACCATGACCAAAAACCAGAAGGTCAATTCAGGCGAGAGACGATAAGCCATAAAAATGGCACCGAAAACAATAATAGGAGCCCTTAAAAATAAGCGCAAGAATTGATTGATTCCCGTTTGAATCTGATAGGTATCTGATGTCAAACGCGTCACCAAACTCGAAGTCGTTAAACGGTCTCTACTATCCTTGGGCAATGAAAGAATATGACGATAGAGGTCATTGGTCAACTCCTTGGCAAATCCAACCGCTGCCTTGGCTGAGTAAAATTGGGCCACTAAGGCGACTAGGACACCGATGACTGCAAAAACAAAGAGGAGGCCCATTTGCATCCACAGATGACCCTGATCTTTTTGAGGGATGGATTGGTCAACAATTCCAGCTATCACCATGGGTACCAAGAGTTCAAAAACGGCTTCTAGCAGTTTAAACAGAGGTGCTAGGAAAGACTCCTTGAGGTAGGGTTTAAAGTAAGAAAGTAATTGTTTCATATGTCCCTTCTATTTTCAAAATGAAGAAGGTGGAAAAACCACCATCTTTTTATTTGTTCAAATATGGAAGTAGGTAGCCATAACCAGCCTCTTCCATTTCATCCTTAGCAATGAATCGTAGAGAGGCAGAATTGATACAATAGCGTAAACCACCTAGTTCCTGAGGTCCGTCTGTAAAGACATGTCCCAAGTGGGCATTCCCCGAACGTGACCGAACTTCGATACGCTCCATACCGTGACTCAAGTCCTGATAGTAATGGATGAGTTCCTTGGAGATAGGTCGGCTAAAGCTTGGCCAACCACAGCCTGAGGCAAACTTGTCCTTAGCAAAGAAGAGGGGCTCTCCCGTCGTGATATCGACATAAATTCCTTCCTCAAAGGTTTGATCATAGGCATTGCTAAAGGGAGCTTCCGTAGCAGCTTCTTGGGTGACACGGTAGGACTCTTCTGACAAATTTTCTCGTAACGTTGCCTGACTAGGCTTTTCATAGTTGGCGGCATCTATCAGTGGTTTTTCAGCATCTCTCACATCAATGTGGCAATAACCACCAGGATTTTTCTTGAGGTAGTCTTGGTGATAGTCTTCAGCCAGGATATAGTGACGGAGTTTCTCCACTTCTACCGCTATCTTGCGACCGAGCATGCGCTCCTGCTCTTGGACAAGAGCATAGATAGTCGGTAAATCCTTTTCATCTAGGTAATAAATCCCTGTGCGGTACTGACGACCACGGTCATTCCCTTGTTGGTTGAAAGATAAAGGATCAATGACTCGGAAATAATAAAGCAAAATCTCACGGAGCGACACTGTCTTTTCATCATAGATAACTTGCACAGTCTCTGCGTGATCTGTTTCTTTAATTAATTGATAATTGGTAGTTTCTACCTGACCATTAGCATAACCAACACTGGTTTGCAACACTCCAGAAATACGGGAAAAGTATTCCTCCAAGCCCCAAAAGCAACCACCTGCTAGATATATTTCTGCCATCTCATACCCCCTTGACCATCTATCGGTCAGCAAAAGTGGGAAACATTTCATATCCCATCTTTCATTTTCAAAAAAAGGATAGGAAGCCCTCTAATAGAGAGTTTCCCCATCCTATCGCTATATTTATTTTTCTTCAACGCGCACGCCTTGTGTGTCTACTTGCAAATCATGAAGCTTGCCTTTGAACGGTTGTTTTTCAAGCTCTGCCTTAATCTTCGGCATCTTATCAGGCTCAGCTAGAACCATGACCGTAGGCCCAGCACCAGACAAGTAGGTCGCATAAGCACCGTTTCTCTTAGCAACTTTTTTAATTGTCGCAAATTCTCGCACCAAATCTTGACGATAACGCTCGTGGAAAAGGTCACTCTCGATAGCTTGGCCAGCTTTGACCATATCTCCTGTCAGTAGAGCTGCGATAGCCACATTGGCGATAGAACTTGCTGCAACAGCTTCCTTGTATGATAATTTCTTAGGCAAGACACCACGACTATCGCGAGTTCGCAATTCATAGTTTGGAATATAAGCTAGGAAAGCACACTCTGGGAAGGGTGCTACCACTGCTGAAACCTGATCTTCGACTGAGCTCGCAATGACCAGATTACCATAGATAGCCGGCGCAACATTGTCAGGATGCCCTTCGATCTTAGTCGCCAATTGCAATTTTTCATGCTGGCTTAGCTTCAAATTTCCAAGTTGGTTTGCTAGTTCAATCCCTGCAACGATGACCGAGCTCGATGAACCTAGCCCACGTGCAAGAGGAATATCGCTGACCATCTTCAGACGTCTTGGTTGTAAGTCTGGAACAATTTGTAGAGCAATCTTCAGCAAAAGATTACGTTCATCACGTGGAATCCATTTACCTAATTGGTGCTCGATCATCCATTCTTCACGTTCTTCACAAACCTGAATTTCTAGATACTTCGTTACAGCTACACCAACCGAGTCAAAACCTGGACCCACATTGGCACTTGTAGCAGGTACAATAATCTTCATCTTAGTCTCCTAAAACCTTGAAGGTGTTGAGAAGTTCAAATTCAGCTACACCCTTCAAAGCTGCTGTAATATTTTCAAGTTGTGCCTTGTTGATTTTATGAGTGATGATGACAACACGAGCCTTGCCTTCTTGCTTACCATCTTGCAAGATTTGCTTGAAGGAAATATCTTCTGCATTAAAGAGCTCAGCCAATTTCAAGACTTGACCTTTTGAATCTGGAGCCAAGATTGAGAAATAGTAGTTGGCTTTGACATCTTCTGGCTGAGCCAAAACAAGGTCACGATGATATTCGTTGAAGGCTTTTCCAATTGTACTGTCATTCAAACGACGAACGATACGAACGATATCAGCTACGACACTCGTCGCAGTTGGTTTTTGTCCGGCACCTGGTCCGTAGTACATAGATTCACCGATACCAATAGACTCCACAAAGACTGCATTCATGACACCATTGACACTTGCAAGTGGGTGAGCCTTAGGAAGGAAGGTTGGTGTAACCTCGGCAGCGATTCCAGATGGTGTTTCTTCGATAGAACCTACTAATTTAACCACATACCCAAGATCTTGGGCAACTGCCACATCCTCTGGAGTGATGTTGCGGATTCCTTGATGGGCCACATCTTCAAATTTGACATTCATTCCAAAAGCAAACTGGCTGAGGATGACCATCTTGTAGGCTGCATCAATCCCGTCAACGTCATTGGTTGGGTCGCTCTCAGCAAAGCCAAGTCGTTGGGCTTCTGCTAAAGCATCCTCGTAAGACCAACCTTCGGTTACCATTTTAGTCATCATGAAGTTAGATGTTCCGTTGACAACACCAAGAACACGTGTGATTTTGTCTGATGCTAGTGAGTTAACCAAGGTACGAAGGATTGGAATTCCTCCCGCAACAGCTGCTTCATAGTAAAGAGCAACATTATGAGCTTTGGCAATCTCAAGCAATTCTGCACCATGAACAGCCAAAAGGTCCTTGTTGGCTGTCACGACATGTTTCCCTGCTTCTAAGGCACGAGTAATAAAAGTTTTAGCAGGCTCGATACGTCCCATCAACTCAACAACGATCATAATGTCTTTGTCTGACAAGATTTCATCGATATTTGTTACAAAATTAAAATCATTTCCTGCTTCAAGCAAGCGTGCTTTCTCTTCATCGTCTTTGACCAAAACCTTGGCTACTTCAATTTCTGAATGTGCTGCTTGAACAATTTTTTCTTTATTTTCCTTTAGCAAGAATGGCACACCACTGGCTACTGTACCAAATCCAAGTAAAGCAATCTTAACTGACATGTTTGTCTCCTTGAAATTTTCTAATAGTCCTATTATACCAAAATTGTGAGAAAATTCCTACCATTCTAAACTAAAAATAGAAGCATCAAATCATAAAAAAGCCTGCCCTGATACAATTTAGGACAGGATCTATTTTCTATCTATTTTACAAAGACCATTTCCTTGTCACTAGACAGGTCTTCTCGATAATTGAAACCCGCAAAGCTGAGCTTTTTAATCTCTTCAATCGAGGTTACCTGATTTTCCATCAAGGCTGTTAAGAAAGCCCCTCTAGCTTTTTTAGAAATGGTTGAGTGGATTTTTAGTTTTCCATCTCTTTCTTCCATAAACTTGAAGGTCACCATTTTCTCACGGATTTCTTTAGGAAAGACAGTTTCAAACTCTGAAGACAAGAGTGAAAAGATTAACTTCTGGTCTTTCATTGACTCTTCATAGGCCACCTGCCAATGATTTTTCAGGCTTTTCCCAGCAACTTTAAGCTTCATCAAAAAGTCCAGTCTGTGAGGTGCAATCGGCGCAAAGGCTGGGATCACACCATAGAGAGCTGACGTTATCATGAGGTGTTTCACCAGATAGGCTTGTTCAGCCTTGCTTAGATTGTCCCGTTTGATGTTGCGATACATGAGTCCATCAAAGAGGTGCAAGGCTGGATAGTTTGTAGCCGTTCCATTTTTCAAAGCCTGGATATGGTCATACTCCTCTTGTGCTTTTTCAGCAGAAATTTTGTAAAAACTTTCCAGCTCTTGGGCAGAATATCTGGCCAATTCATACAGCACTGCCTGACTTTCAGGACGTAATGGCCTAGCCTCTAAACTAGGGATTTCGGTATTCATTTCTTTTGCAGTTGGGATTAGAATTTTCATAGTGTTAGTGTAGCATATTTTTTTAGGACTACCAAGGATTTGTACTTAAAAGAGAGTGGGACAGAAATCGGTAATTCGTTAGAATTCGATTTCGTCGTCCCACCTCCGCACAGTTGAGTAGGGTTGTAAAAGCTGATGAAATCAGCGTAGTAGAGCCCACTCAACCACTGCGTCTTGCTCGACAATCCAAAGACAATTGAGAGGCTAGGACTTTTGTCCCAGACTCTTCTTTCCTTATTTTTGCAATCCTAACCAGATTGCAAAGAGAACTAGTGCTGTCCCAAGGCAGCTTGCCAAGATAGATGACAGATTAAACTTTTTCTCCTTTAGATGAGAAAATCCTATCTTCAAAGCGAAAAGACCAAGCAACATCGAACCAATCATCAGATAAAATCCCATTTGACTGTCCTCCATTTATTATTCTTTCTTTC
Organism: Streptococcus infantis; assembly: GCF_047460685.1. Classification (GTDB taxonomy): domain Bacteria; phylum Bacillota; class Bacilli; order Lactobacillales; family Streptococcaceae; genus Streptococcus; species Streptococcus infantis_AD. Next base: position 734 of record NZ_JASHFS010000002.1, on the reverse strand, counting down.
ATTATCACAAATTTCAAACAAGAGTGCAAGAAAAACGAGGTTGTTTCCTTAAGCTTGAAGGATGTACCCTGATCTGGGATACAAAGCCTATATGATAATCCCTTCCAAATGATCCAATTCATGCTGACAAATCTGAGCAGGAAATCCTGTCAGGATAATGGTTTGCTCTTGCCAATGGATGTCTCTGTAGCTTACTGTAATTTTTTCATACCGAGTTGTTGGTCTCACTCCTGTCAAAGACAAACAACCTTCCTCTGTTTCGTATGACCCTTCAAAAGATTTGAGAACTGGATTAAACATAACCATGGGAATCATTCCGATATTAAAAATAATGACGCGCTTTTGTACCCCAATCATATTGGCCGCTAGTCCAACACAGGTTTCTCGGTTGGCCTGTAGAGTATCCTGCAAATCCTTTGCTAGGGGTAAATCTTCCTGACTAGCAGGCTGGGATACCTGCGACAAAAACAAGATATCTTTTACTATTTTCTTTTCCAAGATTCTTTCCTCCATGCGATATCATTCTCCTTGATTATAGCATAAAATCTTTGTCAGTTTACCTTTATATACAAACAAAAAGCCATCCGAAGATGACTTTTCATAATGCGGCTCTATAATATTTGTAGTGGGTAAATCCCCTATAGATATTATGGAGCCTATTTTGTTGTAGAAAAAAAGTCCCATATGACCTATAATGAAAAGCGACAAAACAACTCATTAGAAAGATTCATATG
>NZ_JASHFS010000001.1:0-200139 GCF_047460685.1 Streptococcus infantis | reverse complement strand
ATTCACCAGATTTGAATCCTATTGAGCAGGCTTGGGCTATCTTGAAAAAGAAAGTGACAGATTTATTAAGGGAAGTCCCCAATATCTTTGAATCATTAGAGTGCTTTTTTAAAACTAAATAACTATATCATTTCGATGGCAGAGCTTTTTAATGTTTGGTACACTACCTTCTTATCTATATTTTGATGGAGCTGAAGTTGACATCTACAAAGTTTAATGTTAAAATACATTCAAAAATATATTTGAATGAGGTGTTTTATGATTCAAAATGTTGTTACTTCAATAATCCTGTATTCTGGGACAGCCGTAGACTTACTTATTATCCTAATGTTATTTTTCGCCAAAAGAAAAAGCAGAAAAGACATCATTAACATCTATTTAGGACAATTTCTAGGTTCTGTTAGTCTAATATTGCTAAGTTTACTTTTTGCATTTGTCTTAAATTATATTCCTAGTAAAGAGATTTTAGGTTTACTCGGTTTGATTCCAATTTTCCTAGGTCTCAAAGTTTTGCTTTTAGGAGATTCTGATGGAGAAGCTATTGCCAAAGAAGGTTTGCGCAAAGATAATAAAAACCTGATATTTCTAGTCGCTATGATTACTTTTGCAAGTTGTGGTGCTGACAATATTGGTGTTTTTGTCCCATATTTTATTACCTTAAATTTAGCGAATTTGATAGTGGCTTTACTTACCTTTCTAGTCATGATTTATCTCTTGGTTTTTTCTGCCCAAAAATTGGCACAAGTCCCTTCTGTTGGAGAAACTTTGGAAAAATATAGCAGATGGTTTATTGCCGTTGTTTATTTAGGATTGGGGATGTATATCCTGATTGAAAACAACAGCTTTGACATGCTATGGACTATGTTAGGCTAGGAGAAAATATTATGAAAAAAGATAGTATCTGCCAAGTGAATATTATAAATCAACAAAATGTTACAACCGCAATGAACTACCTTGAAAAGGAAAAAGTCCAAAAATCACTTCGCATTTTAACAAAGTTTACCGATAATAAACAGATAAATATCATCTTTTATCTCCTTGCTGTTGAAGAACTCTGTGTCTGTGATATAGCCTGTTTACTAGATCTCAGTATGGCATCTGCCTCCCACCATCTTCGTAAACTAGCCAATCAAAACATCTTGGACACTAGAAGAGAGGGGAAAATTATATATTATTTTATAAAAGATGAGGAAATCAGAGATTTTTTTAATCAACTAGGATAACAACTATTTTTACGTCTAGAGCGTTTTTGTGTTGTTTAAGAAGAATAGATAGAGGTTTTAGATAACTACACATATTAGTTTTTTTAAAAATGAGATTTAATCGATGATAACTAGAAAGGATTATTACTAAATATCTTGTTTATTGCCAATTAAAAGACGGTAGAATCGTCATCCTACGGTGTTGTTGCTTTTTAAATGCAAGAAGTGACAGAAGGAAAATATAGAAAACACCTTTTACATTTAATAGGCAGGCGGAAGGTTTCAAGAGGAAAAACTTGGAACTTTGAGTGTACCAATTGGGTAAATTACTAGTACATTAGATATTTTATAGATTTCGAAAGTAAATTGGAAGGATTTTCAAATTATCCCCTCAGCAAAAAAGCTGGAAACATTTGTCAGAGCTATTGACAAATGCAAAAGAATCAGATAGAATAGTAAAGTATGTTTAGTAACTGATCACTTTATAGCCGGCTAAACGAATACAAAATCTATGAGGAGGTATTCATCGTGAAACGTACTTATCAACCAAGTAAACTACGTCGTGCGCGTAAACACGGATTCCGTAACCGTATGTCAACTAAAAACGGTCGTCGCGTATTGGCAGCTCGTCGTCGTAAAGGACGCAAAGTTTTGGCTGCATAATCCAAACGAATTCAACAATGAAGTCAGTAGGAACTCGAGTCTACTGGCTTTTGTTTTGCCCTAAAATAATAGTTTGTATAAGCTTTCTATTTTTTCTATAATATTTCATATACTATATAAATGGAGAATATTTATGAAAAAATCAAAAGCTCTCTTACTAGGGGTTGGAATTTTGAGTGCTAGCTTCTTGATGGTAGCTTGTAGCTCGACACAGTCAAATGCATCTGATAAAACCTACTCTTATGTATTTGCTAGCAATCCAGATACATTAGACTACATTACTTCGACACGTGGCTCGACGTCTAGCATTACGACAAACTTGATTGATGGACTGTTGGAAAATGATAAGTATAGCAATCTGGTTCCTTCCATGGCTGAATCATGGACAGTATCAAAAGATGGTTTGACCTATACCTATAAAATCCGTAAAGGTGTCAAGTGGTATACCTCTGAAGGGGAAGAATATGCAGAGGTAACAGCTCATGACTTTGTGACAGGCCTCAAGTATGCGGCGGATAAAAAGGCAGAAAACTTGTTCTTGGTGCAAGACTCTATCAAAGGTTTGGCGGACTATGTTGAGGGTCAATCATCAGACTTTGAGGCTGTCGGTATCAAGGCAGTCGATGACTATACTCTCCAATATACCTTAAACAAGCCAGAGTCCTACTGGAATTCTAAGACAACAGGTGGAATTTTGAGTCCAGTCAATGAAGCCTTTTTGAAATCTAAGGGGGACGAATTTGGAAGTGTAACTCCATCTAGTATCCTGTCAAATGGGGCATACTTGTTCAAATCATTCACATCAAAATCTTTGATTGAGTTTGAAAAGAATCCTAATTATTGGGACAAGGACAATGTGAAGATTGAGAAAGTAAAACTTTCCTTCTATGATGGCTCAGACCAAGATAGTTTGGCTAGAGGATTCTTGGAAGGCAACTATACAGACGGGCGTATCTTCCCAACAAGCTCTGTGTTTGATCAGTTGAAAAAAGGGAATGAAGATAAGATTACCTATACCCCTCAAAACGCTATAACCTTCTACTATCTCTTCAATATCAATCGTCAAAGCTACAAGCAAACCATGAAACAGACGGACAAAGAAAAGAAGGATTCTCGTCTAGCAATGCAAAACAAAGACTTCCGTCAGGCTATTAACTTTGCCTTTGACCGTCATGCCTATGCTGCCCAGACGAATGGAGAAGATGGAGCTGACCGAATCCTTCGAAACACAGTCACACCAAGTAACTTTGTTCAAATCGGTGGCAAAAACTTTGGAGATGCTGTCAATGAAAAGATGGTCAACTATGGTACAGAGTGGTCTAACATCAATCTAAACGATGCCCAAGCAGCTTTCTTGGATCCTGAAAAAGCCAAGGCTGAATTTGCCAAGGCTAAAGAAAGTTTGCAAGCAGAAGGCGTGACCTTCCCTATCCACTTGGATATGTTGGTAGACCAAACTGCTAAGTTGGACGTTCAGCAGGCAAGCTCCTTCAAACAGACAGTTGAAGCAACGCTTGGATCAGATAATGTGGTTATTGATATCATTCAATTGTCACCAGATGAGAAAGACAATGCTACCTTCTTTGCTGATACCGCCGATCAAAAGGACTATGACATCGATATCTCAGGTTGGAGTGGAGATTTCTCAGATCCGAAAACCTATCTTGACCTTTTGGATCCAGACTCTGGTTCTCAGTTGAAAAATCTTGGCTTGACTCCAGGGAAAGACAATGATATCAAGGAAAAACTCGGTCTAGCTACCTACAAGAAGTTGTTGGATGCGGCAGATAGTGAGAATGAAAATACGCAAACACGTTATGAAAAATTTGCCGAAGTTCAAGCTTGGCTAACAGATAGCGCTCTCTTCCTCCCAGTTCAAAGTGGAGGAGCTAATCCAATCTTCCGTAAGACTGTTCCATTTACAGGGGCCTTCTCATTTGTTGGACACAAGGGAGATGCGGACAACTACAAATATGTTGAATTGCAAAAGGAACCTGTGACTGCTAAACAGTACCAGGAACTTTATGAAAAATGGCAAAAAGAAAAAGCGGAGTCAAATAAAAAAGCCCAAGAAGATTTGGCTAACCACGTTCAATAGAAGAAGGTTATCAATAAAATTTTAATACTCTTCGAAAATCTCTTCAAACTGCGTCAACGTCGCCTTGCCGTAGGTATAGGTAACTGACTTCGTCAATCTTATCTACAACCTCAAAACCATGTTTTGAGCTGATTTCGTCAGTTTCATCTACAACCTCAAAGCAGTGCTTTGAGCAGCCTGTGGCTAGTTTCCTAGTTTGCTCTTTGATTTTCATTGAGTATAAGTCTAATTTTAGGGACTAGATTCAGAAAAAAAGCATTACCAGAAGCTTGTTGGTTCTGGTAATGCCTTTTCTTTATTCTTTCAAATGATAAGAGTAGCTAGCAACGACGACATCTTCGTGCCATCTGAGAGCGTATTTTAATTTGAGACTCATTTGATTGTGGAGGATATTTTGCCAAGGTTTGTTAGGGATAAATTGGGGTACTAGAACTGTAACCGTGTAGTTCTTTTTCTTGGCTTCTTGAGAAATCTTTCGAACATATCGAACTGTAGGTGTGATAATATCGCGATAGCTGGTATTAATGTTTTTAAGAGTAATATTTGGGAAGTAATCGGCAAATTCTTGGAGGATTTCTTGGTCTTTTTCTTCGGTTTCCTTGGTGGAAATGTGCATGGCCAAAACTTCATCTCCAATACTTTGAGCATAGTTAATAGCTCCGACGCTTACTCGAGTAACATTTCCCACTAAGACAAGGACAACATTGCCATCGTAGGTTTTCTTTTGAATTCCTTCATAAAGTCGAAGTTGTTTGGCCACTTTTTGGTAATGACTGTGGATAGACAAAAAGAGGAAGGTTAAGACTAGGATAATTGGGAAGAAGGGCCAGATATCTCCAAGTCTGAAGAAGAGTAAGATAAGAACGATAGCGTAACAAATGATAGCGCCGAGGATGTTAGCAAAGGCAGATTTTAAGAAATGAGAGCCTTTTTCTTTTTTCCAATGGCGAACCATCCCTGTTTGAGAAAGTGCAAAGGGGACAAAAACTCCAATGGTATAAAGAGGGATCAAGCGTTCTGTATTTCCGTTAAAAATGAGCAGAAGGATCATAGCGCCAAAGGCCAAGGTTAGAATACCGTTTGAGTAGCCTAGGCGATCCCCTTTTTCCATGAAGAGATGAGGCATGTACTTGTTCTTAGCCATATTGTAAGCCAACATCGGAAAGGCAGAAAAACCAGTATTTGCAGCTACGGCAAGGATGAGGGCTGTTGAAAATTGGAAGAGATAATAAACAACTTGACCGAGAGCTGAATCCCCTAAAATTCCTTTAGCCATCTGTGAAAGGATTGTTTCTCCGTGTTGAGGTGTAATCCCCATCCAGTAGTTAAGGAAGGTAATTCCTGCAAATAGAAATCCAAGAATCAGAGACATGATGGTCAGTGTTTGAGCTGCGTTCTTTTCTTTAGGGGTCTTGAAAAATGGAACAGCATTTGAGATGGCTTCAACCCCTGTTAGTGAAGCTGAACCGCTGGTGAAGGCTCTTAAAATTAGGACAATTGAGAGACTTGGGACGGTTTGACCAATTGCAGAGGTTGCATGATAGCTGAGAGAACCTGTCAATAGTTGGAAGATACCAAACAATAAGAGGAAGACCGTACTAAAGATAAAGAGATAGACTGGGATCATCAGAGAACTGGCGGATTCCTTCAAACCTCTTAGATTCAAAAGCATGAGTAAACAGACCAGAAAAATGGAGATGTGGAGGTTATAGGGGTGGAGGGTAGGCAGTGCTGCTGTGATAGCATCAGCTCCTGCAGCCACGGATACGGCAACTGTTAGCATATAGTCAACAAGCAGGCTTCCTCCAGCAATCAAACCTAGCTCAGGAGATAGATTTTCTCGAGTTACCATATAGGCACCTCCACCTTGAGGGTAGGCGTGAATGATTTGTCTATAAGAAATGGTCAGGCTAGCTAATAGTAAGAGGACAAAAATGCCGATAGGAAGACTCCACCAAATAGCGAGGGGAGAAAGACTGGCCAAGACGAGGACGACCTGCTCAGGCCCGTAGGCAATAGATGATAGAGCATCGCTTGATAGCATTGCGAGTGCCTGCGTTTTTCCAAGTAGTCCTCCCTCGCCTTCAGTTAAGGACTTAAGGGGACGACCAATAAAGGTATATTTTAGTTTTGTAAACATTTTCTTTCCTTTTCTGAAAAATTTCAACAAGAGTTATTATACTGCTACGAAAAAATACCGTCAAGAAAAATGAGTGATTTCAAAATATTTTTTCCTATAAGGATGAGACTAGTTTTTTTGGTATAATAGAAGATAGAAAAAACGAGGGAATATACATGATTTTTGATACACATACTCACTTGAATGTGGAAGAATTTTCAGGAAGAGAAGCAGAAGAAATAGCCGTAGCAGCTGAAATGGGTGTGACTCGGATGAATATTGTTGGTTTTGACAAACCGACTATTGAGCGTGCTCTTGAACTAGTGGACAAGTATGACCAACTCTATGCGACGATTGGCTGGCATCCAACGGAAGCAGGAACCTATACAACGGAAGTTGAGAATTACTTGTTGGAAAAACTAAAACACCCCAAAGTGATTGCCTTGGGGGAGATTGGTTTGGACTACCACTGGATGACGGCATCTAAGGAAGTTCAAGAAAAGGTTTTTCGTCGTCAGATTCAGCTATCTAAGGAACTGGACTTGCCTTTTGTGGTTCATACCCGTGATGCGCTAGAAGATACCTATGAGATTATCAAGAGTGAGGGAGTTGGTCCCCGTGGTGGCATCATGCACTCATTCTCAGGTTCTCTGGAGTGGGCGGAGAAGTTTCTGGAGCTTGGTATGACTATTTCCTTTTCTGGAGTGGTGACCTTTAAAAAAGCGACAGACATTCAGGAAGCTGCTAAAGAGTTACCTTTGGATAAGATTTTGGTAGAGACAGATGCGCCTTACTTGGCACCCGTTCCCAAGCGTGGTCGCGAAAACAAGACAGCTTACACGCGCTATGTAGTGGACTTTATTGCTGACTTACGTGGCATGACAACAGAAGAATTAGCTGCTGCGACAAGTGCAAATGCGGAACGAATTTTTGGACTGGGAAGTAAATTATGAAAAAGAAAATTTCCCAAGTCATCGTAGTCGAAGGGCGTGATGATACGGCCAATCTTAAACGTTATTTTGATGTGGAGACCTATGAGACTCGTGGCTCTGCTATCAATGAGCAAGATCTTGAACGAATCCAACGTCTACACCAACGTCATGGGGTGATTGTCTTTACAGATCCTGACTTTAATGGGGAACGCATTCGCCGGATGATTATGACGGCTGTTCCAACAGTTCAACACGCTTTTCTAAAACGTGATGAGGCAGTGCCAAAGTCCAAGACCAAAGGACGTTCCCTAGGAATCGAACATGCCAGTTATGAAGATCTGAAAACAGCGCTGGAACAAGTCACAGAGCAATTTGAAGCAGAAAGCGACTTTGACATTAGCCGTAGTGACTTGATTCGTCTTGGTTTTCTAGCAGGCGCAGATAGCCGAAAACGCAGAGAATATCTAGGAGAGAGTCTACGTATTGGTTATTCCAATGGGAAACAACTTCTCAAGCGTTTAGAATTATTTGGCATCAGTTTAGCTGAAGTTGAAGATGCCATGAAATCTTATGAGGATTGAGAAACTCCCCCAAAATGTAGGGGGAATATGATACAATAGAAGTAAGCATATACGGTTTAATCAGGCTTGATAGCAAGCATTAGAAAAGTGCTCCACGGGATTAGCCTTGTGTGGAGTTAATGAGGAAAAGTTATGGGAATCTTTGATTTTTTAAAAAAGACGGAAACTGCAGAGGCAACTGAAATAAGTGAAGCACAGAAAGAAAGAGAAGAATCTAAAAACAATGCATGTATTGGAGTTCTAGATTTGTTCCCGATGAAGGAAACGAATCAATTATTGATTGTTGGAAGTCTAGAAGGTAGTCTCAAGGTTGGAGATCAGTTGCAGTTTTGCAATCCCGACCAAGGAATGGAAAGTCTTGGTACTGTAGAGGTTAAAAAACTCAGCAGTCAGAATAAGGATGCAGATAGTCTAACTGATGAAGTTCTTGCCCATCTAGTGGTTGATAGGATTCCTTCTTTGGATAAACTGAAAAAAGGAAGTGTGCTCTTTAGTTCAGGTATTGAGGAAGAGCAAAAATTATCTAGCTATTCAGATGCTCTTTATCGTGCTTTTGTAGCCATTCAAGAAGGTCAATTGACTAATGAAGACTATTTGGCAGCTAGTCTTGATGATAGCGTAGAGATTTTACGTCTCTTTTTATGGAAATGCCGTCAAAATCAGGAAACTGAAAGCGAAGAAAGCTACCAATCCAACACTCGCAAGTTAGAACGTCTAGCGGAAATCGTTAAGGATAAGCTCTTAGAAGCAGATGCAGTTTATGCAGTTTATTCAGAAAAAACAGGCGAACCTTACCTCTTTTCAACTACTTATGATAGAGGTGAGGAAGGTTATCTGTGTACTGATCCCATGATTATGCTTTTGACACCATCTTGGTATCGCCAATTTCAGGAAACCATTGACAGCCGACCAAACTCAGTTGTAAAACTGATTGAAAATACGGAAGATAAAAAAGGGATTGAGAATTTCCTTGGGACAGCCTTTTACTTAAATGGTGCCTTGGGAGCAATCTTTAATTCCAAGGAAGTTAGTATCAGTGCCTCAGCCTTGGTTCAAAAACCAGATTTTTCTGATTTGCCAGAAATACAAGTGCCTGTCATGAATCCTGACCTGGTAAGATGGATGCTCCTGATGGGACAGATGGATCAACCGACTACAGAAGAGCAAGAAATAGTTTATGGGCTTTACTACAAGTTCTTCTCTATGGCTATGCCTAAAGCAAAATTCTTGCTTCCATTAGATGCAGCATCAGGATTCCCAGAGGATAATTCAGAAGGGAATTCCTTTGTTTTGGAAAAAGACGCTAACTTTAATATTCCCGTTAGAGAGGGAAAAGATGGACGAAATTCAATTCCAGTATTTACTGATTGGAAACGTCTGAGAATGGTCTTTGATGAAAAGTGGAATGGCATGATTGAAGAAGCTGGAGGCATGATTGAAGGCTTTGACTATGCCATAAACCCAACGGAATACTATGAAGCGGGTGCTTATGTTAGTCTAACAGCTTTTAAAGAGATGCAAGAGCTCAGTGAGGAACTAGAAGGCAGAGCTAAAGATTAGAGAGTTTCTTTACATTAGGAAACTATATAGTTTTATCTACATCCTACTTGAACCACTAACCTTTTTCAAAGGTTGTGAAAGGAAATGATATGGCAAATAGAAGTTATATTTACTTAAAAAACGGAGATGAAGCTCGTATCTTAACAGAAGGCATCTACACGATACCTTATTTTTGGCAATTGTTTTGGGATGAAGAAGATTTAAAAGCTCCGATTGTTCTATGGAAAACAGCAGAAGAACTCGAAGAAGATGAAGAGCAAGCAGAAAGATTTTACCAAGAGCAGAATGTAGATATCTTGCTTTCTATTGAAAAATTCCAGCAGAATGCCCTCAAAAACCGGTCTTTTTTAGAAGAGAATGCCCCGCAATCCGTGCAACTATATGATGACTTTGTCCGTTATATTCTTGCAAATGTCAAAGACGGTGATGTACTCGGATTTGATCTTTTAGATGTTGTTTTTATGGACCAAGTGTCTGTTGTTTCTGATAAACTGTTAAAAAATATACGGGCTATTCGGGAAAATCAACCCAAAGATTTAGATTTTTCTTTGACAGAAGAGAACTTAATTGGTCTTGCTATGGGTTTTCCTGACTATTATGCTTCAGAATTATTGCCAGAAGACAATATTCTAGATTCGGTTGCCTACCAGGATGAACTGAAGAAAATGAACCCCCAAGAAGATAAGAAAGTGCTAGATACGACTGGATCTGATTCAAAAGGGAGCAAACCTCGTGTTCTTTTAGTGTTTTGGATTTTGTTGTCACTAGGAATTATGTGGGTTTTATATATTATTTTTAGCTAATAAATAGAAAAGAGAATAAATGAGAATTGCAGATTATAGCGTGACCAAGGCAGTGCTGGAGCGTCACGGTTTTACCTTTAAAAAATCCTTCGGGCAAAATTTCTTGACCGATACCAATATCCTTCAAAAGATTGTGGATACGGCTGAGATTAATGACCAGGTCAATGTTATTGAAATTGGTCCAGGGATTGGTGCCTTGACGGAATTTTTGGCTGAGCGTGCAGCTGAAGTTATGGCCTTTGAGATTGACCACCGTTTGGTACCGATTTTAGCAGATACCCTTCGTGATTTTGACAACGTGACCGTAGTTAACGAAGATATTCTTAAGGTTGATTTGGCGCAGCATATCCAAAATTTTAAAAATCCTGACCTGCCTATTAAGGTAGTAGCCAACTTACCTTACTACATCACGACCCCTATTCTCATGCACTTGATTGAAAGTGGCATTCCTTTTAGTGAGTTTGTGGTTATGATGCAAAGAGAAGTGGCGGATCGTATCTCTGCTCAACCAAATACCAAGGCTTATGGTAGTTTGTCGATTGCAGTTCAGTATTACATGACAGCTAAGGTAGCCTTTATCGTACCTCGTACGGTCTTTGTGCCAGCGCCAAATGTGGACTCGGCTATCCTGAAAATGGTACGCCGTCCAGAGCCAGCTGTAGCAGTGGAAGACGAGAACTTCTTCTTTAAGGTTTCCAAGGCTAGTTTCACCCATCGTCGTAAGACCTTGTGGAATAACTTGACAGGTTACTTTGGCAAGACTGAAGAAGTCAAGGATAAATTGACTAAGGCTTTGGACCAGGCCGGACTATCCCCAAGTGTACGCGGTGAAGCTCTTGGCTTAGAAGAATTTGCCAGTCTAGCAGATGCGCTTAAAGGACAAGGACTCTAAGATGCAGGGACAAATTATTAAAGCCTTGGCGGGCTTCTACTATGTGGAAAGTGATGGTCAGGTTTATCAAACACGTGCGCGTGGGAATTTCCGTAAAAAAGGTCACACGCCCTACGTTGGAGATTGGGTAGATTTTTCTGCGGAGGAAAATTCCGAAGGTTATATTCTCACGATTCATGAACGAAAAAATAGTCTGGTTCGCCCACCCATTGTCAATATTGACCAAGCTGTGGTTATCATGTCCGTCAAAGAACCTGACTTTAATAGCAACTTGTTGGATCGCTTCTTGGTCCTTTTGGAGCACAAGGACATTCATCCTATCGTCTATATTTCCAAAATGGACTTACTGGAAGATGGGGGAGAACTGGATTTTTACCAGCAGACCTATCGTGCTATTGGTTACGATTTTGTGACGAGTAAAGAGGAACTCTTGCCCTTGTTGACAGATAAAGTTACGGTCTTCATGGGGCAGACAGGTGTTGGGAAGTCAACCCTCCTCAATAAAATCGCACCAGATCTCAATCTCGAAACAGGAGAAATCTCTGATAGTCTGGGTCGCGGTCGTCACACCACTCGAGCGGTTAGTTTTTACAATCTCAATGGTGGTAAGATTGCAGATACACCAGGTTTTTCATCGCTGGATTACGAAGTAACAACAGCAGAAGACCTTAATCAAGCCTTTCCAGAAATTGCTAGTGTCAGTCGAGACTGCAAGTTCCGTACATGTACTCATACCCATGAGCCATCTTGCGCAGTGAAACTAGCAGTAGAAGAGGGCATCATTGCTACCTTCCGTTTTGACAACTATTTGCAATTCCTCAGTGAGATTGAAAATCGTAGAGAAACTTATAAAAAAGTCAGCAAAAAAATTCCAAAATAAGGAGAAACCTATGTCTCAATACAAGATTGCTCCGTCAATTCTGGCAGCAGATTATGCCAACTTTGAACGTGAAATTAAACGCCTAGAAGCAACTGGGGCAGAATACGCCCATATTGATATCATGGATGGTCACTTTGTGCCACAAATCAGTTTTGGTGCAGGTGTGGTTGAAAGCCTTCGCCCTCACAGCAAGATGGTCTTTGATTGCCACTTGATGGTATCAAATCCTGAACATCATTTAGAAGATTTTGCGCGTGCAGGAGCGGATATCATCAGCATCCATGTCGAGGCAACACCTCATATCCATGGGGCTCTTCAAAAGATTCGTTCTTTCGGTGTTAAACCTTCGGTAGTCATCAATCCTGGTACGCCTGTTGAAGCTATCAAGCATGTTCTTCATTTGGTTGACCAAGTATTAGTTATGACGGTGAATCCTGGCTTCGGTGGGCAAGCATTTCTGCCAGAAACCATGGATAAGATACGTGAATTGGTTTCCCTTCGTGAGGAAAAAGGTTTGAACTTTGAGATCGAAGTGGATGGTGGGATTGATGATAAAACCATTGCTCAAGCCAAAGAAGCTGGTGCAACAGTTTTTGTAGCAGGATCCTATGTCTTTAAGGGAGATGTCAATGAACGAGTGCAAGCTCTCAGAAAAGAACTGGACTAGAGTTGCAGTTTTTGCTGGTGGAGACCGTGGTCACTATCGAACAGATTTTGATTGCTATGTCGGTGTGGACCGAGGCTCGCTTTGGGTACTAGAGGAAAAACTTCCTCTTGCTCTTGCAGTTGGGGATTTTGATTCTGTTACTGTAGAAGAACGTCAGTTGATTCAGGCGAATGCCCAGCACTTTGTCCAAGCCCAGCCAGAAAAAGATGATACGGATCTGGAACTAGCGCTTTTAACGATTTTTGAAAAAATGCCTCAAGCTCAGGTAACCATTTTTGGTGCTCTTGGTGGTCGTATTGATCATATGCTGGCTAATGTCTTTCTGCCCAGCAATTCTAAATTGGCGCCCTATATGCATCAAATAGAGATTGAGGATGGGCAAAACTTGATTAGCTATTGCCCAGAAGGAATCAGTCGACTTGAACCACGTTCGGACTATGATTACCTTGCTTTTATGCCTGTGAGGGATAGTCGTTTGACAATACTCGGTGCCAAGTATGAACTGACAGAGGAGAATTTTTTCTTTAAGAAAGTTTACGCTTCTAACGAATATATAGATAGGGAAGTGTCAGTGACTTGCCCAGATGGCTATGTGGTTGTGCTGCATAGTAAGGACAGGAGGTAGGATGGAAAGTTTACTTGTTGTTTTATTAGTTGCTAATCTAGCCGGCCTCTTTCTCATTTGGCAAAGGCAGGACAAGCAGGAAAAATATCTGACCAAGAGTTTGGAAGACCAAGCAGATAACCTATCAGACCAGCTAGATTATCGATTTGAACAAGCTCGACAAGCCAGCCAGTTGGATCAAAAAGACTTGGAAGTGGCTGTCAGCGATCGTTTGCAGGAGGTGCGAATCGAGTTGCACCAGGGCCTGACCCAGGTGCGCCAAGAGATGAACGAAAACCTTCTCCAAACCAGAGATAAGACTGACCAACGACTACAGGCCTTGCAGGAGTCAAATGAGCAACGCTTGGAACAGATGCGCCAAACGGTCGAGGAAAAGCTAGAAAAGACCTTGCAGACACGCTTGCAGGCCTCCTTCGAGACGGTTTCTAAACAACTGGAATCTGTCAATCGAGGTTTGGGTGAAATGCAGACGGTTGCGCGAGATGTCGGTGCGCTTAATAAAGTCCTTTCTGGAACTAAAACGCGAGGAATTCTAGGTGAATTACAACTGGGGCAAATCATAGAGGACATCATGACACCTGCCCAGTATGAACGAGAATTTGCAACGGTTGAAAATTCGAGTGAGCGAGTCGAGTACGCCATCAAGTTGCCTGGGCAAGGCGACCAAGAATATGTTTATCTACCGATTGACTCTAAGTTTCCATTGGCGGATTATTACCGTCTGGAAGAAGTCTATGAAGCAGGTGATAAGGATGAAATCGAGCGCTGCCGTAAGTCTCTCCTAGCAAGCGTCAAGCGTTTTGCCAAGGATATCAAGAGTAAGTACCTGGCGCCACCTCGGACAACTAATTTTGGAGTCTTGTTTGTTCCGACAGAAGGTCTCTATTCGGAAATCGTTCGCAATCCAATTTTCTTTGATGATTTGAGACGGGAGGAGCAAATTATCGTTGCAGGTCCAAGTACCTTGTCGGCTCTTCTTAACTCCTTATCAGTTGGCTTCAAGACTCTTAATATCCAAAAGAGTGCTGACCATATCAGTAAAACTCTAGCTAGTGTCAAAACAGAATTTGGCAAGTTTGGAGGTATTCTGGTCAAGGCACAAAAACATCTCCAACATGCCTCTGGCAATATTGATGATTTATTAAACCGTCGTACTACAGCTATCGAGCGAACGCTTCGTCACATTGAGTTATCAGAAGGTGAGCCTGCGCTTGATTTGCTCCAATTCCAAGAAGATGAGGAAGAATATGAAGATTAGTCACATGAAGAAAGATGAGCTTTTTGAAGGCTTTTACCTGATCAAGTCAGCTGACCTGAGACAGACACGTGCTGGGAAAAACTACCTAGCCTTCACCTTCCAAGATGATAGTGGAGAAATCGAAGGGAAGCTCTGGGATGCTCAACCCCACAATGTTGAAACCTTTACAGCAGGGAAAGTAGTCCATATGCAAGGTCGTCGTGAAGTGTACAACAATACGCCTCAGGTTAATCAAATCACCCTTCGCTTACCACAACCTGGCGAACCAAATGACCCAGCGGACTTCAAGGTTAAATCTCCAGTAGATGCCAAAGAGATTCGTGAGTATATGGCGCAGATGATTTTTAAAATTGAAAATCCAATTTGGCAGCGAATTGTTCGGAATCTCTACACCAAGTATGACAAGGAATTCTACTCTTATCCAGCTGCTAAGACCAACCATCATGCTTTTGAAACAGGTCTTGCTTATCATACTGCCACTATGGTTCGTTTGGCAGAAGCAATTGCAGATATTTATCCTCAGCTCAATAAGAGCTTGCTCTATGCGGGAATTATGTTGCACGACCTAGCCAAGGTTATTGAGTTGACAGGTCCTGACCAGACAGAGTACACAGTAAGAGGAAACCTTATCGGTCATATTGCTCTGATTGATAGTGAGATTACCAAAGCAGTAATGGAACTTGGAATTGATGATACCAGAGAAGAGGTTGTACTTCTTCGCCATGTCATTCTCAGCCACCATGGTCTCCTTGAGTATGGTAGTCCTGTTCGTCCTCGTGTGATGGAAGCAGAAATTATTCATATGATTGATAATTTGGATGCCAGCATGATGATGATGACAACAGCTCTGGCCCTTGTTGATGAGGGAGAAATGACCAATAAAGTCTTTGCTATGGACAATCGTTCCTTCTACAAGCCGAAATTAGACTAGAAACTAAAAAAATGAACTTTATTTAGGCAATAAAGTTCGTTTTTTTGCTTTAGTGTGATATAATGAGAAAAAGACTAAATAAAAAAGAATGGTAAAAATATAATGAAATTAAGAAGAAGTGATCGGATGGTTGTCATTTCCAATTACTTGATTAACAATCCATACAAATTAACCAGTCTCAACACCTTTGCGGAAAAGTATGAATCTGCCAAATCGTCTATTTCTGAAGATATCGTCATCATTAAGCGTGCTTTCGAAGAAATTGAAATCGGTCATATTCAAACGGTGACAGGTGCTGGTGGTGGTGTTATTTTTACACCATCGATCTCTACCCTTGAGTCTAAAACGATTATCGAAGAGCTTCGTGATAAACTTTCAGAGAGTGGCCGTATTCTTCCGGGTGGCTACATTTATTTATCTGACCTATTGAGCACTCCAGCTATTTTGAAAAATATCGGTCGTATCATTGCTAAGAGCTTTATGGATCAGAAGATTGATGCCGTTATGACTGTGGCTACTAAAGGGGTTCCGCTCGCAAATGCAGTGGCAAATGTTCTCAACGTTCCATTTGTCATTGTTCGTCGCGACTTGAAAATCACTGAAGGTTCAACTGTTAGTGTAAACTATGTTTCAGGTTCTAGTGACCGTATCGAAAAGATGTTCCTTTCAAAACGTAGCCTCAAAGCAGGAAGTCGTGTCTTAATCGTCGATGACTTCTTGAAGGGTGGAGGAACCATTAACGGGATGATTAGCCTCTTGTCTGAGTTTGATTCAGAGTTGGCTGGTGTAGCTGTCTTTGCTGATAATGCACAGGAAGACCGTGAACAACAGTTCGACTACAAGTCACTCTTGAGAGTCACAAATATTGATGTGAAGAACCAACAAATTGAAGTTGAAGTTGGAAATATCTTCGATACAGAAAAATAAGAATTGACTTGAAATACAAAGGTTGGAACTTTCGTCCCAGCCTTTCTTTGATAATGAATATGAAGGAGTCCTATGAAAACACCATTTATTAAACGTAATTCCTTAGAAAAGATTGTTGAGGAGTTTCCAACCCCATTCCATCTTTACGATGAAAAAGGGATTCGTGAGAAAGCACGCGCAGTAAACAAAGCCTTTTCTTGGAATAAGGGCTTTAAAGAATACTTCGCAGTTAAAGCAACCCCAACCCCAGCTATCTTGAAGATTTTGCAAGAAGAAGGATGTGGAGTGGATTGTTCTAGTTATGTAGAACTCTTGATGAGTCACAAGCTTGGGTTTACAGGGGCGGATATGATGTTTTCATCTAATAACACCCCAGATAGAGAGTATGCTTATGCGCGAGAATTAGGTGCGACGATTAATTTAGATGCTTTTGAAGATATCGAACATTTAGAGCGTGCAGCAGGCATCCCTGAGATTATCTCTTGTCGGTACAATCCTGGTGGCGTATTTGAACTGGGTACGGACATTATGGATAATCCTGGTGAAGCTAAGTTCGGGATGACTAAGGAACAGCTTTTTGAAGCCTTTGCCATCTTGAAAGAAAAGGGAGCTAAAACCTTTGGAATTCATTCCTTTCTAGCTTCCAATACAGTGACCCATCTCTACTATCCAGAATTAGCACGTCAGCTTTTTGAATTGGCAGTAGAAATCAAGGAAAAGTTAGGTATTTCACTGGATTTTATCAATCTTTCAGGTGGTATCGGGGTCAACTATCGTCCAGATCAGGAGCCAAATGATATCGCTGTAATTGGTGAGGGAGTTCGTCAGGTTTATGAGGAAGTCCTCACACCAGCAGGTCTTGGTCAAGTTAAGATTTTTACAGAGCTAGGACGCTTTATGTTGGCACCTCATGGAATTTTAGTCACAAAAGTAACTCATAAAAAGAAAACCTACCGTACCTATCTAGGAGTAGATGCCTCAGCTGTTAACCTTATGAGACCAGCTATGTATGGTGCTTATCACCACATCACCAATATGATGCATCCTGATGGTCAGACTGAAGTAGTTGATGTTGTCGGTTCTCTTTGTGAAAACAACGATAAGTTTGCAGTTAATCGTGAACTGCCTCAAACAGAAATTGGTGATTTGTTAGTCATTCATGATACAGGTGCGCATGGCTTCTCTATGGGCTACCAGTACAATGCCAAGCTTCGTTCAGCAGAAATTCTCTATACAGAGGACGGTGGAGCACGCTTGATCCGCCGAGCAGAGCGACCAGAGGACTATTTTGCGACTCTCTATGGCTTTGATTTTGACAAGGATTAATAAATATTTTGAAAATCATGAAAGTTGAAAGTGAAAAACAGATTGTTTTCTAAAAAATAGGCAAAATCTGTGGTTTTTCTTTTCAGTCATGGTATAATAAAGACTATAAAACGTTTTCAAGGAAGGTAACGATATGTCTGAGGAAATAATTGACTATGGACAAGTGACAGGAATGGTGCATTCGACAGAGAGTTTTGGGGCGGTAGATGGCCCTGGAATTCGTTTTATTGTCTTTTTGCAAGGCTGTCAGATGCGTTGCCAATATTGCCATAACCCTGATACTTGGGCTATGGAAACCAATAAATCTCGTGTACGAACAGTAGATGATGTTCTAGAAGAAGCGCTTCGTTATCGTGGTTTCTGGGGAGACAAGGGAGGTATCACAGTCAGCGGAGGAGAAGCCCTCTTGCAGATTGATTTCTTGATTGCTCTCTTTACCAAGGCAAAAGAAAAGGGTATCCACTGTACCTTGGATACTTGTGCCCTTCCATTCCGTAACAAACCACGCTATCTAGAAAAGTTCAACAAGTTAATGGCCGTGACAGACTTGGTTCTCCTTGATATCAAGGAAATCAACGAAGCACAACACAAGATTGTTACCAGTCAAACCAATAAAAATATTCTGGCTTGTGCTCAGTACTTGTCAGAAATCGGTAAACCTGTTTGGATTCGTCATGTGCTAGTGCCAGGATTGACAGATCGCGATGAAGATTTGATTGAACTTGGTAAGTTTGTAAAAACTCTCAAAAATGTTGATAAGTTTGAAATCTTGCCTTATCACACCATGGGTGAGTTCAAATGGCGTGAACTTGGGATTCCGTATTCACTTGAAGGAGTTAAACCTCCAACAGCAGATCGTGTTAAGAATGCTAAGGAATTGATGGATACAGAAAGCTATCAAGATTACATGAAACGTGTACATGGATAAAAAGAAGCCTGATGGAAACATCGGGCTTTTAAGTTTACACAAATAAATACAAATAAGATTAAATTAAACAAAATTTTTATGATTTATATGACAATACAGATTTTATAAAGATTTAAAATTCTGAAAAAAATCCGAAAATTATTGGTTAATATATACTTGTTTAAAACGATAAACCAACAAATTGAACAGGAGACATCTATGAAACAAAGTATTACCATTAAAAATCTATGTAAGTCATATGGCCAAACTCAAATTTTAAAAGATATTTCTTTTGAAGCAAAAGCAGGTAGAGTGACTGCTTTCCTGGGCCCAAATGGAGCTGGTAAAAGTTCAACCTTACGTATCTTATTAGGATTAGACAAAGCAACATCTGGTCTTACCAAAATTGGAGATCAAACTTATAAGGAATTAAAATTTCCTCTAAAGACTGTAGGAGCTTCATTTGACAGTGTCGGAGCTTCTGATGATCGGACTGTTTATCAACATTTGAAAATTGTTGCTGCTAGTAATGGGATATCCAGTCAGCGCATTGAGCAAGTCTTGGATATGGTGGATATTAGCCATAAGAAAAAATCTAAAATTGGGAAATTATCATTAGGAGAAGGGCAACGCTTGGGAATTGCAACAGCTTTATTAGGGAATCCTCAATATCTGATATTGGATGAACCGACAAATGGTTTGGATCCAAGAGGAATTCGGTGGTTTAGAGAGTTTATAAAAAAACAAGCTCAAGAAGGGAAGACCGTCTTACTGTCATCTCATATATTATCGGAAGTGGAAGCAGTAACAGATGATGTAGTTATCATAAATAAAGGCAAAGTTCTTATAAAAGGGACTTTACAAGAAGTGATGAAAAATCTTTCTTCACTAGAGGAAGTCTTCTTTAGTTTAACAGAGGGAGGGAAGTGACATGGGACTTATTTACTCTCTTCATTCTGAAATCTTGAAATTACTTTATAAGAGAGCTACTCGTATTGTACTATTCTTGATACTGGTATTTCAAACGTTTTTAGCAAATATTGGTGCTTCTCAAATTGTTTCAGTTGGTATCCATGCTACACCAGAGACAAATCCAGAGTTAGTAGAAGCTATTCCACCTATTGAATTTTTAGGATTTGATGTTACTCTAGTTGGCATTTTTTTTATGATTATCTTAGGCTCAATCTACGGAGCTGAAGAGTATAAAGGCTCTGCTATTCGCACAAGCCTCCTCTCTAATACGAGTCGAATTACTCTCCTAGTTTCAAAGACATTCATTTGGCTGGTATTTTCTTTTGTCATTTCCTTCCTATCAATATTTCTGACGATTAACATGACACATTATGTTTTAGGACAAGATGGTTTATTGCTTTTTTCACTAAATGGGACAGTTTGGTTCTATATGTTTTTGGACAGTATAGCTTGGACATTGTTGGGACTTTTAGCCTATATTCTGGCTTTAACATTTAAAAAAGCCCTTGTTCCCCTATTGTTTTTGCTTCCTCAAGTCTACAATTTAGGAACATTCTTAGCCGATCATATATCAATTGCAAAATTTCTTCCAGTTTCATTGAGCTATGGATTGATTGCTACATCTCCACAAATGTTAGAACAGAATAGTTTACAAAATATTTTGCTTTTACTTTGTTGGAATTTGTCATTCTTGGCTTTGGCAATTTACCGCGTACTTCAGTCAGATGTTGGAGGAGGGGAATGAGTTGAAAGAGCAATTAAAAAGTGAGTATCTCAAGTTTATTATGAATCCTTGGCATTGGTTGATTATAGGTGCTCTATTACTTTGCGTTCCGCCGATGGTTATTTTTTTAAATAGTAAACCGGATCAGTTGACCCTATACTTTGTTTTGGAACAGCTGCTGCAAAGTCTCTATTTAGGACAGGCAGGTTTTATTAGTCTAGCTGTACTATTTATCGGTCAAGAATTTACAGGTTCTAGCCTTCGTACAAGTTTTCTTACCTGTCCAAATCGTTTAAAATTTATAATATGTAAACTAGCTATTGTGTTATGTGTGGAAATTGTATTATTGCTAGCTGTAATATCAGTATGTATACTATTTGCTCAAGGATATTACAATATCAATCTTTTTAGCAACATTAAAAATATTCTAACAATCCTATTTCCAGTTTGTATTTCTATTTTAACCTTCTCTCTTTTAAGTGGTATTTTTGTATTTATTTTCCGGTCTTTTACCTTAATTTTGGGAATAAGTTTATCGCTTTTATTGGGGCTAGGGCAAATGTTATTACAATTCAGTTTTTTATTTAGAAATTTCCCCTTACTAGCTAGTATGAACTGTTACTATATCCATCCTTTATCACTTTATTATCCAGTGTGGCAAGGCTTAGGGATACAAATAGTTTGGTTATTACTTATTTTTATAGTTGCTGCACTGATACTTAGAGAAAGAAATGTACGCTAAAGATAGGGGCTATCCTGTCTTTTTCTCAGTTAGTGTTATAATATATTCAAGGGGGTGAGTTATGGCTTACAAAATATTAGTGGTAGATGATGATCTTGCTATTCTTCGCCTAATTAAAAAGGTACTAGAATATGAAAAATATGAAGTAGTCATACGAAATAACATAGAAGAGATTGATCTTTGTGATTTTACAGAATTTGACTTGATTTTGTTAGATATTATGATGCCTGTTAGTGGTTTAGAAATCTGTCAGATGATTCGCGATCAGATAACTGTTCCTATCTGTTTTATAACTGCTAAGGATATGGCTGAAGATTTGGTAGCTGGAATTAATGCAGGCGCCGATGATTATATTATGAAACCTTTTAGTATGCAGGAGCTTTTAGCGCGTGTGAAAATGCACCTACGTCGTGAAGAACGAACTAAAGGAACTGCTCATCAGATAAAAAGCGGGAACCTTGTACTATATACTGATAGTAAGGAACTATTTATAAAGAATGATAAGGTTCCATTGACGAGAAGGGAATTTGATATTGTCAGCCTTCTAGCAAGTCACCCAAATAAAATATACTCAATTGAGGAAATTTATAATTATCTATATCCACAAAGTTCAGAAGCTCTTTTACGTTCGGTTTCAGAGTATATTTATCAAATTCGTCAAAAGCTGAAACCTTATCAGCTGAATCCAATTAAAACCTTGTACGGTGGAGGATATCAATGGGTAGAGTCAAAAGTTTTAGACAATTAATTCGAGAAACCTGTTGGAGAATTATTTGGCAGTTTGGTCTTGGTTTATTATTAGCTTATCTTATTCCCTTAGCTTCTGTATCCATACAAATAATGGAGGATGGGAAGCCTCTTAAAAATAATGATGTTCAATCAATTTTTTTCAATGTGTCATCATGGATATATATTTGTGTTTTATT
The DNA here is from genome assembly GCF_047460685.1 of Streptococcus infantis. GTDB lineage: Bacteria > Bacillota > Bacilli > Lactobacillales > Streptococcaceae > Streptococcus > Streptococcus infantis_AD. Next base: position 178,404 of record NZ_JASHFS010000001.1, on the reverse strand, counting down.
GATTATTTTAATAAGTTATCACATTGGTAAATTGTTGAAAAAACTAAGTTATGAAATGAATTTGATTTATGAAAATAGTATGTGGCTAGAAAGCGAATGTACAGAAAGATTAACAGTTAAGGAATTTCGTGAGACAGGAAATCGAATTATTGTGATGCAAGATCGTATTCGACAGCTATTAGATGATGAGAAGCAACAGAAAGAAGACTTGATGTTTCAGGTTTCAGCAGTTTCTCATGATTTGAAGACACCTCTAACTATCATCAAAGGGAATGCAGAATTTTTGCACACTTCCACTAAAGATGAGCAGTCTAAAGAATGTTTAGCAGATATTGTTCGTGCTAGTCAATGCTTACTTGATTATTTTAATCAGTTGATTCATTATTCTAAAACTTACTATGATGATGAGGCGGAATGGATGTATTGTGATGCTTTAGATTTTGTAAATATACTGGAGCATGAGGCATATTTCATCATTCAAAATCAAATGAAAATAAATTTTGAACAGTCTATTCGAGATGATGAGGTTTATCACATTAATTTAAATCTTTTGGTTAGAGCGATACAAAATATATTAACAAATACTTTGGAGTACGCAGATAAACAGAATCCTAAAATTAGAATTAGAGTAGAGCAAGAGGGAAAAGAATTAAAAATAGGTATATGGAATAATGGCTCTGAATTTCCAGAAGAAGTTTTAACTAATTTTGGGAAGCTCTTTTATCGTATGGATAAAGCTAGATCGTTTAAAGAGCAACATTATGGTATTGGACTTAGTTTTGTATGTAGAGTTGCAAAACTGCATAAAGGTCAAGTCGAACTGAGGAATAGAGACGAGGGAGCAGAAGTTTTAATGACTGTGAAGTGTATTAAATCATAGTGATTTACTTACTAATTTGTTATCATAGGATTGAAATAAATTAAGATGTGAAAGTGGATAATAAAAACGAATGATGATACCTAGTTCATGAAAACTATTTATCATCATTCGTTTTTTTAATTATTGGATAACACACGTAGCTTTATCTAGAATGTTGTTTTCCAGCATTGCGTTTTTTGTTTTTCTTCTTGTTAGAAGTTGTGATAGCTGTTGCTGGTTCAGGGGTAACATCTTTACGAGTGCTTGAAGTTTTGCTTGCTTTTGGTGGGTTCTTAGCAAATTCTTCGCGTACTTTTTTACGAAGTTTTGGACGAACGATGTAGTTGATGATAAATTGTTGAAGAATCATCATGAAACCACCGACAACCCAGTAAAGTGTAACGCTGGCTGGTGAGAAGACAGAGAACACGACAATCATGAGAGGGCTCATATAGAGCATCTTCTTGATTTGTTCTCTTTGAGTTTCATCCTCAACTCCATGTAAAGAAAGGAGTGATTGAAGATAGTAAAGGATACCAGCAAAGGCAACCAAAATCATACTAGGTGAGCCTAGAGGAATTCCTAGGTAGCTTGCTTGGGCAACTCCTTCAGTATGTTGGGCAGCAAAGTAGATAGCAGAGAAGAAAGGCATTTGAATGAGAATAGGGAAACATCCCACGCCGCCAAACATGCTGATGCCGTGCTCTTTTTGAGCAGCAAAGAGAGCTTGTTGGGCTTCGAGTTTTTCTTCTTGTGTTTCTGCTTCTTTCAGACGAGTCTGATGTGGTTCAAGAACATGCTTGAGAGCATTCATCTTCTCAGAGTGAAGCGTTGCTTTCCATGATTGGTAGATACCAAGTGGGAGGATAATCAAGCGGACGATAATGGTTACAATGATGATTCCAACACCGAAACCGAGGCCTTGGTCATTAGCGAAGTATTTGATAGCTTCTCCCATCGGAGCACCCAAGAAATCCCAAACGGGACCAATTGGCTTACCTGTTGCTTTATCAACCTGGACACAACCTGTCAAGACTAATAGCATAGCCACTCCCATGACTGAGAGAGCGATTCGTTTAATTGATTTCACTGTTTTTATTCCTTCTTTAAAAATTATACCTTTCTATTCTACTGTTTTTTTGGAAAATATACAATAGTTCTCTGGACCTAATTTGCGACTTTGAAATCCGAATAGGATGGGAAGTTACTCATTTGCACATCTAGGTAGGTTACTTTAGAGAAAGGTGTAGGGCCTTTTCGGATCTCTTGGATAAACTTAGCCATAATGGCAGAAGACTCAGCTTGAGCCAAAATCTCAACTGTTCCGTCATCGTTATTCCAGACACGACCCGTGATGCCACCTAGTTCTAGAGCCAGACTATAGACTCCCCAACGGAAGCCCACTCCCTGGACGCGACCTTGGGCGATCATTTTAACCTTTTGCATACCAAACCTCCTTGAGTGTGTTATAATATTTCTATGACTATTATAACCTCTAAATCCAATTCTGTGGTGAAAAATGCCAAGAAATTGCATCAAAAAAAATATCGGAAAACCTCTTACTTGATTGAGGGCTGGCATCTGTTTGAAGAAGCTATTCAGGCTGGTGCAAAGATTGAGAAAATTTTTGCTCTCGCAGAGTATGGTGAAAAATTAGTAGACTATCCTCAGACTGTCCTTGTGACAGAAGAAATCTTGCTTGATTTGGCAGATTCACAAACTCCTCAGGGCATTGTAGCCATTGTTCAAAAGGAGGAGGAGCATTTACCAGATTTGAGCCAAGGCAAGTATCTCTTTTTAGAAGATGTGCAGGATCCGGGAAATGTGGGGACTATGATTCGAACGGCAGATGCGGCAGGTTTTTCTGGAGTCATTGTCTCAAGCAAGTCAGCAGATATCTATAGCCTCAAAACTCTTCGTTCCATGCAAGGCAGCCATTTCCATTTGCCTATTTATCGCATGTCTGTTGAAACATTTGTAGAAAAGGCTAAAAATAATAACTTGCCCATTCTAGCAACTACCTTGTCCCAAAATTCTAAAGATTATCGTGAACTTGCTCGACTAGAGGATTTCGTCTTAGTCATGGGGAATGAAGGTCAAGGCATTAGTCCATTCATGACAGACCAGGCGGACCAACTGGTTCATATCAGCATGAAAGGGCAGGCTGAAAGCCTCAATGTCGCTATTGCTGCAGGCATACTCATGTTTTATTTGAGTTAAAATAGTTTATTTTTGTTATAATCAGTAAAAAGATTTCATAAGGAGAAAAAAGATATGAATCAAACAATTATTCAAGAACGTTCTGGTTTGAATCAGTTCTATGCAAAAGTCTATGCTTTTGTAGGTTTGGGAATTGGATTATCAGCCCTTGTCTCAGGACTCATGTTGACAACTTTCCAGGATTTGCTCGTTCAAATTATGATGAATGCTCGTGTATGGCTAATAGTTGCGGGCTTTGTAGAAGTTGCTCTGGTCTATGTAGCGAGTAGTATGGCTTTAAAAAACAGTCCAGCAGCCTTGCCAATTTTCTTGCTTTATTCCGTTTTAAACGGTTTTACACTGAGTTTCGTTGTTTCGCTCTATACCCCAGGTACTGTTTTAACAGCCTTTGTTTCTAGTGCAGCTCTCTTCTTTGTGATGGCTCTTATCGGAGTTGTGATTAAGAAGGATTTGAGCGGTATGGGACGTGCCTTGTTGGCAGCTTTAGTGGGCCTCATACTAGCTATGATTGTCAATATCTTTTTAAACAGTAGCCTTTTTGACTATATCATCAGCATTATCATGGTTTTCGTTTTTGCAGGCTTGATTGCTTGGGACAACCAAAAGATTCGCTATGTTTATGAGGAGTCAGGTGGTCAGGTTGCAACAGGTTGGGCAGTTTCTTTGGCGCTCAGTCTTTACTTGGATTTTATCAACGTATTCCTTAGCTTGCTCCGTATTTTCGGTAGTGACGATTGATTTTTTGAGAGTGGGACAGAAATCGGTAATTCGGTAGAATTCGATTTCGTCGTCCCACCTCCGCACAGTTGAGTAGGGCTGTAAAAGCTGATGAAATCAGCGTAGTAGAGCCCACTCAACCACTGCGTCTTGCTCGACAATCCAAAGACAATTGAGAGGCTGGGACAAAAGTCCCAGCCTCTTTTTTAATTTTTACTTTCATTTTTACTGGCAAAAGGGTATAATCATCTTATTATTCAAAAGGAGAGATGTATGAAGAAAAGTTTTATCCATCAACAGGAAGAAATTTCCTTTGTAAAAAACACCTTTACCCAGTATTTAAAAGATAAGTTAGAAGTGGTTGAGGTACAAGGTCCTATCTTGAGTAAGGTTGGGGATGGGATGCAGGACAATTTATCAGGTGTGGAGAATGCCGTGGAAGTCAAGGTTCTCCAAATTCCCGATGCAACTTATGAAGTGGTGCATTCACTTGCTAAGTGGAAACGCCATACCTTGGCTCGATTTGGTTTTGGTGAAGGAGAAGGTCTCTTTGTTCACATGAAAGCTCTTCGACCAGATGAAGATTCGCTAGATGCAACTCACTCAGTCTATGTGGACCAGTGGGACTGGGAAAAAGTTATTCCAAACGGACAACGCAATCTTGCTTATCTTAAAGAAACAGTAGAAAAGATTTATAAGGCCATCCGTTTGACAGAACTTGCAGTCGAAGCACGCTACGATATTGAGTCTATCTTACCAAAACAGATTACCTTTATCCATACAGAAGAATTGGTCGAACGTTATCCGGATTTGACTCCAAAAGAACGTGAGAATGCCATTTGTAAGGAATTTGGAGCGGTCTTCTTGATCGGTATCGGTGGAGAGCTATCAGACGGAAAACCTCATGACGGTCGTGCACCGGACTACGATGACTGGACAACAGAATCTGAAAATGGCTATAAGGGTCTGAATGGGGATATTCTAGTTTGGAATGAGAATCTTGGTGCAGCCTTTGAGTTATCTTCAATGGGAATTCGTGTCGATGAAGACACTCTTCGCCGTCAGGTAGCTATTACAGGAGACGAAGACCGTTTAACTTTAGAATGGCATAAGGCTCTCCTAAATGGACTATTCCCATTGACAATCGGTGGAGGGATCGGTCAGTCTCGTATGGCTATGTTCCTGCTTCGTAAAAAGCATATCGGAGAAGTTCAAACCAGTGTTTGGCCTCAAGAAGTGAGAGATACTTACGAAAATATTCTTTAATCAATCGAGCCGTAAGGTTCGATTTTCTTTTTTTGATAAGAATTTGGTATAATATACGGTATGAAAATCGTATCAGGAATCTACGGAGGGCGTCCATTAAAGACGCTAGACGGGAAAACAACTAGACCGACATCAGATAAGGTCAGGGGCGCTATTTTTAATATGATTGGTCCCTACTTTGAAGGTGGACGTGTGTTAGATCTTTATGCTGGTAGTGGCGGTTTATCCATCGAGGCTGTCTCAAGGGGAATGTCCAGTGCAGTACTGGTTGAGAAAGATCGCAGGGCCCAGAGTATTGTCGCAGAAAATATTCGGATGACTAAGGAAACCTCTAAATTTCAATTATTGAAAATGGAATCCAGTCGTGCTTTGGAGCAGGTGGATGGAGTCTTTGATCTTATTTTCTTGGATCCTCCCTATGCAAAAGAACAAATCGTGTCAGATATTGAAAAAATGGCAGAGAGAAATCTTTTTTCAGAAGATGTCATGGTGGTTTGCGAAACAGATAAAACAGTAGAACTTCCAGAAGAAATCGCCTGTTTGGGTATCTGGAAGGAAAAAATATATGGGATTAGTAAGGTGACGGTTTATGTCAGATAAGATTGGGCTATTTACAGGTTCTTTTGATCCGATGACCAATGGACATTTGGATCTCATTGAGCGTGCAAGTAAGCTCTTTGATACATTGTATGTGGGAATTTTTTATAATCCTCATAAAACAGGATTTTTGACGATAGAGAGCCGAAAGAAAACTGTTGAAAAAGCAGTGACACATCTCAAAAATGTTCAAGTCATAGCTTCTCACGATGAATTAGTCGTTGATGTTGCTAGAAAATTAGGCGCAGAGGTCTTGGTGCGTGGCTTGCGTAATGCAACAGATCTTCAGTATGAAGCCAGTTTTGATTTTTACAACCATCAACTAGCAGGAGAAATGGAGACAATCTACCTCCACAGTCGCCCAGAGCATGTATACATCAGCTCTTCAGCTGTGAGAGAACTATTGAAATTTGGTCAAGATATCAGCGGGTATGTACCAAATGCTGTCCTAGAGGAGTTAAACAATGAAGAAAAAAACTAGATGGCCCTTATATCTCATTATTGGGCTCATTATCACTTTTATCGCTTTTACGGTGCCCCTGCCTTATTATATCGAGGTGCCGGGAACTTCTGAAGATATTCGAAAGGTTTTACAAGTTAATAACCAACCTGACCAAGAGGAAGGTTCCTACCAATTTGTGACGGTTGGAGTTAAGCACGCTAGAATGGTTGACTTAGTCTATGCCTGGCTAACTCCTTTCACGGACATACATAGCGCCAAAGAAATGACTGGTGGTTCGTCAGATGCGGAATTTATGCGAATCAACCAGTTTTACATGGAAACTTCGCAAAACATGGCCAAATATCAAGGCCTAAAGACGGCAGGTAAGGAAATTGAGCTCAAATATCTGGGTGTTTATGTTTTGACTGTGACAGATAACTCGACTTTCAAGGGGGTTCTCAATATTGCTGATACAGTAACAGCGGTTAATGACAAGACTTTTGAGAGTTCTAAAGATTTAGTCGACTATGTCAATTCTCAAACTCTGGGAGATAAGGTTAAGGTCACTTATGAAGAAGATGGACAAATCAAGTCTGCCGAAGGGAAAATTATTACGCTGGAAAATGGGAAAAATGGAATCGGGATTGGCCTGATTGACCGCACGGAAGTGACTAGCGATGTCCCAATTCGTTTTTCAACAGCAGGAATTGGTGGGCCGAGTGCTGGGCTCATGTTTAGTTTATCCATTTATACACAGATTGCAGAACCAACTCTTCGGAATGGTCGTATTGTAGCTGGTACAGGAAGCATTGACAGAGATGGTAATGTGGGTGATATTGGTGGAATTGATAAAAAGGTTGTCTCCGCAGCTAAAAAAGGAGCAACAGTCTTCTTTGCTCCTAACAATCCAGTAACGGAAGAAGCTAAAAAGGCCAATCCACATGCAAAAAGTAACTATGACACAGCTGTAGAAGCTGCTGAAATGATCAAGACAGATATGAAGATTGTTCCAGTAAAAACACTTCAGGATGCGATTGACTATTTGAAAAATAATCCCTAAAAAGTAGGGGAGCCATAAACTAGCGTAGAAAAAGAGAAGATGGTATAATAGGCCGATGATTCAATTGTTTTTTACCCTCAGTAGCCATATGTTTTTTGTCTATCTGGTTTTTCAACTCTTGAAAGATTTGGTCAAATGGGATCAGATTTTGAAGGTGACCAAGGACAATGTGGGGAAGATTCGACTCTTGGTAGTATTGTGTAGTATCGGTTTAGGATATCTGATAAGTTCCTTTTTCCTAAATCTCTACCAACTCTGGCAAGAAGCAGTTAGAGCGCTATTCTAAAATTGTAAGTAAAGGAAAATATTTTATGGAAAAAATTGTAGTTCGAGGTGGCGATAATCGCTTGGTTGGAAGTGTCACCATCGAGGGCGCAAAAAATGCAGTTTTGCCTCTGCTAGCGGCAACTATTTTAGCAAGTGAAGGAAAAACTGTTTTAAAAAATGTTCCAATCTTATCAGATGTCTTTACCATGAACCAAGTGGTTCGTGGATTGCATGCTCAAGTTGACTTTGATCAGGATACCCATATTGTCGAAGTTGATGCAACTGGGGATATCACAGAAGAAGCTCCCTACAAGTATGTCAGCAAGATGCGTGCTTCTATTGTAGTATTGGGGCCAATCTTGGCTCGTGTAGGACATGCAAAGGTCTCTATGCCAGGTGGCTGTACCATCGGTAGTCGCCCTATCGACCTTCACCTGAAGGGACTCGAAGCAATGGGGGCTCAAATTACTCAGACAGCAGGTTATATTGAGGCTAAGGCGGAAGGCTTGAAAGGTGCTCATATTTACATGGATTTCCCTAGTGTAGGTGCTACTCAAAACTTGATGATGGCAGCAACTCTTGCTAATGGCGTTACTGTCATTGAAAATGCGGCGCGTGAACCCGAGATTGTAGACTTAGCTGTTCTCCTAAATAAAATGGGTGCCAAAGTCAAAGGTGCTGGTACAGAAACTATTACCATTACGGGTGTTGAGAAATTGCACGGTGCGACTCACAATGTTGTGCAAGACCGTATCGAAGCTGGAACCTTCATGGTAGCAGCTGCTATGACCGGTGGAGATGTCTTGATTCAAGATGCCATTTGGGAACACAACCGTCCCTTGATAGCTAAATTGCTCGAAATGGGTGTTGAAGTCATTGATGAGGATGAAGGGATTCGTGTACGTTCACAGCGGGACAAGCTAAAGGCGGTTCATGTTAAGACATTACCACATCCAGGATTTCCGACAGACATGCAAGCGCAGTTCACTGCTCTGATGACTGTTGCTCAAGGTGAGTCAACCATGGTAGAGACAGTCTTTGAGAATCGTTTCCAACATTTAGAGGAAATGCGTCGTATGGGCTTGCACTCTGAAATCATCCGTGATACAGCCCGTATCGTCGGAGGACAGCCTCTCCAAGGTGCAGAAGTTCTATCGACAGACTTACGTGCCAGTGCAGCCTTGATTTTGACAGGCTTAGTGGCTGAAGGTGAGACGGTTGTTGGGAAACTTGTCCACTTGGATAGAGGTTACTACCGTTTCCATGAAAAATTGGCTCAGTTAGGCGCTAAGATTGAACGGGTAAGTGTGGAAGCTGATGAAGATGAATAAAGAAGCCAAATATGTATTGCGTCGTTTTGTCTTGGTTATGCTAGTTTTCCTTCTAGGTGTTTTAGCTCTTGCTATTGGTTTGATGATTGGCTATGGCATACTAGGAAAAGGGGAAGACCCTTGGGCTATTTTGGCGCCAGCAAAATGGCAAGAACTTATCACAAAATTTACAGGGAAATAGGCTGGGACACCAGCCTTTTTCTAGGAATCGAATGTAATACTCAATGAAAATCAAAGAGCAAACTAGGAAGAGAGCCGCAGACTCTACTTGAGTACGGCAAGGTGAAGCTGACGTGGTTTGAAGAGATTTTCGAAGAGTATAAGGAGAAAATATGAATAAAAAAACTAGACAGACTCTAGTAGGTCTCTTGCTTTTTCTGCTCTTGTCAGCAGGAAGTTATTATATCAAGGAGATGCAGACTTCCAACTCTGCGCCTCAGACGCAAGTAAAGCAGAAGTCGCAAGCATCGGATGCTCCAAGTCAAGAATTAGCTGAAAGTGTCCTGACAGATTCTATCAAAAAACAAATAAAGGGTTCTCTTGAATGGAATGGAGCAGGAGCATTTATCGTCAATGGTAATAAGACAAATTTGGATGCAAAGGTTTCAAGCAAACCCTATGCTGATAACAAGACAAAAACTGTAGGTGGGGAGACGGTTCCAACCGTCGCTAATGCCCTTATGTCAAAAGCGACAAGACAGTACAAAGATCGTGAAGAGACTGGGAATGGCTCGACTTCTTGGACGCCAGCAGGCTGGCATCAGGTTAAGAATCTAAAGGGAAGTTACAACCATGCGGTCGATAGAGGGCATTTGTTGGGCTATGCCTTGATCGGTGGGTTAGATGGCTTTGATGCTTCTACTAGCAATCCTAAAAATATCGCTGTTCAGACAGCTTGGGCCAACCAAGCGCGTGCCGAAGATTCGACAGGCCAAAACTACTATGAGAGCTTGGTTCGAAAAGCTCTAGATCAAAACAAACGAGTTCGTTACCGCGTGACATTACTCTATGCTACTGAGCAAGATTTGGTACCATCAGCTTCTCAGATTGAAGCCAAGTCCTCTGATGGGGAGTTGGAGTTTAACGTCGTCATTCCGAATGTCCAAAATGGAATTCAGCTTGACTACCGAACAGGTCAAGTTACGGTTACCAAAGCAAAATAGACTAAAAATCCCTTATCTCCTCAGATAGGGGATTAACTATTGAAATCGTAAAATAATGTGTAGAAATTGGAAAATATGGTATAATAGTTTCAATTATACTTTTTAGGAGAAGGAAAATGGAAGACCCGAGCAGTCAGGATTTGTTACTGCAATTTGTTTTATTAGTTGTTTTGACCTTTTTAAATGCCTTTTTCTCTGCAACAGAAATGGCCATGGTTTCACTTAGTCGTTCACGTGTTGAGCAAAAAGCTGAAGAGGGAGATAAACGCTATATCCGTTTGCTAAAGGTGCTTGAAAACCCTAATCACTTTTTATCAACCATTCAAGTTGGTATCACCTTGATCACCATCTTGTCAGGGGCTAAACTAGCAGATTCACTTGGAGAGTTAATTGCCTCTTGGATGGGAAATAGTGAAACTGCCTATGCGGTAGCTAGCTTCTTATCATTAGCTTTCTTGACCTATATTTCTATTGTTTTTGGTGAGCTTTATCCTAAGCGAATTGCTCTAAATCTTAAGGATGCCTTGGCTATCAGAACAGTTCCGTTTATTATTGCTCTTGGTAAGATTGTGAGTCCCTTCGTTTGGATGCTCTCAGCATCAACTAATCTCTTGAGTCAATTGACACCGATGACATTTGACGATGCAGATGAAAAAATGACTCGTGATGAGATTGAGTACATGTTGTCTAAGAGTGAAGAAACCTTGGATGCTGATGAAATTGAAATGTTACAAGGGATTTTCTCGCTAGACGAGCTCATGGCACGTGAAGTCATGGTTCCTCGAACCGATGCTTTCATGGTAAATATTCAGGATGACACTCAAACCATTATCCAAAGTATCTTAAAACAGAATTTTTCTCGGATTCCTGTTTATGATGGAGATAAGGACAATGTTATTGGATTGATTCATACTAAGAGTCTCCTTAAAGAAGCCTTTGTCAGCGGGTTTGACAATATCGTCTGGAAGCGAATCTTACAAGATCCACTCTTTGTACCTGAAACTATTTTTGTGGATGATTTATTAAAAGAGTTTAGAAATACTCAAAGACAGATGGCTATCCTTCTGGATGAGTATGGAGGTATGGCTGGTCTAGTTACGCTGGAGGATCTCCTTGAGGAGATTGTCGGTGAAATTGATGATGAAACTGACCGCGCTGAAGTTTATGTTCATACAATTGGCGAAGATACCTATATCGTCCAAGGGACAATGAATTTAAATGACTTTAATGCTTACTTTGATGTTGAACTTGAAAGTGATGATGTAGATACAATCGCTGGTTACTATTTGACCGGTGTGGGAACTATTCCAACATCAGAAAAACTTAGCTATGAGTTAGAAAGTAGCAATAAGCATATCACCCTAACTAATGATAAGGTCAAAAATGGACGTGTAACCAAGCTTAAGGTTCAAATTCAAGAACTTGAATCAGAAGAAGAAACAGAATAAAACAAAAGCTTTATCAGAGCAGAACTGATAAAGCTTTTCTAGTAGTTAAAAAGAAAAGACTCCTGTAGGAGCCTTTGATAATATAGAGGCGGTAGAATCAATAAATAAGGTGTAAAATAGTCAGTAACTTATCATGATTTTGTTAACAAAAGAAACAAGCAGATTGATCTTGAAGGTGAACTCCATAAGGTAAACGGAGTTCAAATTTTGTCACATGTGCGCTATGGTTATAATCATGACGAATATGGAGGAACTCATGCTTTGAGTTCTGAAGATATGAAAATAGTTGAAAAAACGGTCAAATCTTGCTATAGTAGAAAAAGAAATAGGATAGTAGTTTACGAGTGAAAACGTGGTATAGCACCATTGGAAAGTGATGGATCTAGCGAGGGTACACGAAATTTAGTAGTATCTAGCTATTGAAGCATGTGCGATTATCAAGACGACGGTTGAAATCCGTCCGCCTATAATCTTTAGTCCCAATTCAATGTTGGGGCTTTTTTTCGCCCTAAACCCTAAACAACAGTAAAAACTCTCCTTTTTAACTAATAATTAAATTATAAATATAAAATGTTCGTGATTTTTTATCTGGCCTGAAATCAGAAAAAACAGCGATAAGGCTCACTGTTTTTCTTGTAGTGTGTGGGAATAAGCAGTCATGCTGATAGCGTGTTTTAAACGCATATTCATAATATCTGACACACCATTTTTATATTTATCCACAGCTTGAATAGATACGCCACAATTTTTGCTGATAGCATAGGCTGTGGCATTGTCTAAAAGCCAGCGGATATCTTCAATATTTACTAGCATATATTACCTCATAAAATACCAAACTACAAATAGGAGTAGAAGAAGTCCAATAAAAAATTCAACTTTTTCACGCTTGGTGGTTTTTCTAATTTTTAAATTTACTTCCATAGTTTTTTGTACCTTACATATCCATTCTGCAACTAAAGTTAGATAAAATCAATAGCTTAGATGAAATTTTTTTACCCCAAACTCGCCCCAAATATTTTTTAAAGTTATCCTTTTTTATCCTAAAAGAAAAACAAAAAAGCCCGTAAAATCGGGCTTTCTTTTCAGATAAATTCCTATAAAATAGTATAAAAAAGGCGGTAGACGGATTTGAACCGACGATCAAGCTTTTGCAGAGCCGTGCCTTACCACTTGGCTATACCGCCTTAACTTTTATTATTATACCTTTTAAATTAAATCTCGTCAATAGTTTCTTTTCTGAAAATGTAAGTTTTCCGACTTTCAAAATGTGTGCGACAAAATATTCTGAAAATTCGTTTACTTTTTGAAGTGGTTGTGGTATAATAAGCATTATCTTATTAATTTCAAAAGAGGAGTTAAGTAATATGAAAAAAAGTCGGATTTTTGCAGTAGCAGGCGTAGCCCTACTTGCAACAGGTGTTCTCGCGGCTTGCGGTTCTTCAAAATCATCTAATGCTGAGGCTCCAAAAGCATACGGATATGTATATACAGCTGATCCAGAAACTTTGGACTACCTTATCTCTGGTAAGCAAAGTACAAAAGTTGTCACTTCAAATGGTATCGATGGACTCTTTACAAATGATAAATATGGTAACCTCACTCCTGCAGTTGCAGAAGATTGGTCAGTGTCTCAAGATGGATTGACATACACTTATAAGATTCGTAAAGGTGTAAAATGGCTCACAGCTGATGGTGAAGAATATGCAGAAGTAACTGCTAATGACTTTGTTACAGGTTTGAAACACGCAGCTGATAAGAAATCAGAAGCATTGTATCTTGCTCAAGATTCTGTAAAAGGTTTGGCAGATTATGTGGCTGGGAACTCAACTGACTTTTCAACTGTTGGTGTAAAAGCTGTTGATGACTACACTCTTCAATACACTTTGAACAAACCAGAGCCATATTGGAATTCTAAAATGTCTTACGCAATCTTCTGGCCTTTGAATGCAGAGTTTGAAAAATCAAAAGGTTCAGACTTTGGTAAGTCAACAGATCCAACATCATTGCTTTACAATGGTCCTTTCTTGCTTAAAGGATTAACTGCTAAGTCTTCTGTTGAGTTTGTGAAGAATGAGCAATATTGGGATAAAGATAATGTTCACTTAGACACTGTGACGCTTGCATTCTATGATGGTTCAGACCAAGAATCAATTGAACGTAACTTTACAAGTGGTGCATACAGCTACGCCCGTCTCTTCCCAACAAGTTCAAATTATTCTAAAATCGCAGAAACATACAAAGACAACATTTACTATACTCCACAAGGAGCTGGTATTGCTGGTTTGGGTGTTAATATTGACCGTCAAAGCTATAAATATACATCAAAAACAACTGATGATGAAAAGACTTCTACTAAGAAAGCCCTTCTTAACAAAGACTTCCGTCAAGCTTTGAACTTTGCATTTGACCGTACAGCATACTCTGCTCAGATCAATGGTGAAGATGGAGCAGCCCTTGCTGTTCGTAATCTATTTGTAAAACCAGACTTTGTTTCTGCAGGTGAAAAAACATTTGGTGACTTGGTCACTGAGAAAGTTGTTTCTTATGGTGATGAGTGGAAAGATGTAAACTTTGCGGATGGCCAAGATGGTCTTTACAATGCTGATAAAGCGAAAGCAGAATTTGCTAAAGCTAAGAAGACTTTGGAAGCAGATGGCGTGAAATTCCCAATTCATTTGGATATTCCAGTTGACCAAACTGCTAAGAGCTACATTGCGCGTATTCAGTCCTTCAAACAATCTGTTGAAAAAGTTCTTGGTGAAGAAAATGTAATCATCGATATCCAACAAGTAACAAAAGATGAATTATTTAACATCACTTACTATGCTCCGAATGCAGCAGCTGAGGATTGGGATCTTTCAGGTGCCGTTGGATGGAACCCAGACTATCAAGACCCATCAACTTACCTTGATATCTTGCAAACAAGTAACAGCGAGCAAACAAAGACTTATATGGGTTATGACAATCCATCAAATCCAGCAGTTACCCAAGTTGGTTTGAAAGACTACGACAAGTTGCTTGAAGAAGCTGGTAATGAAACAAGTGACCTTAACAAACGTTATGAGAAATATGCAGCAGCTCAAGCTTGGTTGACAGATAGCTCACTCTTCCTTCCAGCTATGTCATCTTCAGGAGCAGCGCCAGTTATTTCTCGTGTAGTACCATTCTCGGCCTCTTACACTCAATCTGGTGATAAAGGTTCAGATGTATACTTCAAGTACCTTAAATTGCAAGCTAACACTGTAACAACCAAAGAGTACAAAGAAGCTCGTGAAAAATGGCTCAAAGAAAAAGCTGAATCAAACGAAAAAGCTCAAAAAGAGTTAGCGAGTCATGTGAAATAAATAATGCTCATCAGAACTTTCTCTCCTAAAGGAGAAGGTTCTTTTGGGATTTTAAAGGAAATAATATGAAAAAATATGTTTTTATGCGTATCTTGCGGTCGTTGGTTTCTATTTTCTTAGTAACGACCTTGATTTACACAATCATCTATACGATGGTTCCACGGAAGTTGATCTTCAAACAAGATACTAACTACAATAAAATTGCAACCACAGCTGATAAACGTGATAACTATGAAAATACCGTCTTTGAGCGTATGGGTTATATCGAATATTATGATACGAAAGAGTTGCAGGAAAAAGCTAGTAGCATTGACTCTTCTGTTACAGTAGATGCAAATGATACAAATAAAGCAATCTATGAAAAATATATCCAACAACTTGGGAATGGTTGGACTCTAGGTGAGTTTACAGAGAGTGGACAATTCTACGCTACACGTGAAATTCCTATTTTTGAACGTGTGTTTAAATTCTATGCAAACTTGCTTGATATTGACCATACAAACAAGATCCAAGACCCTGAGAATCCTAACTTAGAGCGTTATTTGCGCTTTGAGAATGATCCTGCTATCGGTTGGTCTCTTGTGGGTTCAGGTACTAAACACAAATACCTCTTGTACTTCAATAGTCAGTTCCCATTTGTTCACCAAAACTTTGTCAACTTGAACCTAGGAGATTCTTATCCAACTTATGCAAATACTCCTGTTCTTCAAGTTATTACACAAGGACAAGGACAAACGAAGACTTCTGAAGTTCAATTCCCAACTGGTAAGAAAACATCATCAGTAAATATTTACTCAAGAACTTATAAATCTCCGAGTCAAGCTGATGCTCGTGAAGTAGCCAACTACGGTAAAGATGATCCATATACAGCTACTGAGAGCAACTATCAGTACCCATCTATGATTGCAAGTTCTGCTATCACTGGTTTGATTGGTCTTGCGATTTCATATGCGATTGCGATTCCTCTTGGTTCAGCAATGGCTCGTTTCAAAAACACTTGGATTGATAGTTTCTCAACAGGGACTCTAACGTTCTTGTTGGCTCTTCCAACGATTGCCCTAGTCTATATTATTCGTTTGATTGGTTCTTCAATCGGCTTCCCAGACTCATTCCCAATCTTGGGTGCTGGTGATTGGCGTTCTTATGTCCTTCCTGCAGTGATTCTGGGCTTGCTAGGAGCACCTACTATGGCAATTTGGATTCGCCGTTATATGATTGACTTGCAATCACAAGATTTCGTTCGTTTTGCTCGTGCTAAAGGTTTGTCTGAGAAAGAGATTTCTGATAAGCACATCTTTAAAAATGCTATGGTACCACTCGTTTCTGGTATCCCAGGCTCAATTATTGGTGTTATTGGTGGAGCAACTCTTACTGAAACAGTCTTTGCCTTCCCAGGTATGGGTAAAATGTTGATCGACTCTGTAAAAGCTTCAAACAATAATATGGTAGTTGGTCTCGTCTTTATCTTCACTTGTGTCTCAATCTTCTCAAACCTTATTGGAGATATTTGGATGACCATTATTGACCCACGTATTAAATTGACAGAGAAAGGAGGCAAATAATGTCTACAATTAGTAATGAAAAATTTCAGTTTGTAAAACGTGATGATTATGCCTCTGAAGCAATTGATGCTCCTGCCTATTCATACTGGGGTTCTGTTTTTAGACAATTTTTGAAGAAGAAATCAACAGTAATCATGCTAGGTATCTTGATTGCAGTTGTTTTGATGAGTTTCATTTACCCAATGTTCTCTGATTTTGACTTCAATGATGTAAGTAAGGTAAATGATTTTAGCGCTCGTTACATTAAACCAAATGCTGAGCATTGGTTTGGTACAGATAGTAATGGTAAATCTCTCTTTGATGGTGTCTGGTTTGGAGCTCGTAATTCTATCTTGATTTCTGTCATTGCGACCTTTGTCAACCTTTTTATCGGTGTTGTCATTGGTGGAATTTGGGGGATCTCAAAATCAGTTGACCGTATCATGATGGAGGTCTACAACGTTATCAACAATATCCCATCACTTTTGATCGTTATTGTTTTGACTTACTCTATCGGTGCAGGTTTCTGGAACTTGATTTTTGCCATGAGTGTAACAACCTGGATTAATGTTGCTCACTCAATTCGTATCCAAATGTTACGATACCGTGATTTAGAGTATAACCTTGCTTCACGAACCTTGGGAACACCAAGTTATAAGATTATTGTGAAAAACATTATGCCACAATTGGTATCTGTTATTGTTACGAGTACGTCGCAAATGCTTCCAGCCTTTATCTCATATGAAGCTTTCCTATCATTCTTTGGACTTGGATTGCCGATTACAGTTCCTAGCTTGGGTCGTTTGATTTCAGATTACTCTCAAAACGTAACGACAAATGCATACCTCTTCTGGATTCCATTGACAACTTTGGTCTTGGTATCCTTGTCACTGTTCGTTGTTGGTCAAAACCTAGCGGATGCTAGTGATCCACGTACACATAGATAGGAGTAGACATGATAAAAGGAAAAAATGTAATTTTGACTGCTCAAGATATTGTCGTGGAATTTGATGTTCGTGACAAGATTTTGACAGCTATTCGAGGTGTCTCCATCGATTTGATTGAGGGAGAGGTCCTCGCGTTAGTTGGGGAGTCAGGTTCAGGTAAATCAGTTTTGACAAAAACATTCACAGGAATGTTGGAAGAAAATGGTCGTGTTGCACAAGGTAGTATTAATTACCGAGGACAAGATTTGACAACCTTATCTTCTCATAAAGAATGGGAAAGTATTCGTGGTGCGAAGATTGCAACTATCTTCCAAGATCCGATGACCAGTTTAGACCCTATCAAGACAATCGGAAGTCAAATCACAGAAGTTATTGTTAAACACCAAGGCAAGACTGCGCAAGAAGCTAAAGAGATGGCTATTGACTATATGAATAAAGTTGGTATTCCAGATTCTGAGAAACGTTTTGACGAGTATCCTTTCCAATATTCTGGGGGAATGCGTCAACGTATCGTTATCGCGATTGCTCTTGCTTGTCGTCCAGACATTCTTATCTGTGATGAGCCGACAACAGCTCTTGACGTGACCATTCAGGCACAGATTATTGATTTGTTGAAGTCACTTCAACACGAATACCACTTTACAACAATCTTTATCACCCACGACCTAGGTGTCGTAGCAAGTATCGCTGATAAAGTTGCAGTTATGTATGCTGGTGAAATTGTTGAATATGGTACTGTTGAAGAAATCTTCTACGACCCACGTCATCCATATACATGGAGCCTCTTGTCAAGCTTGCCACAACTTGCGGATGACAAAGGTGAATTGTACTCAATCCCTGGAACACCTCCATCGCTTTATACTGAATTGAAGGGAGATGCTTTTGCTCTTCGTTCAGATTATGCTATGAAGATTGACTTCGAGGAAAAAGCACCTCAGTTTGCAGTATCTGATACTCATTGGGCTAAGACATGGTTGCTTCATGAACAAGCTCCAAAAGTTGAAAAACCATCGGTGATTGCAGATTTACACGACAAGATTCGTGAAAAGATGGGCTTTACACATCTTGAGGACTAGGAGGAAGGAAATGTCTGAAAAATTAGTAGAAATTAAAGACTTAGAGATTTCCTTCGGTGAAGGAAGTAAAAAGTTTGTAGCTGTTAAGAATGCCAATTTCTTTATCAACAAAGGAGAAACTTTCTCACTTGTTGGAGAGTCTGGAAGTGGTAAGACAACGATTGGTCGTGCTATTATCGGTCTTAATGACACCAGCAATGGGGACATCATTTTTGAAGGGCAAAAAATTAACGGAAAGAAATCACGTGAACAAGCTTCGGAGTTAATCCGTCGAATTCAGATGATTTTCCAAGACCCAGCAGCTAGCTTGAATGAGCGTGCAACCGTTGACTACATTATCTCTGAAGGTCTATACAACTATCATCTGTTTAAAGATGAGGAAGAAAGAAAAGAAAAAGTTCAAAATATCATTCGTGAAGTTGGACTTTTGGCAGAACACTTGACACGTTATCCACATGAGTTCTCAGGTGGACAACGTCAACGTATTGGTATCGCTCGTGCCTTGGTTATGCAACCAGACTTTGTTATTGCTGATGAGCCAATTTCAGCCTTGGACGTTTCTGTTCGTGCCCAAGTGTTGAACTTGCTTAAGAAATTCCAAAAGGAATTGGGCTTGACTTATCTCTTTATTGCCCATGACTTGTCAGTAGTTCGTTTCATCTCTGATCGTATCGCGGTAATTTACAAGGGTGTCATTGTTGAGGTGGCTGAGACGGAAGAATTGTTTAACAATCCAATCCATCCATATACTCAAGCTCTCCTATCAGCGGTTCCAATCCCTGATCCGATCTTGGAACGTAAAAAAGTCTTGAAAGTTTATGATCCAGATCAACATGACTATGAGACTGACAAACCGTCTATGGTTGAAATTCGTCCAGGTCACTATGTTTGGGCAAACCAAGCAGAGTTGGAACGCTATAAAAAAGATTTGAAATAAGAAAGAGTTTTGTAATCTTGGTAGAACAATTCTATTAAGATTATGAAACTTTTTTATTTTGTAAAAAACACTAGTTTAAAGATAGACAACTATAGTAGATTGAATCTAGAACAGTACACTACAACTGCTAAAAATATTTCTAGAAATTAGTTTGACTTTCCTAATCTCTCTGTTCGCATCTTATTTCAATCCACTATATATACCCGAAAACATGCTAATACTCAATGAAAATCAAAGAGCAAACTAGGAAGCTAGCCGCAGGTTGCTCAAAGCACGGCTTTGAGGTTGCAGATAAAGCTGACCTAGTTTGAATTAGTATAAGATTAGTCTTCAATGACTCTTGGAGAAGAGAGAAAAGAAGCTGTTATTCTTTGAAAGTGTATTGAATGTATACAGAATGGAATGGATAAAACTACTTTCAGACTAGCTCTGATGAATCTTCAAAATTAAAATCACTTTCTATTTAAAATATCAGTCTTGCATTGCTTTCCTTTATGTGCTAGAGTTATGGTAACGGTTACAAAATTAAGGAGGGTTTTATGAGAAATCCAGCACTAATAGAAGAAATGAAAACTTACAGAGGGCGAGATGAAGTTCCGCAAGACTTTGACGATTTTTGGGATGGGGAAATAGAGAAGGTTTCAGTCTTGCCAGATTACCAACTAGAGGAACGTGATTTTCGTATTCCAAATGTGAAGTGTTATGAGCTAACTTTTAAAGGTACACGTGATGGGCTCGTTTATGCGAGAGTGGTCTTACCAAAATCAGAAAAGAAAGTACCTGTCATTTTCCACTTCCATGGGTATATGGGACGCTGTTGGGATTGGACAGATATGTTAGCCTTTACAGTCGCTGGTTATGGTGTCATATCTATGGATGTCCGTGGGCAGTCTGGTTATTCGCAAGATGGGTTACGCTCGCCTCTTGGAAATACAGTTAAGGGCCAAATCATTCGTGGTGCAGTAGAAGGAAAAGAGCAACTCTTCTATAAGGATGTTTATCTTGATATTTATCAATTAGTTGAGATTGTCGCTAGCTTCCCACAAGTGGATGAAGGCCAATTAGCAAGCTATGGAGCTTCTCAAGGAGGAGCGCTGGCTCTAGTGGCTGCGGGGTTAAATTCACGTATCAAGCGAACCGTTGCTATTTATCCATTTTTATCAGACTTTAGACGAGTGATAGAGATTGGAAATACCAGCGAAGCCTATGATGAGCTTTTTCGTTACTTTAAGTTCCATGACCCATTCCATGAGACAGAAGAGCAGATTATGGAAACACTTAGCTATATCGATGTAAAAAATCTTGCCCATCGTATTAAGGGGGAAGTTCGGATGATTACTGGACTTGATGACGATGTCTGCTATCCAATCACTCAGTTTGCTATTTACAACCGTTTGACTTGTGAAAAGAGTTATCGTATCATGCCTGAATATGCTCACGAAGCCATGAATGTTCATGTCAATGATCAAGTTTACAACTGGTTGTGTGGTAGTGAGATCCCCTTTACCTATCTTGGTCACTAAAAATTGAAAAAAAGCTCTGTAGTTTCGAATGAACTACAGTCTTTTCTTTATGTGACTCAGATAATGAGAAAGTAGTTTCAGGTAGTTTGAAACTTCTAAATATCTTTGAAAGTAGAATCTATTATGGATTATAAAGTCTAAAATTTAGAATATTTATTATATAATATGGTTAAGATAAAAAGTGAAAGGAGTATAGCTAGTTGCGAATCTTTTAACTTGGAATTTATAAAAGAGCAACAGCATTTCATTTACAAAGAATGGCAATTCCATTCAATAATACAGTTTCTTATTTGCAGCTAGTCTGAAAGGCTAAAAATTTTAAGCAAAAAAGAAAGCGCTTTATTTTTTAAAATAACGGAAGAGAACACATGAAACAGAGACATTTTGATAGAAAACAGCGATATGGAATTCGGAAATTTGCAGTTGGAGCAGCTTCAGTAGTGATTGGAGCGGTTGTTTTTGGTGCTGCCCCTGCTTTGGCTCAAGAGGTACCATCAGCGAATGGTGAAACAGCGGGGCAATCTTTGCCAGAATTGCCTAAGGAAGTAGAGACAGGAAGTCTAGCTAATTTAGATAAGGAGCTTGCAGGTCAAGTAACCACAGTAAATAATAGTGGAACAGAAGTGAGCCGTGAAGAGTTGCAAGCAAACCCAGGCTCTGAAAAACCAACAGAAACAGAAGCATCAAACGAAACTCCAGCTACAGAGAGTGAAGACGAAGAAGAAGTTGGAAACATTCCCCGTGACTTTTATGCCAGAGAGTTGGAAAATGCCAATACTGTTATAGAGAAGGAAGATGTTGAAACCAATCCTTCAAACGGTCAAAGAGTTGACATGAAGGAGGAGCTCGACAAGCTTAAAAAACTTCAAAATGCGACCATTCATATGGAGTTTAAGCCAGATGCATCTGCTCCACGTTTTTACAACCTTTTCTCAGTTTCTAGTGATACCAAAGTAAATGAGTATTTCACTATGGCCATCCTTGATAACACAGCTATCGTTGAAGGTCGTGATGCCAATGGAAACCAATTCTATGGTGATTATAAAACTGCTCCTTTGAAAATTAAGCCAGGTGAGTGGAACTCTGTAACCTTTACAGTTGAAAGACCAAATGCAGACCAACCAAAAGGTCAGGTTCGCGTCTATGTAAATGGTGTATTGTCGCGAACAAGTCCTCAGTCTGGTCGCTTCATCCAAGACATGCCAGATGTCAACCATGTACAAATCGGTACAACAAAACGTACAGGCAAAAACTTCTGGGGTGCTAATCTAAAAGTCCGTAATCTAACGGTTTATGATCGTACTCTTTCTCCAGAAGAAGTTAAAAAACGTAGCCAACTTTTTGAAAGAGGAGAGTTGGAGAAGAAACTTCCTGAAGGAGCAGAAGTTACTGATAAACTGGATGTTTTTGAAGGTGGTGAGAACCGCAAGCCAAATAAAGATGGTATCGCAAGCTACCGCATTCCAGCTCTGCTGAAAACTGATAAGGGAACCTTGATTGCTGGAGCAGACGAGAGACGTTTGCATCACTCTGACTGGGGCGACATCGGTATGGTTGTTCGTCGTAGTGATGATAAGGGCAAAACGTGGGGAGATAGAATTGTCATCTCAAATCCTCGTGATAATGAGAATGCCAGAAGAGCTCATGCGGGATCACCAGTCAACATTGACATGGCCCTAGTCCAAGATCCGAAAACTAAGAGAATCTTCTCTATTTTTGATATGTTCGTAGAAGGTGAAGCTGTCAGAGATTTACCAGGAAAAGCACCACAAGCCTATGAGCAAATTGGTGACAAGGTTTACCAAGTTCTGTACAAAAAAGGTGAAGCAGGACGTTATACAATCCGTGAAAAAGGTGAAGTCTTTGACCCTGAAAATAGAAAGACAGAATACCGTGTTGTAGTTGATCCTAAGAAACCAGCCTATAGTGATAAGGGTGATTTGTATAAAGGTGAAGAACTGATTGGTAATGTCTACTTCGATTATAGCGACAAGAATATCTTTAGAGTTTCAAACACCAACTATCTCTGGATGTCTTATAGCGATGACGATGGAAAAACTTGGTCTGCACCTAAAGATATTACATACGGCATTCGTAAGGACTGGATGCACTTCTTAGGTACTGGACCTGGTACAGGTATTGCCTTACATTCAGGACCTCATAAAGGGCGTCTTGTTATCCCTGCCTATACTACAAATAACGTATCCTACCTAAGTGGTTCTCAGTCTTCACGCGTCATTTACTCAGATGACCATGGTGAAACTTGGCACGCTGGTGAAGCTGTCAATGATAACCGCCCAGTAGGCAACCAAACAATTCACTCTTCAACCATGAATAATCCAGGTGCTCAAAATACTGAGTCAACTGTTGTTCAGTTGAATAATGGGGATCTCAAACTCTTCATGCGTGGATTGACAGGTGATCTTCAAGTAGCGACAAGTAAAGATGGCGGAGCGACTTGGGAAAAAGATGTAAAACGCTATTCAGAAATCAAAGATGTTTACGTTCAAATGTCTGCTATTCACACTGTACAAAATGGTAAGGAATATATCGTTCTCAGCAACGCAGGTGGTCCAGGACGTTACAATGGTTTGGTACACTTGGCACAAGTGGAAGCTAACGGAGATTTGACTTGGCTCAAGCACAATCCAATTCAAAGTGGTAAATTTGCTTATAACTCATTGCAAGATCTTGGAAATGGTGAATTTGGCTTGCTTTATGAGCATGCAACTGCCACTCAAAATGAATACACCTTGTCTTATAAGAAATTCAACTGGGATTTCTTAAGCAAGGATAGAATTGCTCCAACAAAAGCAACTGTGAAAAATGCTGTGGAGATGAGCAAAAATGTCATTGCTCTAGAATTTGATTCTGAAGTATTGGTGAATCAACCACCAGTTCTTAAACTGGCAAATGGGAACTTTGCTGCTTTCTTGACGCAATACGATACCAAAACATTGTTATTTGCAGTAAACAAGGAAGATATTGGTCAAGAAATTACAGAAATTATTGATGGTGCAATTGAGAGCATGCATAATTTGCCTGTAAGTCTTGAAGGTGCAGGAGTCCCTGGTGGGAAAAATGGTGCAAAAGTGGAAATTCATGAAGTCCCAGAATTTACAGGTGCAGTCAATGGTGAAGGTACAGTTCAGGAGGATCCAGCCTTTGATGGTGGCGTTAACGGAGAGGAAGCATCCGTTCATGATGTGCCAGCCTTTGATGGTGGCGTGAACGGCGAAGAAGCCGCTATTCATGAAGTTCCAGAAATAGAGGTTGAAGAAAATCCACCAGGAACTATTAACGAAGTCCCAGAATTCGAAGGCGGTGTGAATGGTGCTGAAGCAGCAGTCAATGAAGTCTCAGACTTCGAGGGTGGTGTGAACAGCGAGGAAGCATCCGTTCATGAAATTCCAGAAATAGAGGTTGAAGAAAATCCACCAGGAACTATTAACGAAGTTCCGGAATTTGAAGGTGGAGTCAATGATGCCGAAGCAGCCGTTCATGATGTGCCAGCCTTTGAAGGTGGTGTGAACGGAGAAGAAGCCGCTTTCCATGAAGTTCCAGAATATATTCCAGTGGAAACTTCAAAAGGGGAAGCTGCGGTTCATGAAATTTCAGACTTCGAAGGCAGTGTCAATGGTGAGGAAGGAGCTAAGGCAGAAAGTCCAGAGTTCGAAGGTGGTGTCAATGGTGAGGAAGGAGCTAAGACAGAAAGTCCAGAGTTCGAAGGCGGTGTGAATGCAGTAGAAGCAGCCAAGTCAGACGCTTCAGACTTCGAAGGCGGTGTCAATGGTGAGGAAGGAGCTAAGGCAGAGAGTCCAGAGTTCGAAGGCGGTGTGAATGCAGTAGAAGCAGCTAAGTCAGACACTTCAACCTTTGAAGGCGGTGTCAATGGTGAGGAAGGAGCTAAGGCAGAAAGTCCAGAGTTCGAAGGAGGTGTTAATGCAGTAGAAGCAGCCAAGTCAGACACTTCAACCTTTGAAGGTGGTGTCAATGGCGAAGAAGGAGCTAAGGCAGAGAGTCCAGAGTTCGAAGGCGGTGTGAATGGAGTAGAGTCCGCTAAGTCAGACACTTCAACCTTTGAAGGTGGTGTCAATAGCGAAGAAGGAGCTAAGGCAGAGAGTCCAGAGTTCGAAGGCAGTGTTAATGCAGTAGAAGCAGCTAAGTCAGACACTTCAACCTTTGAAGGTGGTGTCAATGGCGAAGAAGGAGCTAAGGCAGAAAGTCCAGAGTTCGAAGGCGGTGTGAATGCAGTAGAATCTGCTAAGCTAGAGGTGCCAGAATATACAGGCGGTGTTAATGGAGTAGAATCTGCTAAGTTAGAAGTCCCAGAATACACAGGTGGCGTCAATGCGGTAGAATCTGCTAAGTTAGAAGTTCCAGAATACACAGGTGGCGTCAATGGAGTAGAATCTGCTAAGTTAGAAGTTCCAGAGTACACAGGTGGCGTCAATGGAGTAGAGGCTGCTAAGTTAGAAGTTCCAGAATACACAGGTGGCGTCAATGGAGTAGAATCTGCTAAGTTAGAGGTGCCAGAATATACAGGTGGTGTCAATGCGGTAGAATCTGCTAAGTTAGAAGTTCCAGAGTACACAGGTGGTGTCAATGGAGTGGAATCTGCTAAGTTAGAAGTTCCAGAGTACACAGGTGGTGTCAATGGAGTAGAGGCCGCTAAGTTAGAAGTTCCAGAGTACACAGGTGGTGTTAATGGGCTAGAAGCTGCTATCCATGAGGTCTCAGAGTATAAGGGAGAACAGTCAATTGTGGTTCAGGCCATGGCAGAAGATAAAACTTATCAAGCCCCTGCTGCTCGTCATCAACTTCTTCCTGAAACAGGAAGTGAAGCTGTTGCTCCTCTTGCCTCTCTAGGACTTGTAGGAATACTCCTCGGCATGTTTGCCCTAGGTAAGAAAAAAGAAGATCAATGAAATAGTTAAAATCAACGAAATTCATAGAGAAATTTGATCTTATATTAGAAAGGGTCGTGACTAGAACTAGTTACGGCCTTTTTGATCTAGATAAATCAGGAGTCAAATAGTTAATACTCTTCGAAAATCAAATTCAAACCACGTCAGCTTCGCCTTACCGTATATGTGTTACTGACTTCGTCAGTTCTATCCACAACCTCAAAACTGTGTTTTGAGCAGCTTGCGGCTAGCTTCCTAGTTTGCTCTTTGATTTTCATTGAGTATAAGTTTGAGATAAAGTTCATTAAAAAAACGATTCAACCGAATGAAGCAATTTTCTGTTAGAAAAATCCAAAGCATCCGAAAGTAGTTTCGAATGTCTGAACTTATGTTTCAAAAACTGAAAGTATAATCTGTTCTATCTCAATCTCTCTTAAAAGGGGAGGATTTATTATATAATGAGAATAAGATAAAATTTGAAAGGAGTAGGAGACTCTAGTTAACGATGGGTCGTTAAGTGAGAGAAAATTTGAAAGAGCGAGTGTAACCATTCGTGAAAAAGTAATTTTTGTCATTTAGTCAGATGGCTAAAAATTTTAAGCGAAAAAGAAAGCGCTTTATTTTTAAAAATGAAAGGAAGAAAGATGAAGCATAATCAGTTGGATAGAAAACAACGATACGGAATTCGCAAATTTACAGTAGGAGCCGCTTCAGTCGTTATTGGAGCAGTTGTTTTTGGTGCATCGCCAGTATTGGCACAAGAATCAACGGTCACTAGTAAAGAGACCACCGAGCTTAGTGTCGAAAAGGAACAGCCTGAAAAAGCAGAGATCGTTGAAAAGAATGTTACGGAATCTAATGGGGTAGATACAGTCACACATGCATCTACAGAAGCACATACTGGAACAGAGACAACTGCAACAGAGACAACTGCAACAGCAACTAGAGAAACCGAAAAAGATCCAGCTGCACTTCCACGTGATTACTATGCTAGAGAGTTGGAAAATGTCAATACTGTTCTTGAAAAGGAAGATGTAGAGACTAATGCTGCAAATAGCAATAGAATTGATCTGACAGAGCAATTAGGCAAACTGAAACAACTTCAAAACGCGACCATTCATATGGAGTTCAAACCAGATGCTTCTGCGCCAGCATTTTACAACCTTTTCTCAGTCTCAAGTGATAAGGTTCGAAATGAATATTTCACCATGGCTGTTTACAACAACGTTGCCTTGATTGAGGGCCGCGATCAAAACGGCGACCAATTTTATGATAGATACACAGACGCACCATTAACTGTCAAACCAGGTCAGTGGAACTCAGTAACCTTTACAGTTGAAAGACCAAGTGCAGATTCTCCAGATGGGCAAGTTCGTCTCTATGTAAACGGAGTTTTGTCACGAACAAGTAAGAAATCAGGACGCTTTATCAAAGATATGCCTGATGTGAATCATATGCAAATTGGTACCACAAATCGTGCAGGAAGTATGGTTTGGGGGGCAGGTTTACAAGTTCGTAATCTAACTGTTTATGATCGTGCCTTGAGTCCAGAAGAAGTTCAAAATCGTAGCTACCTATTTGAAAGATCCGAATTAGAGAAAAAGCTTCCAGAAGGAGCTGAGATAACAGATAAAAAGGATGTCTTTGAAGCTGGTAAAAATGGGCAGTCAAATCCAGATGGCATTAATAGCTATCGTATTCCAGCCCTCCTTAAGACTGACAAGGGAACTTTGATTGCTGGAGCTGACGAACGTCGTTTGCACCACTATGACTGGGGCGATATCGGTATGGTCGTCAAACGAAGTGAAGATCAGGGTCAAACATGGGGCGATCGTATCACACTTACGAATCTACGCGACAATCCAAAAGCTACTGATCCATCTGTTGGTTCACCAGTAAATATCGATATGGTTTTAGCCCAAGATACTGAAACCAAGCGCATCTTTTCTGTCTATGATATGTTCCCAGAAGGAAAAGGTATCTTTGGGATGTCAGCTGAAAAAGAGGAAGCTTATAAAGAAATTAATGGGAAAACCTACCAAATTCTCTATCGTGAAGGAGAAAATGGAGCCTATACCATTCGTGAAAATGGTGTTGTCTACACACCAGATGGTCAGGCAACGGATTACCGTGTTGTTGTAAATCCAGTCAAGCCGGCTTATAGTGATAAAGGTGATCTTTATCAGGGTGAGCAACTGCTAGGAAATATCTATTTTACAAGCAATAAAACTTCTCCATTTAGAATTGCTAAAGACAGCTACCTATGGATGTCTTACAGTGATGATGACGGTAAGACTTGGTCTGCACCACAAGATATTACCCCAATGGTCAAAGCTGATTGGATGAAATTCTTAGGTGTGGGACCTGGAGTGGGCATTACCCTCCAGAATGGACCTCATAAAGGTCGTATCGTCGTTCCTGTTTATACGACAAACCGTACTAACCACCTCAACGGTTCTCAATCATCTCGTATCATCTACTCAGATGACCATGGTAAGACTTGGCATATGGGTGGCGGTGTCAATGATAACCGTACACTTTATGATGGTACAGTAGTTGATTCAAGCAACATGAACAATTACTACGCTCAAAATACGGAAGCTTCTGTTGTTCAATTGAATAATGGTCAGTTGAAACTCTTTATGCGTGGTTTGACAGGTGATTTGCAGGTTGCGACAAGTAATGATGGTGGTATTACATGGGACAACTATGTAGCACGCTATGATGTACCTGATGTTTATGTTCAAATGGCGGCGACTCATACGGTTCAAGATGGTAAAGAGTACATCCTTCTAGCAAATGCCAATGGCCCAGGTCGTAAGAATGGTTACATTCGAGTGGCTCGTGTAGAAGAAGATGGCGAGTTGACTTGGCTGCATCATCATTTGATTCAAGAAGGGGAGTATGCCTATAACTCACTTCAACAGATCGGACCAAAAGAATTTGGTCTCTTGTATGAACATCATGAAGCTGGTGGCAATCCTTATACTCTATCCTTCAAGAAATTCAACTGGGATTTCTTGACGAAGGAAAGAATTTCTCCTAAAGAAACCAAAGTTAAAAATGTTATTGAAAAATGGCCAGGAATTCTTGCAGTAGAGTTTGATTCAGAAGTTTTGGTTAACAAAATCCCAACACTTCAGTTGGCAAATGGTAAAAAAATAAACTTTATGACCCAGTACGATACTAAGACTCTTCTATTCACAATAGATAAGTCAGATCTAGGTCAGGAGATAACTGGCCTTGCTTCTGGAGCGATCGAGAGTATGCACAACCTTCCGGTGAGTCTTGAAGGAGCAGGTATTCCTGGAGCTGCCAACGGTAGTGAAGCAGCTGTTAACGAAGTACCAGAATTCACAGGTGGTGTTAATGGTGTAGAAGCTGCGATTGCTGAACTTCCAGAATTTACTGGTGGAGTCAATGGTAGTGAAGCAGCTGTTCATGAAGTACCAGAATTCGAAGGTGGGGTGAATGGCGAAGAGGCTGCTGTAACGGAGCTCCCAGAGTATACTGAACCTATTGGTACAGTAGGCGAAGAAGCAGCACCGATAGCAGAACTTCCAGAATTCACAGGCGGAGTTAATGGAAGCGAAGCAGCTGTACATGAAGTACCAGAATTCGAAGGTGGGGTGAATGGCGAAGAGGCTGCTGTAACGGAGCTCCCAGAGTATACTGAACCTATTGGTACAGTAGGCGAAGAAGCAGCACCGATAGCAGAACTTCCAGAATTCACAGGCGGAGTTAATGGTAGTGAAGCAGCTGTGCATGAAGTCCCAGAATTCACAGGTGGTGTGAATGCAGTAGAAGCAGCAAAAGCAGAATCTCTAGAATTTACAGGTGGAGTCAATGGTAGTGAAGCAGCTGTGTATGAAGTACCAGAATTTACAGGTGGTGTGAATGCAGTAGAAGCAGCAAAAGCAGAATTTCCAGAATTTGTAGGTGGAGTCAATGCTGCAGAATCTGCAGTCCAGGAAGTCCCAGAGTTCACAGGTCAGCAGTCTATTGTATCTCAGGCTACGGCACAAGATAAGACTTATCAAGCACCTGCAGTTCGTCAAGATGTTCTTCCTAAGACAGGAAGTGAAGATGCCACTGTCCTTGCTTTTGTAGGACTTGTTGGGATGCTCCTTGGTATGTTTGCTTTGGGGAAGAGAAAAGAAGATTAGTCAAATCGTTAAAATTGAAGGTTTCCTTAGTGAAACTAAATCTTATACTCAATGAAAATCAAAGAGCAAACTAGGAAGCTAGCCGCAGGTTGTACTTGAGTACGGCAAGGGGACGCTGACGTGGTTTGAATTTGATTTTCGAAGAGTATTAGTTAGAAAGGGTCGTAACGAAAATTAGTTACGGCCTTTTTCTTTAAAAAAGGGCTGGTTTTAAGATTTAAGAGGTGTTGGGATAGATGTTAGATCCCTGAAACTACTTTCAGAAGAAACTGTTGCATAAAATTGTTTTGAAACTCCAATCTATTCTAGCACAAGTTGTTGAAAGCGCTTTAATAATAAGCTATAATAGTCACATAAACACAAAGGAAAAGAAAAGGAGGAAAGTAGATGCCACAAATTAGTAAAGAAGCCTTGATTGAACAAATCAAAGATGGAATCATCGTTTCTTGTCAGGCACTTCCTCATGAACCGCTCTACACAGAAGCGGGAGGAGTTATCCCCTTGTTGGTGAAAGCAGCTGAACAAGGTGGTGCAGTCGGTATCCGAGCAAACAGTGTTCGAGATATCAAGGAAATTAAAGAGGTCACTAAACTTCCGATTATCGGGATTATCAAGCGGGACTATCCACCGCAAGAACCATTCATTACTGCTACAATGAAGGAAGTGGATGAACTAGCGGCTCTTGACATCGAAGTCATTGCTCTTGACTGTACCAAGCGTGAACGTCATGATGGCTTGGAGATCCAAGAATTTATCCGTCAGATCAAAGAAAAATATCCAAATCAACTCTTGATGGCTGACACAAGTACCTTTGAGGAAGGTCTAACAGCAGTTGAAGCGGGAATTGACTTTGTCGGAACAACCTTATCAGGTTACACTTCTTACAGTCCAAAAGTGGATGGCCCAGACTTTGAACTCATCAAGAAACTCTGTGATGCAGGGGTGGACGTCATCGCTGAAGGAAAAATTCACACACCAGAACAAGCTAAGCAAATCCTAGGTTACGGAGTGCGAGGTATCGTAGTTGGTGGCGCTATTACTAGACCAAAAGAGATTACGGAACGATTTGTTGCGGGTCTTAAATAACACAATATAAAAAACGAGGAGAGTGGTTGATTAGTAGGAAAAAATGAAAACGTATACAAAGTCGACATTGCTCATTATCCAATATGGATACGCTTATCAATTAGGAGAATACAAATGAAATTTAGAAAACTAGCTTGTACAGTACTTGCGGGTGCTGCGGTTCTATCACTTGCTGCTTGTGGCAAATCAGACGCTAACAAAGATGCTGCCAAATCAGGCGATGCAGCAGCAACAACAGAAATTACTTGGTGGGCATTCCCGGTATTTACTCAAGAAAAATCTGGTGACGGTGTTGGAACTTATGAAAAATCTATCATCGAAGCTTTCGAAAAAGCAAATCCAGATATCAAAGTTAAATTAGAAACAATCGACTTCAAATCTGGACCAGAAAAAATCACAACAGCTATCGAAGCTGGTACAGCTCCAGATGTACTTTTCGATGCACCAGGTCGTATCATCAATTACGGTAAAAATGGTAAATTGGCTGAGTTGAATGACCTCTTTACAGATGAATTTGTGAAAGATGTTAACAACGAAAACATCGTACAAGCAAGTAAAGCTGGTGACAAAGCATACATGTATCCAATCAGTTCTGCACCATTCTACATGGCTATGAACAAGAAAATGTTGGAAGATGCTGGTGTAGCTAACCTTGTTAAAGAAGGTTGGACAACTGATGATTTTGAAAAAGTCTTGAAAGCACTTAAAGATAAAGGATACACTCCAGGTTCATTGTTCAGTTCTGGTCAAGGGGGAGACCAAGGAACACGTGCCTTCATCTCTAACCTTTACGGCGGTTCTGTAACTGATAAAGAAGTAACTAAATACACAACTGACGATCCTAAATTCGTTAAAGGTCTTGAAAAAGCAGCTAGCTGGATCAAAGATGGTTTGTTGAATAACGGTTCACAATTTGACGGTGGAGCAGACATCCAAAACTTTGCAAACGGTCAAACTTCTTACACAATCCTTTGGGCACCAGCTCAAAACGGTATCCAAGCTAAACTTTTGGAAGCAAGTAAAGTTGAAGTGGTTGAAGTTCCATTCCCATCTGATTCTGGCAAACCAGCTCTTGAATACCTTGTAAACGGATTTGCAGTATTTAACAACAAAGATGAAAAGAAAGTTGCTGCAGCTAAGAAATTTATCCAATTTATCGCTGATGATAAAGAGTGGGGTCCTAAAGACGTAGTTCGTACAGGAGCATTCCCAGTTCGTACTTCATTTGGAAAACTTTACGATGACAAACGTATGGAAACAATCAGTGGTTGGACTCAATACTACTCACCATATTACAACACAATCGACGGATTTGCTGAAATGAGAACACTTTGGTTCCCAATGTTGCAAGCTGTATCAAATGGTGACGAACAACCTGCTGCAGCATTGAAAGCATTCACTGAAAAAGCGAATGAAACAATCAAAAAAGCAGCTAAATAATAAGCCCTAAATAAAAACTGAGTTCCCCCCTTTTCCCTGAGCATATCTGTGTATGAAAAGGGGGACTTTTGTTTGAAATAGAAGCAACTGACAGGTCAAAATTAAAATGAAGTTTTTACATTGACGAATCTTAGAAAAATTTCATTTTGATTTTAGATCAGGGTCAGATAACAGTCAAAAAAACAAAACTATGTGAAAGTGAGGTGCCAACTGTGAAAATCAATAAAATTCGCATGCGGGAAACTATTATTTCCTACGCATTCCTAGCACCAGTATTAATCTTCTTTACCGTCTTCGTTTTAGCTCCAATGATCATGGGCTTCATCACAAGTTTCTTCAACTATTCGATGACTAGCTTTGAGTTTGTGGGCTTGGACAACTACATTCGTATGTTTAAAGACCCTGTGTTTACAAAATCTTTGATTAATACCGTAATCTTGGTTATCGGGTCTGTACCAGTCGTTGTACTCTTCTCGCTCTTTGTAGCATCACAAACTTACCAACAAAATGCCATCGCTAGATCTTTCTACCGTTTCGTCTTCTTCCTTCCTGTAGTAACAGGTAGTGTTGCCGTAACAGTAGTATGGAAATGGATCTACGATCCACTATCAGGTATTTTGAACTTCGTGCTTAAGTCAAGCCATATCATCAGCCAAAACATTTCTTGGTTGGGAGATAAAAACTGGGCTTTGATGGCGATTATGATTATCCTTTTGACAACATCAGTTGGTCAACCAATCATTCTCTACATCGCTGCAATGGGTAATATTGATAACTCACTTGTAGAAGCAGCTCGTGTTGACGGTGCGACTGAATTCCAAGTGTTTTGGAAGATTAAATGGCCAAGCCTCCTTCCAACAACTCTTTATATCGCAATCATTACAACCATCAACTCATTCCAGTGTTTCGCCTTGATTCAATTGTTGACATCTGGTGGTCCAAACTACTCAACAAGTACACTTATGTACTACCTCTACGAAAAAGCCTTCCAATTGACTGAATATGGCTATGCCAATACTATTGGTGTATTCTTGGCAGTTATGATTGCCCTTGTCAGCTTCGCTCAATTCAAGATCCTCGGAAACGATGTAGAATACTAAGGAAAGGAGACAGCTATGCAACCTACACAACAAAAGAAACCATTAACAGCCTTTACTGTTATTTCAACAATCATTTTGCTCTTGTTGACTGTACTGTTTATCTTCCCATTCTACTGGATCTTGACAGGTGCATTCAAATCACAACCAGATACCATTATGATTCCACCACAATGGTTCCCTAAAGCTCCAACAATGGAGAACTTCCAACAATTGATGGTGCAAAACCCAGCCTTGCAATGGATGTGGAACTCAGTATTCATTTCTTTGGTAACCATGTTCTTGGTTTGTGCAACCTCTTCACTAGCAGGTTATGTATTGGCTAAGAAACGTTTCTATGGACAACGCATTCTCTTTGCAATCTTTATCGCTGCCATGGCTCTTCCAAAACAAGTTGTCCTTGTACCATTGGTACGTATCGTCAACTTCATGGGAATCCATGACACTCTTTGGGCAGTTATCTTGCCTTTAATCGGATGGCCATTCGGGGTCTTCCTTATGAAACAGTTCAGTGAAAACATTCCTACAGAATTGCTCGAATCTGCTAAAATCGATGGATGTGGCGAGATTCGTACCTTCTGGAGCGTAGCCTTCCCTATTGTAAAACCAGGATTTGCAGCTCTTGCAATCTTCACTTTCATCAATACTTGGAATGACTACTTCATGCAATTGGTAATGTTGACTTCACGTCAAAACTTGACCATCTCACTCGGGGTTGCGACTATGCAGGCCGAGATGGCAACTAACTATGGTTTGATCATGGCAGGGGCTGCCCTTGCAGCTGTACCAATCGTAACAGTCTTTCTTGTCTTCCAAAAATCCTTCACTCAAGGGATTACTATGGGAGCAGTCAAAGGATAGTACTCTGCGAAAATTGAATATAGTACAATCTGTTTATCAGTATGCAGCAGTATAGTTGATAGACTAAGAGAATACAGGATATATAAGTGTCTACAAAATGGAGAGGAGTTGCTTGCTTCACGAAGTTTTGTTAGACACTTATAAACTTACTGGCTAGACATCGTATGTCTGAAGGTAACAATCAGGTAAAGGAAATTACTATGATTTTTGATGATTTAAAAAACATTAGCTTTTACAAGGGAATTCATCCAAATCTCGATAAGGCCATCGATTATCTCTATGAGCATCGTAAGGATAGCTTTGAATTAGGAAAATACGAGATTGATGGGGATAAGGTTTTCTTAGTTGTACAGGAAAATGTTCTTAACCAAGAGGAAAATGATCGCTTTGAGCATCATAAAAAATATGCAGATTTGCATTTGTTGGTTGAAGGGCATGAGTACTCTAGCTATGGTTCTCGTGTCAAAGATGAGGCTGTAGCCTTTGACGAAGCTAGTGATATCGGCTTTGTTCATTGCCACGAACAATACCCACTTTTATTGGGTTATCACAATTTTGCAGTCTTTTTCCCAGGTGAACCTCATCAGCCTAATGGCTATGCAGGTATGGAAGATAAAGTTCGCAAATACTTATTTAAAATTTTAATCGATTAGTCAGTTAGGAGGAGCAAACAATGGCACATAAAGGATCTGGATTGATAAAAGCGGCATTCGATACGGATAACTTTCTTATGCGATTTTGTGAGAAGGTTTTAGATATCGTGACGGTTAATCTGCTCTTTGTTGTGTCTTGTTTGCCTATTGTGACGATCGGTGTTGCAAAAATCAGTCTCTATCAGACAATCTTCGAAGTTAAGAGTAGTCGTCGTGTTCCTGTTTTTAAAACTTATATGAGAGCCTTTAAGCAAAATTTGAAATTAGGTCTCCAGTTAGGTTTGTTGGAACTAGGAATTTTTCTGATTAGCGTTGTTGATTTATCTCTATTCTGGGGGCAAACCAGCCTAGGCTTCCAGCTCATTAAAGCCATTTGCTTGGGAATACTGATATTTTTAACCCTAGTTATGTTGGCTAGTTATCCAATTGCAGCACGCTATGACTTAACTTGGAAAGAAGTTCTTCAAAAGGGCTTGCTCTTAGTTAGCTTTAACTTCGTGTGGTTCTTCTTGATGTTTGCGATTATTTTATTAATCATGATGCTTCTCTATCTATCGGGCTTTACTCTAGTGCTCGGTGGATCAGCATTTCTACTTTTTGGCTTTGGCCTTCTTGCCTTTTGCCAAGCTGGATTAATGGAAAAATTGTTTGCTAAATATCAAGCAGATTGAAAATGATATGAAACTACTTTCAAACATGAAAAGCTATGGGAGATGAATAGAAATTAAAATCTAAGTGGCTGAGATGTATTGAAAGCGCTTTTCACAAGGTGTATACTAAAATAGTAAAAAATCATCTGCCCAGAGCAGAAAATAAGAAATCTTAGGAGAAATCTATGTCAGATTTAAAAAAATATGAAGGCGTCATTCCTGCCTTCTACGCATGTTATGATGATGCGGGCGAAGTAAGCCCAGAACGTACTCGTGCTTTGGTGCAATACTTTATTGATAAAGGTGTTCAAGGACTTTATGTCAATGGTTCTTCAGGTGAATGTATCTACCAAAGCGTAGAAGACCGCAAATTGATCTTGGAAGAAGTCATGGCAGTTGCTAAAGGTAAATTGACCATTATTGCTCACGTGGCTTGCAACAATACTAAAGACAGTATCGAACTTGCTCGTCATGCAGAAAGCTTGGGTGTTGATGCTATCGCAACAATCCCACCAATTTACTTCCGTTTGCCTGAGTACTCAGTTGCGAAATACTGGAACGACATCAGTGCAGCAGCACCAAACACAGACTACGTTATCTACAACATTCCTCAATTGGCAGGTGTTGCTTTGACTCCAAGTCTTTACACAGAAATGTTGAAGAACCCACGTGTTATCGGTGTTAAAAACTCTTCAATGCCAGTTCAAGATATCCAAACTTTTGTTAGTCTTGGTGGTGATGATCATATCGTCTTTAACGGTCCAGATGAACAATTCCTAGGTGGACGTCTCATGGGTGCTAAATCTGGTATCGGTGGTACTTATGGTGCTATGCCAGAACTCTTCTTGAAACTCAAC
This sequence comes from Streptococcus infantis, assembly GCF_047460685.1. Classification (GTDB taxonomy): domain Bacteria; phylum Bacillota; class Bacilli; order Lactobacillales; family Streptococcaceae; genus Streptococcus; species Streptococcus infantis_AD. Next base: position 141,949 of record NZ_JASHFS010000001.1, on the reverse strand, counting down.
CAATTGATTGCGGACAAAGACCTAGAAACAGCGCGTGAATTGCAATATGCTATCAACGCTATTATTGGTAAATTGACTGCTGCGCATGGAAATATGTACGGCGTTATCAAAGAAGTCTTGAAAATCAATGAAGGACTTAATATCGGATCAGTTCGTTCTCCACTTACACCAGTGACCGAAGAAGATCGTCCAGTTGTAGAAGCAGCTGCTCAATTGATTCGTGAAACTAAGGAGCGTTTCCTCTAATCAATAGGAGGCTTTATGACTAATTATGTTGCAATTGATATTGGTGGAACTAATATCAAATATGGTTTGATTGACCAAGATGGACAACTTGTTGAGTCTCACGAAGTAGCGACTGAGGCTCATAAGGGCGGTCCACATATCTTACAGAAAACAAAAGATATTGTCGCTAGCTATCTAGAAAAAGGACCGGTGACAGGTGTGGCTATTTCCTCAGCGGGAATGGTTGATCCTGATAAGGGTGAGATTTTCTATGCTGGTCCACAGATCCCGAACTATGCAGGGACTCAATTTAAGAAAGAAATTGAAGAAAGTTTCCAAGTTCCTTGTGAAATTGAAAATGATGTCAACTGTGCAGGGCTAGCAGAAGCTGTTTCTGGATCTGGAAAAGGTGCAGGAATAACGCTATGTTTGACCATCGGAACAGGTATCGGCGGTTGCTTAATCATTGACGGCCAGATTTTCCATGGATTTAGTAATTCTGCCTGTGAAGTTGGCTATATGCATATGCAAGATGGGGCTTTCCAAGATTTAGCTTCTACAACTGCCTTGGTTGAGTATGTAGCTAAGGCTCATGGTGAAGAAGTAGCCCATTGGAATGGTCGTAGAATTTTCAAAGAAGCTACAGAAGGCAATAAACTCTGTATGGAGGGAATTGACCGTATGGTAGACTATCTTGGGAAAGGTCTTGCTAACATTTGTTATGTTGCCAATCCAGAGGTTGTTATACTAGGTGGTGGTATTATGGGGCAGGAAGCGATTTTGAAACCGAAAATTCGTAAAGCTCTAAAAAATGCGCTTGTTCCAAGTCTAGCGGAAAAAACAAGATTAGAATTTGCGCATCATCAAAATACTGCAGGTATGCTTGGTGCATACTATCACTTCAAAACAAAACAATCCTAAGCTGGCCTTGCCACTTTAGGATTTTTTTAGTGGTAAATAGTAGCAAAAGCATTTAGTAAAAATCTAGTTAAAGCTTTGGAAGCCCTTGCATTTTTCGGGATAATATAGTATATTTATTATACTGCAGAAACTCTAGGTAAAATTTTTGCTAATTTGAGCCTTATTTTATTTTCAAAAAATGTAAGCGATTTCTCTAAAAGAACTTACCCAAAAATAAATAGCTTAGGAACAGAGTTTTAAGCTAGGGAATCAAATAAAAAATGTCGCCAGCTAAAGCTGGGCTTTGGCAGTAGCTGACTGCTCTAGAATAGTAGGAGTATTTGATGAAACAATATTTTTTAGAAAAAGGTAGAATATTTAGTATTCGTAAACTGACTGTTGGTGTTGCTTCTGTCGCAGTTGGTCTTGCTTTTTTTGCTTCTGGGAATGTTGCGGCTAGTGAACTTGTGACAGAACCAAAACTTGAAGTGGATGGTCAAGCAAAAGAAGTGGCAGATACAAACAAGGAAACTCCAGAAGTTGCCAAAGAAGTAGCTGAAAAACCAGCTCCTCTTGCAGAAAATGCAGTAGAAGAATCAGGTGATTTACTCCCTGAAGAAATTCCTGATCGAGCTTATCCTGATACGCCAGTGAAAAAACTGGACACTTCAGCCATTGTTTCAGAGAAAGAAAGTCCACAAGTAGAGACTAAGAGCATTTTGAAACCTACAGAAGTGGCTCCATCTGAAAGCGAAAAAGAAAATAGAGCTATTATCAATGGCGGACAAGACCTTAAGCATATCAATTATGACGGTCAACCAGCTACATCAGCAGCGATGGTTTATACAATTTTCAGTTCACCTCTAGCAGGTGGTGGAACTCAGCGTTACCTCAATTCTGGTTCTGGTATCTTTGTGGCTCCAAACATCATGTTGACAGTGGCTCACAATTTCTTGAAGAAGGATGCCGAAACCAATGCTGGTAATATCTTAGGCGGTGACACTGCTAAGTTCTATTACAATGTAGGTTCAAATTCTGCTAAGAATAATTCTTTACCAACTTCAGGAAAAACTGTTTTGTTCCAAGAAAAGGACATCCATTTCTGGAATAAAGAGAAGTTTGGTGAAGGGTACAAAAATGACCTAGCCTTGGTTGTGGCTCCAGTTCCAGTACAGATTGCAAGCCCAAATAAGGCTGCAACCTTTACTCCTTTAGCTGAATACCGTACCTATAACCCTGGTGAGCCAGTTAGCACGATCGGCTACCCAACAGATTCTACTTCTCCAGAATTGAAAGAACCAATCGTACCTGGTCAATTGTATAAGGCTGATGGTGTTGTTAAAGGTACTGAAAAGTATGATGATAAGGGAACTGTTGGTGTAACTTACCGTTTGACTTCTGTATCAGGTCTTTCAGGTGGAGGTATCATCAACGGTGATGGTAAAGTTATCGGTATTCACCAACGTGGTACAGTTGATAATATGAACATTCCTGAAAAAGACCGTTTCGGTGGAGGTCTTGTCCTCTCGCCAGAACAATTGGCATGGGTCAAAGAAATCATTGATAAATACGGTGTTAAAGGCTGGTATCAAGGCGATAACGGTAGCCGTTATTATTTCACTCCAGAGGGAGAAATGCTCAGAAATAAGACAGCAGTTATTGGCGAAAATAAATACTCTTTCGATGAAAGCGGTGTAGCAACTCTTCTTGAAGGTGTTGAATATGGACGAGTTGTTATCGAACACGTAGACCAGAAAGATAATCCAGTCAAAGAAAACGATACTTTTGTTGAAAAGACAGAAGTTGGAACTCAGTTCGACTATAACTATAAAACAGAAATTGAAAAGACTGACTTCTTCAAGAAGAATAAAGAAAAATATGAGATTGTATCAATTGATGGCAAAGCTGTCAATAAACAGCTAAAAGATGCCTGGGGAGAGGATTATAGCGTTGTGAGCAAGGCTCCTGCAGGAACTCGCGTTATCAAGGTTGTTTATAAAGTCAATAAAGGTTCCTTCGACCTTCGTTACCGCTTGAAAGGTACAGAGCAAGAATTGGCACCTGCAACTGTGGACAACAACGAAGGAAAAGAATATGAAGTTTCCTTTGTCCATAGATTCCAAGCTAAAGAAATCACGGGCTACCGTGCAGTAAATGCAAGTCAAGAAGCTACCATCCAACACAAAGGAGTGAACCAAGTTATTTTTGAATACGAAAAGATTGAAGATCCAAAACCAGTAACACCAGTCACTCCAGTAGTTGATCCAAAAGATGAAGAAACAGAAATTGCTGCTTACGGACCACTTCCAAGCAAGGCTCAATTGGACTACCACAAGGAAGAATTGGCGGCCTTCATCCACTATGGTATGAATACTTATACCAACTCTGAGTGGGGGAACGGTAGAGAAAATCCTCAAAACTTTAACCCAACTAACCTTGATACAGACCAGTGGATTAAGACTTTGAAGGATGCTGGCTTCAAACGAACAATCATGGTTGTAAAACACCACGATGGATTTGTAATTTACCCATCTAAGTACACAAAACATACTGTCGCTGCTAGTCCATGGAAAGATGGTAAGGGAGACCTTCTCGAAGAAATCTCTAAATCAGCGACTAAGTATGACATGAATATGGGTGTTTACCTATCACCATGGGATGCTAATAACCCTAAATATCATGTTTCAACTGAAAAAGAGTATAACGAATACTATCTCAACCAACTCAAGGAAATCCTTGGAAATCCTAAATACGGTAACAATGGTAAATTCATCGAAGTTTGGATGGACGGTGCGCGTGGTAGTGGAGCTCAAAAAGTAACTTATACCTTTGACGAATGGTTCAAGTACATCAAGGAAGCTGAAGGAGATATCGCTATCTTCTCTGCTCAACCGACAAGTGTCCGTTGGATCGGTAATGAACGTGGTATCGCAGGAGATCCAGTCTGGCATAAGGTCAAGAAAGCTAAAATCACTGATGATGTTCGAAATGACTATCTCAACCACGGGGATCCAGATGGTGATATGTACTCTGTAGGTGAAGCAGACGTTTCTATCCGTTCAGGTTGGTTCTACCATGACAATCAACAACCGAAATCAATCAAAGATTTGATGGATATCTACTTCAAGTCTGTTGGTCGTGGAACGCCACTTCTACTCAACATTCCACCAAATAAAGAAGGTAAATTCGCAGATGCAGACGTCGCTCGTTTGAAAGAATTCCGAGCAACCTTGGATCAAATGTATGCGACTGACTTTGCTAAGGGTGCAACTGTAACTGCAAGCTCTACTCGTAAGAATCACTTGTATCAAGCAAGCCACCTAACAGATGGTAAGGATGATACTAGCTGGGCATTAGCAAATGATGCTAAGACAGGTGAATTTACTGTCGATCTTGGTCAAAAGAGACGCTTTGACGTGATTGAACTCAAAGAAGATATCGCTAAAGGTCAGCGTATCTCTGGCTTCAAGGTTGAAGTTGAACTCAATGGCCGTTGGGTACCATACGGTGAAGGCTCAACTATTGGTTATCGTCGCCTAATCCAAGGTCAACCAGTAGAAGCACAAAAGATTCGTGTGACTATTACTGGTGCGCAAGCAACACCTATTTTGACAAACTTCTCTGTTTATAAGACTCCAAGCAGTATCGAGAAGACAGATGGTTACCCTCTTGGATTGGACTACCATTCAAATACAACAGCAGATAAAGCAAATACAACTTGGTATGACGAATCTGAAGGTATCCGCGGAACATCTATGTGGACTAACCAAAAAGATGCAAGCGTAACCTACCGTTTCAACGGAACTAAGGCTTATGTCGTATCTACAGTGGATCCAAACCACGGTGAAATGTCGGTTTACGTGGATGGTCAAAAGGTTGCAGATGTACAAACCAATAATGCAGCTCGTAAACGTAGCCAGATGGTTTATGAAACAGATGACTTGGCTCCAGGTGAACATACCATCAAACTCGTTAACAAGACTGGAAAAGCTATTGCAACTGAAGGTATCTACACGCTCAACAATGCTGGTAAAGGTATGTTTGAGTTGAAAGAAACAACCTATGAAGTTCAAAAAGGACAACCAGTTACTGTAACCATCAAACGTGTTGGTGGTAGCAAGGGAGCTGCGACAGTTCATGTTGTGACTGAGCCAGGAACAGGGGTTCACGGTAAAGTTTATAAGGATACAACGGCTGATTTGACCTTCCAAGATGGTGAAACAGAAAAGACTTTGACAATTCCGACAATTGACTTTACGGAGCAAGCTGACTCTATCTTTGACTTCAAAGTGAAAATGACGAGTGCTTCAGATGAAGCTTTGCTTGGCTTTGCTTCAGAAGCAACGATTCGAGTGATGAAAGCTGAATTGCTTCAAAAAGATCAAGTCAGTCATGATGATCAGGCCAGTCAACTTGACTATAGCCCAGGTTGGCACCATGAAACCAATTCTTCTGGCAAATACCAAAACACTGAGTCTTGGGCATCCTTTGGTCGTTTGACTGAAGAGCAAAAGAAAAATGCTAGCGTAACAGCTTACTTCTACGGAACAGGTCTTGAAATCAAAGGTTTTGTTGATCCTGGACATGGTATCTACAAGGTAACTCTGGATGGTAAAGAACTTGAGTATCAAGATGGTCAAGGAAATGCTACTGATGTCAATGGTAAGAAGTACTTCAGTGGAACAGCAACTACACGTCAAGGTGATCAGACTCTTGTTCGTTTGACTGGACTTGAAGAAGGTTGGCACGCTGTAACCTTGCAATTGGATCCAAAACGAAATGATACCTCTAGAAATATTGGTATTCAAGTTGATAAGTTCATCACTCGTGGAGAGGATAGCGCTCTTTATACCAAAGAAGAATTAGTTCAAGCTATGAAAAACTGGAAGGATGAATTGGCTAAATTTGACCAAACAGCCTTGAAAAACACTCCAGAGGCTCGTCAAGCCTTCAAGTCAAACTTGGACAAATTATCAGAACAACTTTCAGCAAGTTCTGCAAATGCACAAGAAGTTCTGAAAACAGCAACAGTTCTGCAAACGATCCTTGATAAGGAAGAAAACTACGGTGTCGAAGAAACACCAGCTCAACCAGAAGAGCCTAACTATGATAAGGCTATGGCAAGTCTGGCAGAGGCCATCCAAAACAAGAGCAAGGAACTAGGTGATGATAAGGAAGCTAAGAAGAAACTAGTTGAGTTATCAGAGCAAGCTCTTGCTGCTATTGAGGCAGCTAAGACTCAGGATGCGGTAGACAAAGCCTTGCAAGCAGCTCTAACTTCTATCAACCAACTTCAAGCGACTCCAAAAGAGGAACCAAAACCAGAACCACCAGCCCAACCAGAAGAACCTAACTATGATAAGGCTATGGCAAGTCTGGCAGAGGCCATCCAAAACAAGAGCAAGGAACTAGGCAACGATAAAGAAGCTAAGAAGAAATTAGTTGAGTTGTCCGAGCAAGCAATCGCAGCGATTGAAGCAGCTAAGACTCAGGATGCAGTAGATAAGGCTTTGGCAACTGGTCTAGCTGCTATCAATCAACTTCAAGCAACTCCGAAAGAGGAACCAAAACCAGAAGAACCAAGCAAACCAGAAGAGCCAACCATCGACTACGACAAGGCTATGGCAAGTCTGGGAGAAGCGATCGAAAGAAAGACTAAAGAACTTGGTGACGATAAAGAAGCTAAGAAGAAATTAGTTGAGTTGGCAGAGCAAGCTGTTTCAGCTATTCAAGAAGCTAAGACTCAAGATGCAGTAGATAAGGCTTTGGCAACAGGTCTAGCTGCTATCAATCAACTTCAAGCGACTCCGAAAGAGGAACCAAAACCAGAAGAACCAAGCAAACCAGAAGAGCCAACCATCGACTACGACAAGGCTATGGCAAGTCTGGGAGAAGCGATCGAAAGAAAGACTAAAGAACTTGGTGACGATAAAGAAGCTAAGAAGAAACTAGTTGAGTTGTCAGAACAAGCTCTTGCTGCTATCGAAGAAGCTAAGAGTCAGGATGCAGTAGATAAGGCTTTGGCAACTGCTCTAGCTGCTATTAATCAACTTCAAGCAACTCCGAAAGAGGATCCGAAACCAGAAGAGTCTAAAGTTGACCGCCATAAGGCGATTGCAGAATTGGCTGCAGCAGTCGAGAAAAAAGCTGCTGAACTTGTCGATGATGTAGCTGCACAGGAAAAACTGGTTGAACTTGGAGAGCAAGCCCTTACTGCCATCAGAGATGCTAAGACACAGGATGCGGTAGACAAAGCCTTGCAAGCAGCTCTAACTTTTATCAACCAACTTCAAGCGACTCCGAAAGAGGAAGTAAAACATTCAACAGTTCCAGCTGAAGGAGATAAGGTCTTAGTTCAAACGCAACCAAGCCTTGAAGTAACGACAGAACCAATCGCCTTTAATACTGTTCGTCGTGAGAATGCCTTCCTAGCTAAAGGTAAGGAACAAGTTGTTTCAGAAGGTAAAGCAGGTCAAGTAACGACTTATGTAGAAGTAGAGGGAGATACACGTAAGACAGTTAAGGTTGAACGTGAAGAAGCTCAAGATCGTGTCATCGAAGTTGGTACTTATGAAGGAACATCTGAGCCAGCTGAAGGTGTTAAAGAATTGAGCTTTAGTCAACCAAGTCTTGAGGTAGTTGAAGAACCAAGAGGCTTCAAGACAGTGAAGCAAGAAGATCCAACTCTTCCAGAAGGTAAAACTAGCGTGTCTCAAGTAGGTCGTGAAGGTAAAGAACGTATCATCACCGAAGTAGCATTGGATGGAAGCCGTACTGAAAAACTTCGCGAAGTTGTTGAAGAACCACAAGATGAGATTGTACTAGTCGGAACTAAGAAATTTGAAACAGGTAAAACAGATCCAGCGATTCATGAAGTAGCAGAGTTCACAGGTGGTGTCAATGGAACAGAAGCAGCTAGTCATGAACTTCCAGAATTTACTGGTGGAGTAAATGGCTCAGAAGCAGTTATTCGTGGAGAAGATCCAGAGTTCACAGGTGGTGTCAATGGAACAGAAGCAGCTAGTCATGAACTTCCTGAATTTACTGGTGGAGTAAATGGCTCAGAAGCAGTTGTTCGTGGAGAAAATCCAGAGTTCACAGGTGGTGTCAATGGAACAGAAGCAGCTAGTCATGAACTTCCTGAATTTACTGGTGGAGTAAATGGCTCTGAAGCAGTTGTTCGTGGAGAAGATCCAGAGTTCACAGGTGGTGTCAATGGAACAGAAGCAGCTAGTCATGAACTTCTTGAATTTACTGGTGGAGTAAATGGCTCTGAAGCAGTTATTCGTGGAGAAGATCCAGAGTTCACAGGTGGTGTCAATGGAACAGAAGCAGCTAGTCATGAACTTCCAGAGTTTACTGTTGGTGTCAATGGTTCAGAAGCGGCTAGTCATGAACTTCCAGAGTTTACTGGTGGAGTAAATGGTTCAGAAGCAGCTATCCATGATGTTCCAGAGTTCACAGGTGGTGTCAATGGAGCAGAGGCAACTGTCCATGAGCTCCCAGAATACAAGGATGAGCAGTCACATGTAGCTCAGGCTATGTCACAAGAAAAGACTTATCAAGCACCTGCAAATCGTCAAGACATTCTCCCTGAAACAGGAGCAAAAGAAACTGCTACCCTTGCAAGCTTGGGAGCTGTAGGAGCACTTCTTGGCTTAGCTGCAATGGGAAAGAAAAAAGAAGACGAATAGAATCTGTCAAACTCAAGAAACACTTTTGAGAAAGTATAGATTTCGTGGGAAGTTATTGCAGAATAGTAGCATTGTTTAAAGAAACTGCTGTAATAACTGTCCAAACTTTAGAGATTGGAACCAATAACTAATCTCAATTATAAAAAGCGAGCAAAACGAGTTTTCTGATAAACAGAAGCTGGTCTTGTTCGCTTTTTTATATCAAGAATCAGGTGTAAAGTTCTATGTGCATAAGTCATCAGTTATAGGACTTGAGCAAACTAAAAACCAGCGACTTTAATCGCTGGTTACTCATATGCTTGTTTACTTGATAGGGATGAAGGCTTATCTAGACCTTCTATTTCTACGATAGCCATTTAGTTTTTTATTTTCCCAATAACTGTTAAAGATTTTTTCTTTACTCTCACGGTCAATTTCTAGGAAATAAGCATAGAGTAGATCAATTAAGATCAACATAGGAAGTTGGGCAGAAATGCGTTGGATATAGGAAGCCTGACTCTGGCTTGCTACCAGTACAGTTTCTGTAAATTCCTGAGTTTCCTTGCTAGGCGTACTAGTAAAAAGAACAGTTTTAGCCCCCATATCTTGAGCGTCTAGTAGACTGTCAATGATGGATGGAGTTGTTCCTGAAAGGGAAAAGCCAAAGACCAAACATTTTTCATCGATGATACTGGTTGTCCAGGCGAAACCATCTGGATCTGTCAAAGCCTCACAAACGACTCCAAGTCTCATGAAACGCAATTTCATCTCACGTGCAACGAGGCCAGAACTTCCAGTCCCAAAAAAATAGACGCGTTCTGATTGATCAATCATTTGGGCAATGCGCTCCAGTTGGTCATCATCAATCAATTCTTGAGACATTTCACGGATATTTGTATAACTTCTCAAGACTCGTTGAGTCAAGGGGTTCATATCCTGCTGAGGGACTGAAAGGTTGTCAATTTGTTGTAGGTATTTGAAAATGAACTCTCGATAACCCGTAAAGCCACATTTTTTGGCAAAGCGAGTGAGAGCGGCCTGAGAAATATGAAGTTTTTGAGTGACCTGCTGAGAAGACAAGTCATCATGAATGGTATCTGCCTGCAAAAAATAGCGGGCAATCTCTTGCTCTAAATCGGTCATTTCTTCAAAGTGAAGATCAATAATCGTAGAGATGTCTTGCTTGTTCATGGGCCTCCCTTGTAGTTATTTGTTAAAATTTTTATCAATGAAATCTATAAAATAGCGCTCATTTTAATTATACCACAGTTGCTTTGTTTTTTGGATAAAAAGGAAAAGTCTTTTCTTTTTCCATAATTTTCTCATCAAATTATGGTACAATGAAGAGTAAGATTTTGATTAGAAATGAGACTGCCTTGTATGAGAAAATTTAATAGCCATTCGATACCGACTCGGCTTAATTTATTGTTTGCAATCGTTATTTTGCTCTTCATGACCATCATTGGTCGCTTGCTCTATATGCAATTTGTAAATAAGGATTTCTATGAAGCCAAGTTAGCATCTGCTAGCCAAACTAGAGTAACAACGGGGTCTGCTCGTGGAGAAATCTATGATGCAGCTGGAAAACCCTTGGTAGAAAATACCGTCAAACAAGTCGTGGCTTTCACACGAAGTAATAAGATGACGGCTACAGATTTAAAGGATATTTCTACTAAACTTTTAACGTATGTAACAGTTTCCTCTCCAAATTTGACAGAACGTCAGATGGCTGATTATTATCTAGCGGACCCAGCTGTCTATAAAAAAACGGTAGAGGCTCTTCCAAAAGATAAGCGTTTTGACTCAGATGGTAATCAACTTTCTGAATCGGATCTTTATAACAATGCTGTTGAGAGTGTTACCTCTAGCCAAACTAATTATACAGAGGATGAAAAGAAGGTAATTTATCTCTTTAGTCAGCTCAATGCAGTTGGAAATTTTGCAACAGGCAATATCCAAACGGATCCCTTAAGCGATACTCAGGTCGCTCAAATTGCTTCTGCCTCTAAAGAGTTACCTGGGATTAGCATCTCGACTTCGTGGGATCGCAAGGTTCTTGAAACCTCTCTGGCCTCTATCGTAGGAAGTGTTTCAAGTGAAAAATCAGGCCTTCCAGCTGAGGAAGTAGATGCCTATCTTAAAAAAGGTTATTCCCTCAATGACCGTGTTGGAACCTCTTACCTTGAGAAACAATATGAGGAAGTCCTACAAGGGAAACGTACTGTTAAAGAAATCCATCTCGACAAACATGGAGATATGGAAAGTGTAGAAAATATTGAGGAAGGTAGCAAGGGTAAAAACATTAAACTGACCATTGATTTGGCCTTCCAGGATAGTGTAGATAGCCTTCTGAAAAGCTATTTTAACTCTGAACTTGCAAACGGAGGTGCCCAATATTCGGAAGGTGTCTATGCGGTTGCCCTCAATCCTAAGACAGGAGCTGTTCTAGCCATGTCAGGGATCAAGCACAATCTGGAATCTGGTGAATTGACTCCAGACTCACTAGGCACAGTGACCAATGTTTTTGTTCCAGGTTCTGTCGTTAAGGCAGCAACCATCAGTTCAGGTTGGGAAAATGGTGTGTTATCAGGTAATCAAACCCTAACAGACCAACCAATTGTCTTTCAAGGTTCTGCACCGATCAATTCATGGTACACCCTTTCTTACGGTTCCTTCCCGATCACAGCTGTTGAGGCCTTGGAATATTCATCCAATACTTACATGGTCCAGACAGCTCTTGGAATTATGGGGCAAACTTATCAGCCTAATATGACAGTAGGAACCAACAATCTTGAATCTGCCATGGGAAAACTTCGCTCAACCTTTGGTGAATATGGTTTGGGCGTGTCAACAGGGATCGATTTACCAGATGAGTCAACAGGTTTTATTCCTAAAGACTACGATTTGGCCAACTATCTAAATAATGCCTTTGGACAGTTCGACAACTACACACCGATGCAGTTAGCTCAGTATGTGGCAACGATTGCCAATAATGGTGTCCGCTTAGCTCCTCATATCGTGGAAGGAGTCTACGACAACAACGAACAAGGTGGTCTAGGAGAACTCATTAAGCAAAATGACAGCACGGAAATGAATAAAATCAATATTTCTGAGTCTGACATGTCTATCTTGCAACAAGGCTTTTACCAAGTATCGCACGGGACAAGTGCTCTTACGACAGGTCGTGCCTTTTCAAATGGGGCAGCAGTCTCCATCAGCGGAAAAACCGGTACAGCCGAAAGTTACGTCAATGGTGGCCAAAAATCCGACAATACCAACGCAGTAGCCTATGCCCCAACCGATAATCCTCAGATTGCAGTTGCAGTTGTCTTCCCTCACAATACCAACCTAACCAACGGTGTCGGACCTTCGATTGCGCGCGATATTATCAATCTTTACAACCAACACCATCCAATGAACTAGAAAGGAAGCCATGCTTTACCCAACACCTATTGCTAAGTTGATTGACAGCTATTCTAAACTTCCAGGTATCGGGATTAAGACAGCGACCCGACTGGCCTTTTATACCATTGGGATGTCTGATGACGATGTCAATGAATTTGCTAAAAATCTTCTAGCAGCTAAACGAGAATTGACCTATTGCTCTGTTTGTGGACGTCTGACGGATGATGATCCTTGTTCCATCTGTACTGATCCTAGCCGTGACCAATCAACTATCCTAGTATTAGAGGATAGTCGAGACGTGGCGGCTATGGAAAATATCCAAGAATATCACGGACTTTACCATGTCTTGCACGGCCTCATTTCACCAATGAATGGGATTAGCCCTGACGATATCAATCTTAAAAGTCTCATGACACGTCTCATGGATAGCGAGGTTTCAGAGGTCATTGTAGCCACCAATGCAACTGCTGATGGTGAGGCGACTTCTATGTATATCTCTCGACTTCTTAAACCTGCAGGGATCAAGGTTACTCGTCTAGCACGAGGTCTAGCAGTGGGAGCTGATATCGAGTATGCGGATGAAGTAACACTCTTAAGAGCCATCGAAAATCGTACCGAACTCTAGTCTATGAGGTTCAATCGCTAAATAATTAGCTAGCAGGTATAAAATTTTAAGAACACAGAGACTGGACCATTTTTCTTCCAGTCTCTTTTCTTGTTTTATGCTATTCAAGTTTAAAAAAATAGACAAATGTGATATACTAAAAGGCGAGTATTCTAGTAGAAATAGGACAATCATATGAAACAAACAATTATTCTATTATATGGTGGACGCAGTGCAGAGCGTGAAGTGTCTATCTTGTCAGCTGAGAGTGTCATGCGTGCGGTTAACTATGATCGTTTCACAGTAAAAACCTTCTTTATCAGCCAGTCTGGAGACTTTATCAAAACCCAAGAATTTACCCAAACTCCTGGGCAGGAAGACCGTCTCATGACCAATGAAACAATCGATTGGGACAAGAAAATTGCTCCAAGTGCTATCTACGAAGAAGGAGCAGTAGTCTTTCCAGTCCTTCATGGACCGATGGGAGAGGACGGCTCTGTCCAAGGTTTTCTAGAAGTCTTGAAAATGCCTTATGTTGGTTGCAACATCTTGTCTTCGAGTCTTGCTATGGATAAGATTACTACCAAGCGTGTCTTGGAGTCTGCTGGGATTGACCAAGTTCCTTACGTAGCTATCGTTGAAGGGGATAATTTGGCTTCTAAGATTGCAGAAGTAGAAGAAAAATTAAGTTACCCAGTCTTTACCAAACCATCCAATATGGGCTCTAGTGTTGGGATTGCTAAGTCTGAAAATAAAGAAGAACTCCATCAAGCTTTAGAGCTTGCCTTCAAGTACGATAGTCGTGTCTTAGTAGAGCAGGGAGTCAACGCGCGTGAAATCGAGGTTGGTCTCTTAGGAAACTATGATGTCAAAAGCACGCTTCCTGGTGAAGTTGTCAAAGATGTAGCTTTTTATGACTATGATGCCAAGTATATCGATAACAAGATTAGTATGGACATCCCAGCCAAAATCAGTGATGACGTGGTAGCTGTCATGCGTAAAAATGCAGAAACTGCCTTCCGTGCTATCGGTGGACTTGGATTGTCGCGTTGCGACTTCTTCTATACAGATAAGGGAGAAGTTTTCCTAAACGAGCTTAACACCATGCCAGGCTTCACCCAATGGTCTATGTATCCCTTGCTTTGGGACAATATGGGAATTAGCTATCCAGAACTAATCGAGCGTTTGGTTGATCTTGCTAAGGAAAGTTTTAATAAGCGTGAAGCGCACCTATTGTAAAGACAGACATAAGGGCGGGAAGAGACTTCTTGCCCCTTTTTAAAGGAGTAAATATGAAACTTACGATTCACGAAGTTGCGCGTGTCGTCGGTGCAAAAAATGATGTGACTAGCTATGTGGATAGTCCACTAGTTAAGGCAGAGTTTGATAGTCGATTGATTTCTGAGGGGGATTTATTTCTGCCACTCAAGGGGGCGCGTGATGGTCATGACTTTATCGAGACAGCTTTTGAAAATGGCGCAGCTTTAACCTTATCAGAGAAAGAAGTAGAAGGTCATCCTTATATCTTGGTAGAAGATGTTTTGACAGCCTTTCAAAATCTTGCGGCCTATTACCTTCAAAAGACTGGTGTCGATGTCTTTGCTGTTACAGGTTCGAATGGGAAGACTACTACCAAGGATATGTTGGCTCATTTGCTTTCAACAAGCTACAAAACCTACAAAACACAAGGGAACTATAATAACGAGATTGGCCTTCCCTACACGGTTCTCCATATGCCGGATGATACCGAAAAGCTGGTCTTGGAAATGGGACAGGATCACCTAGGAGACATCCATCTCTTATCTGAACTAGCTCATCCAAAGACAGCTATTGTGACCTTGGTAGGAGAAGCTCATTTGGCCTTCTTCAAGGACCGTTCTGAAATTGCAAAAGGGAAATTACAAATCGCTGATGGGATGGAAAAGGGTGCCTTGCTTTTGGCACCGGCTGACCCCATTGTAGAGGATTATCTACCTGCTGACCAAAAAGTAGTTCGTTTTGGTCCAGGTGCAGAACTCGAAATTACAGAATTGATTGAGCGTAAGGATAGCTTAACCTTCAAGGCCAATTTCTTAGAGCAGGCTCTTGACTTGCCTGTGACTGGTAAGTATAATGCGACCAATGCCATGATTGCATCTTATGTTGCTCTTCAAGAGGGAGTGACTGAGGAGCAGATTGGTCAAGCCTTCCAAAATCTAGAATTGACCCGCAATCGTACCGAGTGGAAAAAAGCAGCCAACGGTGCGGATATCCTATCAGATGTCTACAATGCAAATCCAACAGCTATGAAGTTGATTTTGGAGACTTTCTCAGCCATCCCAGCCAATGAAGGTGGCAAGAAACTCGCAGTTCTGGCGGATATGAAAGAACTTGGAGACCAGTCTGTTCAACTTCATAATCAAATGATTTTGAGCATTACACCCGATGCCCTTGATACCGTAATTTTCTACGGTGAAGACATCGCTGACTTGGCTCAATTAGCCAGTCAAATGTTCCCAATCGGTCATGTGTACTACTTCAAGAAAACAGCTGAAGAAGACCAGTTTGAAGCTATGGTCAAGCAGGTCAAGGAAAGTCTTGGCGCACATGACCAGATTCTGCTTAAAGGTTCGAACTCTATGAATCTAGCCAAGCTAGTAGAAAGCCTAGAAAATGAGCACAACTGATTTCGCCAAAGCTATTCAGAGAATGTTAGCTATCACTGATACTGGCTTGACCTATTCAAAGGATCCTTATGACCGTGAACGTTATGAGGATTTACGTCAGATTTTATGGAGTGTCTTGCAGGATCAAACAGAGCTTGATCAAGAGGAATTGACTGCAATTTTAAAACCGACAGGTAGCTATGCAACTCCCTTGATGGATGTAAGGGCATGGATTGTTCAAAATCAGAAGATTTGTTTGGTTAGAGGGCAAGGAGAGGATACTTGGGCCTTACCTGGTGGCTTTGGCGAGGTAGGATATTCTCCCAAGGAAAATATCCGAAAAGAAGTTCAGGAAGAAACAGGCTTTTCGGCAGAAGTAGGCTCTTTATTAGCGGTTTTTGATACCAATCGCTTTCAACTTCAGAACAAACAGTATGCCAAGTTCGTCTTTGACTGTCAGTTATTGGATGGACAATTTCAAGAAAATCAAGAAATTGCAGAACTTGAATTTTTTGATATCAAGAATCTCCCACCCCTATCTGAAAAACGAATAACCCAAGAACAAATGGAAATTCTATGGCAGGTCTATCAGGGTGAGCGGGAACAATATGTTGATTAGAAGCTTTGTTTTATATTAAGATCGACAGTTTCTTTTACACAAAATTATAAGAAATAAATGTAAGCTAGGCTCTATAAAAATCAGTAAGAGATTGGCTTATATGAAAATGAGGAAAGTTACATGAATTTTTGGGAAGCTTTATTTAGTACGCAGCCGACGGAGCCACCCCAGTTTGACCTTCTTTGGTATGGAAGTCTATTTACCTTATTAGCATTGACTGTGTTTCTTGCCTATCGTTATGGTGAGAAAAAGGCCTGTCAGCGATTTTTCCAGATTTTACAGGCGGTACAGCTAATCCTGCTCTACGGATGGTATTTAGTAAATCAGATGCCTCTAACTGAAAGTCTACCCCTTTATCATTGCCGTTTGGCTATGTTTGTAGTGCTTTTGCTTCCTGGAGTATCTAGATACAAGCAATATTTTACTCTACTTGGAACCGTTGGCCCCTTGGCAGCTTTTATTTATCCAGTGCCAGATCCCTATCCCTTCCCCCACATTGCCATCCTGTCCTTTATTTTCGGACACTTAGCTCTCTTTGGAAATTCCTTGATTTATCTTTTGAAGGACTACGATGCTAGCTTATTGGACTTCAAACGAACCCTAATCATCACATCTTCACTGAATGCTGTGATCTTTGTGGTCAATCTAATGACGGGTGGAGATTATGGCTTTTTGACAAAACCGCCATTGGTTGGAGACCACGGTCGTTTGATCAATTATCTAGTGGTTACGCTATTCCTGACTTGTGCCATTTATTTAGTCTCTAAAATTTTTCAGACAATCCTTCAGGAGCAGGAAGAAAAAAGATTGAGAATCTGGCAGAAATAAAAAAATATTTTCCCAATCTCTTGACTTTTATCTGAGAATTTTGATACAATAGTAGACGGTATTGTTTACCCCATTTGTAAGGCCCCGGAACCTTTCAAATAACTTGCGGACCGGAACATCCGCCCTGTAAACAAAAACGATATTCATATAGGAGAAATCATGAACAAAACTACATTCATGGCTAAACCAGGCCAAGTAGAACGCAAATGGTACGTTGTTGACGCAACTGATGTACCTCTTGGACGCCTTTCAGCAGTTGTTGCTAGCGTACTTCGCGGAAAAAACAAACCAACATTCACACCACACACTGATACAGGTGACTTCGTAATCGTTATCAATGCTGAAAAAGTTAAATTGACTGGTAAAAAAGCATCTGATAAGATCTACTACACTCACTCAAACCACCCAGGTGGATTGAAATCAATCTCTGCTGGTGAACTTCGTTCTAAAAATGCAGTACGTTTGATCGAGAAATCAGTTAAAGGTATGCTTCCACACAATACTCTTGGCCGCGCTCAAGGTATGAAATTGAAAGTATTCGTTGGAGCTGAGCACACTCACGCTGCACAACAACCAGAAGTTCTTGATATTTCAGGACTTATCTAAGGAAAGGAACAATAAAGTATGTCACAAGCACAATATGCAGGTACTGGACGTCGTAAAAACGCTGTTGCACGCGTTCGCCTTGTTCCAGGAACTGGTAAAATCACTGTTAACAAAAAAGATGTTGAAGAGTACATCCCACACGCTGACCTTCGTCTTGTCATCAACCAACCATTCGCAGTTACTTCAACTGTAGGTTCATACGACGTTTTCGTTAACGTTGTAGGTGGTGGATACGCTGGTCAATCAGGAGCTATCCGTCACGGTATCGCTCGTGCCCTTCTTCAAGTAGACCCAGACTTCCGCGATTCATTGAAACGCGCAGGACTTCTTACACGTGACTCACGTAAAGTTGAGCGTAAGAAACCAGGTCTTAAGAAAGCTCGTAAAGCATCACAATTCTCAAAACGTTAATCAATACGATTATATCAACGTTTCAAAGCACTCAAGAGTTTACCTCATGGGTGCTTTTTTCGTGTTTTTTGAAAAAGTTCACCTCGAAGTCCACCTTATTTTCACCTTATTGTTTTAGAGAAGCACTTAGCACCTGTTTATATTGATGAAACAGGATTCGAGACTTATTTTTATCGAGAATATGGTCGCTCATTAAAAGGGCAATAAGAGGTAAAGTGTCTGGAAGAAGATATCAGAGGATTTCTTTGGTTGCAGGGCTAACAAATGGTGAGTTAATCGCTCCAATGACTTACGAAGAAACAATGACGAGCGACCTTTTTGAAGCTTGGTTTCAGAAGTTTCTCTTACCAATATTAAATACACCATCAGTTAGTATTATGGATAATGCAAGATTCCATAGAATGGGTAGGCTAGAGCTCTTATGTGAAGAATTTGGTCATAAACTTTTACCACTTCCTCCCTACTCACCTGAGTACAATCCTATTGAGAAGAAATGGGCTCATATCAAAAAACACCTCAAAAAGGTATTGCCAAGTTGCAATACTTTTTTCGAGGCTCTTTTGTCCTGTTTCAATTGACTATATAGAGCCAAAAAATTTGACTTTATACGTTTTTCTAAAATACAGAACATGTTAGTTCTTATTTATTATGATTGTACAATGCAAAGAGAAATCATAGTTGTTATAATCAAAAGCGTGATAGTATCAACAAACCTATTTTGTAGCAATAGGAAGTTATTTTTTTATATTATGTGTTATGTTTGTAGCTTATTCACTCAATTTAGAGTTAAAGTCAGATGGTGAAGATTTTGATAGGTTAATGAAATCGTATGTAAAAATAAAAGGTAGAACAAAAGTAGAAAATTTTTAATGAATTTTTGAAGAAATTTGTTAAAATAAGCAAGATTGTAAAATAAAACCCAACCAAAATTTATTTTGGCTGGGTTTTATTTGATATTCTTTACAATTTCATTAAATGAAGATATAATTTTTCCTTGTTTTTCTTTTGGTAACTTTGTTAAATTTTCAAAAAGTATTTCTGGGGAGTCTTCTCTTTCTGATTCATATGATTGTAGATTAAAAAACTCTTCTACTGTTAGATTTAGAGCTTTGATTACGGATTCAAGAGTTTTTATCTTAAAATCATACTTCATGTTTTCTATATTTTGAATCGCTTTAACACCTAGGCCAGCGATTTCAGATAATTTTTCTTGACTTAATCCCTGTGCTTTTCTACACTCACGTATGCGAAAAGCGATATGCTTTTGTAATTTATTATATTCCATGTTATCTACCATTTTACTATCTGTTTTCTCTAAAAATAAGTATAATAAACTATCCAAAAACGATAAAAGTATGGTAAAATAGTACTATAGTTTAATAAAATGCATAGGGCATTGTACAAAAGGAGTTTATAAATGTCAAAAGCTACGGAAAATAGTCATAGTACTGCTAAAAAATTGTATACGGGTACGGTTATTTCTGCCATCGCAGCAACTGCAAGTCTTGTCGGCACAATCGGAACTGCTCACGCAGATACAGTAGAGGTTCCATTGCCTACAACTGCTCAAACCGAACCAGCCTTGGTAGAGAAAGAAGCGCCTAAGAAAACTGAAGTGAAAGTTCCTACTAAGGAAGTCACAAAAGGTCAAGTTGACGAGGCCAAGGATAAACTTGACAAATCTACCCAAGCAGTAGGAGAAGCACAAGCTAAGAAAAACCAAGCGCAGACTGAAAAAGACCAAGCGCAGACTGAAAAAGATAATGCTCAGTCTGAAGTAGATAATGCTCAACAAGCCAAGGATAAAGCGACTCCAGAAAACATTGAAAAGCACAAGCAATCAGTTGCTAGTGCTGAAAAAGGTAAAACTGACGCAGAAAACCAAGAGAAGAATGCTGAAAAAGACCTTAACAAAGCAAAAGAGGTTGTCGCAGACCAAGAACATGTAGTTCATAAGTCTGAGAAAAAAGTAGCGGATGCTTTAAATGAGGTTAAAGATGCTCAGAACGATGTAGATAATGCCCAAGCTATTTTGGACGGTACAGGTCAAGCGAAAGTTGTCGAAGAAAAGGAAAACGCTGAGACTTTCCAAAAACAAGCACAAGAACAGTTGACGAATGCAGAGGAGGTCTTGGAACAAGCTAAGTCAGACGACAAAAATCTTGAAGATGCAATTTCAAGCGTCCAAAACGAGTTGACAGAAGCGAGTAAGGTAGTGGTAAGCACAGAGTCTACACTGACTGATGCTACTAATAAAGCTGACCAGACACAAACTGCTCTTGAAAAAGCACAGGATACATTTACTGTGGCTGAAGCTAGCTATAAGTCTATTAACACTTTCCAAGTTACTGATGAGTATGTTAACGCCTTGAAATCCTATGTAAATAATCCTTATGACATTTTGGATGAACGTGATAAGTGGAAAGAACATAGAGAGAAAGTAGAGTCTATCTTAAAATCGGTCAACCAAGAAAATTTGAATTTGAATAAATTCAAAGGAAATGCTAATGATAAAGCTATTAGTGTTGATGCTAATAACTTGACAACAGAGCAAATGACAGAGCTTTCTCTATTTGCGAGTGATCTACTTAACCAAATCCGCGAGCGTTTTGGAACGCCTAAAACTGTTGTAACAAAAGGTATGCTTCAAGTTGCTGACGAAGTGACTGACGGTTACGTAGCTGATGATTGGGGATTCGGAAAAGGTCACGATAGTAAAGCAGTAAATAACGTGGCTCGGAAGTATGGATTGCCTACTTATGAGGATGATACTCAACAATACCTTGAAAATCTCAACAGTAGCAATGATGGTGATAAAATCCATACAATGAATGATGCTAAGAATTGGATTTATAAAAGTATTTCTGACTTGCTATTTAATGGTTGGGAGTGGATGCACGCTCAAAACTTAACAGGTGTATCTTCTGTTCGAGGTGCTACTAAAGAATATTTTGCTTTAGATATTTCTAAGAGTCTAGGACGTACAAGCGCACACTTCATCTCAGTTTTTGATAATCAAGCTGGAAACAAGCTGGATAGGACTGAAGTACCTAACAATAATACATCAGAAAGTATTGTAAAAGCCTATAATACTGCAAATTCTGCTTTATTAAATGCTCAGACTGTAAACTCTCAGGCACAACGTGAAAAAACAAGTGCTTCGCTTGCGAATATCAAGGCTAAAGGGGAGCAGGAAACAATTCAAAAACGATTGGATGCTCTTAAGGCTACACCTTTGAAAACGCCGACTGCTCAAAGCAAACTTGAACAAGCGCAAGACATCCTTGCTAATGCTAACAAGCGCTTAGAAAATGCTGAGAAAGCACTAGAAGCTTTAACTGCTGATGTGAAAACAAAACAAGAAAATCTTACTAATGCTAAGAATGTCCTTGCTCAAAAAGAAGCTAACCTTACTAATGCTAAGAACAACCTAGCAACTGAACAAGATAAATTGCTTGAACTTGAAAAACTAGTACAGATTGCTGAAAACAATCTTGACCTTGCTAAAGACAAAGTAGTACAAGCTACTAAGACGCTTGAAGAAGCTAAAGCTGACCTTGAATCCTTGCTTAACGCAGAGCCTAACCTTGCTAAAGCTAAGAAAGTCCTTTCTGAAAAAGAAACTATTCTTAATCAGAAAGTAACTGCTTTGAAAGAATCACAAGCTATCCTTGACAAGTTGTTGGAAGAACAAAAAATCGACCAAGAGGCTTATGATAAACTCTTCGCCTTATATAGCGAGCAGGTAGAAGCTAAGCGTAAAGAGATTGAAAAAGCAGGTTACAAACCAGTACCAGTAGTAGATGGTAAAGGGAATGTGGTTGATTACACAGCAGAGAAAGTAACGGTAGGAACTAAAGACGATAAAACTTATCAAGCGCCTGCACAAGCTACCAATGCAAAAGCAGAATCCAAGAAACAACTTCCAAATACTGGAACGAGAGAATCAAGTCTCCTAGCGGCGCTTGGAGCAAGTCTTGGACTCATCGCTTTAGTAGGAAAACGAAAATATAATAGATAAAAAGAAAGAGAGCGCCATGCTCTCTTTTCTATGGTGTTGCTCTGATATGTAAAAATTTTATATAAGGTAAACTTTTGATATTCGTTAATACTTATTTTATCGATTATCTTATCAAGATTCGATGCTTTTTAGTAATTTTACATGTAGGCGTAACTGTTTTACTTTTGGTAATTATTTAATACTTTTTCTATAAGTTTCCTACAGCTTGATGGAAGTGATGATGTATTCCAGTATTTTGATGAAGGCTAAATTAGCTTCTACTGAATAAGCTTTTTCAGTCATAACAAAACACTCCTGTTCATAGTTTCACTAAATTTTGACAGGAGTGTTTTTCTTGTGTCTCAATTTATGGGTTCAGTATTTTTCTAGTAACCAATCTATAATGTTTTTCTTCTCAATACCATTGTAATTGGCTGTTGGCTGAATCGTATCCATTGTTAATAGATATTTTGGGAATTGATCTTTAATGGCTTCTAGTGGTCTAAGTTCTCTTTCTAATGTTTCTGGAGCAAGTGTTGTTTCACTGACTTGATAATAAGCGTAGTGACCAAGATCAGTTACAACAACAAAATCAACCTCATATTTATCTAAATTACCAACATATACTTGTGAATATCTACGTCTTAATTCCAAATATACAATATTTTCTAAGATGTGGCCAATGTCTTCTTTGTGGTCTGGTAATAAGAGATGTCGTAAACCTAAATCAACGGGATAATATTTCTCTAAGCGGTGCAATAATGCTCTACCTTTTACATCAAAACGTGGAACGGAATAAAAAAGTAAACTATCTGTCAAAGTCGTCAAATAATTTTCCAAAGTATTATGGGAGATTGAAACGTTTTGGCTGACCAGGGTATTGCGAATCTTATTTGTCGATATTAAGCTTCCCGTACTACTGAGAAGGGTTCGGACAATGCGCTCAATAATTGTAGGATTTGGATTTCCTAATCTAGTGACAATATCATTTAACAGTATTGAGTTATAGATTCCTCTGAGATAATCAATTTTTTCAGCGTAAGATGCTGTTTGTAATAAGTAAGGGAAAGCACTAAAGAGATAATTGTTAAAAATTTCTGTTGTATTCAAATTCTCTGTGAGAGATTGACCTGATAGATATTCTTCAAATGATAAAGGAAGAACCTCTATCTCAACATACCGACCAGTCAAATTTGTAGCTAATTGGCTGCTCATAAAGTAGGCGTTGGATCCAGTCAAATAGAGGTCAACATTTGGTAAGATGAATAGACTATCTGCTACTAGTTCAAATTTTTCAACATGTTGAATTTCGTCTAAAAAGATATAGTATGTTTTCTCTCCAACTAACTGCTCTTTTATATAAGCAAATAATGTTTGAAAATGTCGCAGGTCATAATAACTTAGATCCTCAAAATTGATGGATATGATTTGATTTTCGTCTACCCCAGTTGCTAGTAGTTCCTCTTTATAGAGTTGAAAGAGAACAGATTTACCAGCTCGTCTCACTCCACTCACAACTTTGATGACTTGTCGATCACGATGTCTTCTTAAAAAATCTAAATAATGTGGTCTTTTAATATAGTTCATAATAGATACCTCAAATATAGTATAATATAAATAGAAATTATTTTCAAATTTTTGTAAATAATTTTATATTTATTTTATTATTTTCAATTTATTAGAAATAAAACATAAGGCTATTTAAATGTCTTTAGGATAGAAAACGACGATAGAAAAAATTGCATTGACACGAAGAAACTGTACATTTGTTATCAAACTATATCATCTTTGTGATGCAGTAGTTCGTATTTCTCAACTACATAAGCTACAAAAACAAAAAGTGATAACCTCCTGAATTTTCAAAGTTCTATATGTTGTGCTTGCCACAATTAGTTGCTTATAAATGTAACTGTGAACTGACAAAGTTAATTGCCTCAAAACCTTAATCAATAAGATGCTGTCAACGTTTACGGATATTCAAGGATTTTCTCTTGGATGTCTTTTTGGTGTCTGAACTTGACTATGTATGAGAAAGATATTATGATAGTCAGGACGGCAGTTTATTAAGGCAGTGACTGAAGGCCTAAGTGCCAAATAGTTTGAGTTCCTACGGTTGATGTGCTTATGACGAAGCTGACGGCAGGGGATTTACTAGTCACGAGGCCACGCAAGGATGTAACTCCTGTTCAGCAACTAGCATTGCCTGGACCGACTAGTAAGACCTTGCTGGCACCAGATCCTGTGTTAGCTTTACCAGCGCCTAAAGTTACATCTAAATCGGATTTTTATGTATCGCCTGATGGCAGAATTTTGTCATCAACGGCCTATCGTTATATGGATTCTAAGTATGCTGAACAGACAATGAGAACTATGGAAGCCCCTGGAAGTTACATCGGTTTATCTAAATTTGATTCAGCTAGTAAGGTGCAAGATGCTTATCAAATATCTCCTGCTTGGAGTAATGCGAAGCTTCGTGGAGAGTTTGATACACTTCAGATAATGGATAATGTGTATGTTCCTAAGGAAGCCGGAGATACAGGAAAAGTTTTGGAGCCAATCACATCTTATTATCCCGAATATGGGAAAGGAAGCTATCCACAATTGAAAACTAATTCGGTAATTGAATTTTAAAAAGTGGATCTTATAGGTGACTAATATGAATTATGATGATGTTAAAGAAAAATTATGTAATATTATTATTAAATACATTGATAATCCAGACATACGTTTACAAATGTTAGAGCAAGCAAAGTCTGTTAATACTGTGAGAGGTGTGCTATATAGTTTAGACAAAGAAAAAAACGGAGATTTAACTCAAGAGGAGATTGATTTTTGTAAAGATTTATTTTTTTACTTCGGTTAAAAATAAAATTTTCTAGAGTTTGGGATAGATTCTACGATAATTTCGCTATAGTCTAAAAATATTACAGCAATTACTATTAAAGATAATGTTGTGGATGAAATCGTTAGAACCACACCTTTTGAAGACTTAAATAAAATTTACTTAAATGTTAAATTACAATACTAGGAGAAAAAATGAACTTACAATTTACCAAATTTGCAGCTATGCCAGAAGAAGTCATTAAACAGTATGCCTCAAAGGTTCCAGATGAATTAGTGGAATTGTGGAAACAATATGGACTGGGATTTTTACTTGATGGTTATCTAAAAATTATCAATCCAGAAGAATATATAGAATTTGTAGAAGCTACATATTTCAGAGGAGTAAATGGAGTTCCATTATTTGTTACTTGTTTTGGGGATCTAATTATCTACACTCAGAACGGCTTTATTGATATCATTTATTATGCGAACAATGATTTTGATGTGATGACACAACGGATGGATCATTTTATCAAATTTTTAGATGATGATAGTTTTTTAGAAGATTTTTTTGATATTCCTTTCTATGAAGAAGCGGTTAAGGAGTATGGGAGCTTGGATTACAATCAATGCTTTGGCTTTGTTCCTCTTCTGGTACTGGGAGGAAAAAGGGATCTAACCAATATTGACAAGGTCGGCATAAAAGAACATTTAGACCTCATTACCCAGATTACAGGCGGAGTGGGATTTGAGAGCTAAGGAAAAATAATGATAAAGTGAAGTTGAGATAATGTGGTCTCAACTTCATTTTAAAGGTAACTTTTTCTGTAAAGAGCTTGGAGAATTATTGGCTAAAGAGCCTAAATTATTAGGAATTCAGGGATTAACTACTATGGTAGGTATTGCAACTGAGATAGAGAGAGTTAATCATAACCCCTTCGTTGTTAGAAAAAACACAAGAACCTCTCAAGCGTTAACAGTTGCAGGAGTTCCTAGATCAGTGCTATGTACCTGATACTATCGCTAACTCATTTCATAATAAACTACTGTTGAGCAGCTGCTACGTAATAAACTAACTATTTCTACTGTAAGATCTAGAGGGGGTACGAATAATGGAAAATAAAACGATATACACTCTTCCAATGTTTTCTTCACTTCTGTCTGAGTTACCTCAAATAACTTTTTCAGGTACAACTATTTGTATCAATTTAAAGGGATACGATTGTGATGATATCTATTCAGAAGTTGAATTGATCTTTCAAGAAGTCCACTATTTTTCAAAGACGAACGCATTGTTTTCGGCAAACACAATTGAAGCTTATGATAAAGTTTTAGAAATATTTAATTCTTCAATTATACTACAGTTAATGGAAGCCAACAGGAATCTTTTTGAAGAAATGAACAAGAATCAAGAATTAAAGCATTATTCTTTATATCTTGATGGTTATGATGGATATAATATAGTTTGCAAGTCCATAGAAATCAAAGAGTTATAAGATCTTAAGACAATAAACAATTAGCAAATTAGAATTATCAGATAAAGAACACTTGAAGAGATTGATTCAAGTGTTTTTACTGTTCAATAGGCACAAAGTCTCCCAATAATCATTCAAATAATGCGAGACTTATCTTTATATCAGACTCTGTGACATGCCAGACCAAGGATGGACAAGCTCTAGAATCCAGTCACGATAGCCTCTAAAGCGCAAGAAAGACAAGTACAGACAAGTTTTGTCAGCCAGTTGCCTATAAGGGTGAAGTGGCTGACGATACTGGACTTGACTGTTGACTTGTAAGATATTATGATAGTTAGGGAGCTACTTTCTTAACGGAGGAAAGTTTTTAGTATGGATTGCTATAGAGAATTAGATAGAGTATTATCTCAACCTTACTTAGGTGATGCTTTTTATGATGCAGATGTTGAATATGTCATGGATGTTTTGCTTCCGTTTTTAAAACAAGGAGAGTGGTGTGTTCTTGGTGCTTGTCTTGAAGAAAAGAGTAGCTTGTATAAATACAAATTAGCTTATTGTATAGAAGGTTATGATACTTCAAATGCTTTTAATATTCTGATGAACTTAATACTTTGTCATGATAAAAATATACTTGAAGAAGTACTTCAATCTTTTACTTCATTTGACTCTTCGAAATATAGGGAACAGCTAATCACATTTCCACAAGTAATAAGTATTTTGAAGGGTTTGTCTTCCTGTAAGGAGAATCCAACAATAGGTAGATTAAGTACTAGTATTTGCGAGACATTTGGACTACAATAGTTTGATTCCCGGTAAAACGATAGCTTTAGGTTCGAATATTCAATCCTATAGTGGTAGACGAACGGATGCAGAATCCATGGAATACTTGAAGAAAAACTATCCAGATTCTTATAATTTTATTCGAAGTTTAGAAGAGGGTAAAAATGATTTGCACAATTATATTGATTAACAAGAAAGAGGTCGCAAAATGAATAAAAAAATGTTTTATAGCTTATCTATAGGGGCGTTTTTAATCATGCTACTACCGCTCGCTTTCATTTTTTTAAAGCCACGATATAGTAATGTTTTTGAAGAAATTTATCATGACGAGTACCATCATACTGTAGGGTCCTGGTTATCTCCAACAGCCTCTACTTTAGAATCTTTACCCGATATGAAAAAAAACGTACAAGAGGCTTACTATACGGAGTAACTGGGGAGAACTACAAGAAAAATAGCTTACCTAAAAATATTCATAGTATTAATTACGTATTCGAATATCCTGATAATGAGTTGGGAAATGGGAATGTTTTAATTGTCATAAATGTTGATTTGCCTAACTCAGATATTTTGAAGGTTGAATACATGTACCAACATCAATCAAATCAACTAATTCAGAAAATAAGGATATTTTCAGATGATTATAAGCAAGAGTATCCAGTTGAACAATACATCACTCAAAATAAACTAGATGTAAAAGTATACACTGAAATTGCAAATGATATTTTGAAAAATAAACTTATTTCAGATTGGCGTTCCGTCTATCCTAGTCAATTTTCAGCTGAAAATTGGGGTAATGTAAAGATGATTAGGGAAAACGCAATAGATTAACGAAAAATCCCACTTCATGCTCTATGATGTCGTTCTAGAACGCTGGTTTAAAAGCTTACTCAGTTGATAATCTTGGGGATGTAGAGATTGTGCTACTCAGTTTTATTGCTAACAAAAGCAGTCCAAATGCCCATATTCCATGGGATAAGTATGAATGGATATTATTAAAAAGAAATATGAATATTGAACAAAAACAAAAAGAATTAGATTTAACAAATTATTGGGACGCATCTATTTACAATTTTTATGTGTCCTATTTTGGAGATGAAACTGTTATTGAGTATGAGGATGATCAAGAAAAATATTGGCGCGTAACCTTCCTTTTATGTGGCAAAGTAGAGTATACAACAGATGCTCTATGGAAGAATTGGCGAGATTATAATGTCAAAAGTTTGAAAAAGACACAACTTGGTTATTCTGCACAAAATTTCACGTTGCTTCAGTATGTTCAAAATAAAAATTTTGTTGAGTGCAGAATCGATCTAGGTATTATGGATATAACAATTATTTGTCGTGATATTCAGATAGAACATCTCGAGTTAAAGGATGCTCAGTTCTTTTGGCAGGATAATGATGTTTTATAGATAAACTGTTCTAAGAATCAAAGGAAGAGAAGCTAGTTTGTATTACACAACTAACTAAGCATTGTGAACAATTTATAAGGGAAAATCAGGTGAATGTAGATAGAAAAATAACAAAAATAGAGAAACGATATTTAATGTTCAAATTTTTATCTACATATTGATGGAAAAACAGTACAGAGTGAAAAAGATGCGGTACAGATATTA
This sequence comes from Streptococcus infantis, assembly GCF_047460685.1. Taxonomy (GTDB): domain Bacteria; phylum Bacillota; class Bacilli; order Lactobacillales; family Streptococcaceae; genus Streptococcus; species Streptococcus infantis_AD. The sequence goes on along the minus strand of NZ_JASHFS010000001.1, from coordinate 113,336 downwards.
GCGGAAGATTTTAACATTGATGTTCTCTGAGATGGTAATTAGTGTGGAGGCGTCAAGGATGATTATGCGGGTAATTATTTATACGGCTATGTTGGAAAAGGATATTATCTTCGGATACCTATTTGAAATCAACTGCTGGAGTTGCACAAGTAGGATCTGACTTACATAATAAAAATGTAGGACCATAGTCGATTATTAAAAATATTCCAAACCGACCGTACCTTGATAATCCTGGAGATTCTGACATGATTCAAGATGGAATCAATGATTATAAGGCTAGAAAGAGAAACAAATAGAATGAGGAAAAAATGCATTGTATTATTGATATTAATAGCAATAGTCATAATTTTTAAGGAATTAACAAGAGAATATTATATTTTATTGCCAAACTCTGAAAAAGATATAGTAATCAAAGGGAATTCAATAAGCTTAGATTCTTATACGGATATTCAATTAACTCGTCTAAGTACAGATGGTAAGGTAAAGTTATCATACGGGAGGAGTTGGTCTGACTATGATAATAGTATACATTATAATATTGAGGAAAGTCAGGTTGAACACTGGAAATACGATTCGGAAACAGAAACAACAAAAATCGTTGTGTTAGAGAATCCTCATAATGGCATCGGTGTCGATCACGAAGGTATTATTATGGATACATCTCAATCTTTTCTTTTTACGTTTAACTCCAAAATAGATTTTAATATTAGAGTAAAAAATTTATCGAACAAATTTATAGTTTTTAAAATGAAAGTTGATTATAAATAAAAGAGTCTGGAATCAAGTAAAAAGTCGAACTTAGAAACATGTCTGTGATCCCAAAACAACCGATGCTTCCGATAAGGGCGTAAACAAAACCCTATCTACAGCTGACTTTAGAAAGTATGAAGATGCGGCAAGACATGGACTTAGACCGGATCAGAAAGAGCGAATTGATAAAATGACATTGGAGGAGTATCTAAAGGCTCCCCCAATGACTCATGAGGAATATATAATGTAAAATTTGCGAAGTTTAACCAAGAAAATAAGGCTAAGATTCCAACTTTAGCAGCTGAATGAATAGGATGGAATAATGGAGAACGTTTAGTTACTGGGAAAGATCCTTTAACGGATGGAGATACAAATCGTTGGGTAGCAGGTGTAGAGTTATACTCAATGAAAATCAAAGAGCAAACTAGGAAGCGACCTGAAGGCTGTACTTGAGTACGGCAAGGCGAAGCTCACGTGGTTTGAAGAGATTTTCGAAGAGTATTAGCTGTTGATATTGCAAGTAAACTCTGTCCTGTAGCTAAGGCTAGCAAATTAAGGAAACTTGAAAAAGCACTTGAAGATTTCAATTCATTACCTTTAGAAAATATAAAGGAAATTAATACTGACTTTGGTAAAGGGTATGTGGGTATTTTAAGTGATGGAACAAAGGTTGTTGTTAGACCTGAAAATAAAAGTGATTTAGGAGCTACACTGGAATTTCAAATAAGGCAATCAAAAGGAGGAGTTTCATATGAAATTAGATATGGAGACTAAAAATGAAGAATGGGTAGAAGTCTTTAAAGGTTTGATTCCTGTAGATAACTATAAGATAAAGGTTTTGTTGACCGATTTAGGAGATGAGCAAGAAATTCGGCTGATTGGAGAGCAGAACTGTTTTAAATTATCATGTTTTTGTTATGATGAAGCACGATTTTTTAGCAGGGAATTGTATTTATCTGCAATTCTGGATAAAGAGATGTTTAAAAAATTTGAAAAAAATAATTTCCAAAATATCATTTATGAAGTCAAAAATAGTCAATTAGTGAATAAACTCGGATATACAGCCTATGGTGGTGCAAGAACTCTGTATTCACAACATTATATAATCATAACTCAAGATAGTGTAGTGGAGATTCTTGTGTCTGCAAATTCTGATTTAAGTATCAGTCAATACTAGAAAATTTGCTAATCAAACCTGTACACCGCTGTAGTACAATTATCAGAAAATAGAACTTGGAGAATTGATATGGAAAAATGGACGAAAATTAAACCGGACTTCATCCCTTTTGGTGACTATGGTATCGAGATAAATATAGACGGGGATACTCTAATTGCCTACTTGGAAGATTCAGAAAAATTTAAATTTACCTTTACAAAAGTTTGGGCTTTCCGTTCAGTCTACGAAAGTTTAGAATTAATAGATAGTTACTGGGAGCAAGGATTAGCAAAGAACAGACCACGTTATCTGACCAACTATATCTATGAAGTCGAGAATGCAGAATTTGGTGACTTGGTCGCTTCTGTAAATATAGCTAATAAAAAGCTCCATCACTACAAATTAATGTCGACGCATTTTTTAGTGGATATTGTATCTGAAAATGATGTAAAAGTGGAGAAAATATAAATTACTTTCACAAAGACAATTTGTGTCTTAGTTTATTTTATACTGGTCTCACAGTAGACAAGACGTTTCAGATTTTTCTTCATTGGATTTAACGGATGTAAATAGAACATCAACACCAAAATATGGTAATGGATTGAGAGGTGAATTGCCTGATGGAACTTCAGTATCCATTCGGAAAGGAAGCACAACGGGTCCAGCCACAATGGATATTGTGTTAAAAGACGGACGATATATAGGTACTAAAATTAGATATGGAGAGTAAATCTATGGAAGTTAAAACTTTATTTTCTTTTTCTAAAGGAGCGGAAATAATGCTTGAATCTGGTATTATTTCAGATGCGGAAATAATGCTTGAATCTGGTATTATTTCAGATAATGAGGATACTATAGTTCTTATAAAATCTAAAAATAATCATACTTTCATTAATTTTGGATATGTAGATTATTGTTATGTATATAATAAACATCACTTCTCCGGTCACAATTTAGAAAATCTTGAAGCAGGGCTTTATGAATTAGAAAGTAATCATCAAGTACAAGAAATACAACGTTACCTATTGATTAGTGATTGCTTTATAATAGATATTGTAACTGATTTTTCCCCGCAAATTGATACATCACCTACTGCTTATAATATTGAACATACAAAATATTTATCGTCAGATAAGATCGTTTCTGATAATTGGGAGAAATTATCTATTCCGAAAGATAATTATTTATCAGGTTTAAGGATGAACAATAAAGGAGAATTATTAATTTTATTAATTGGGGATAACTACTCACTTGGAATTGAAATACGGGATTTTGTAAGAATCCAATTTTGTGAGGAAGGGAGAGATATATATGACGCTTTCGTTGATATGGATCAATTGATGAAATCTAATGAGAATCTGTATGTTTATAGAACTGCTGATAAAAAAATCTATACTATAGAATGGATGTTGAACTATAATTTTAGAGTTGAATATTTATAATATGTCTGCTATATGATAAAGAAAACCACTCCAAATTATAGTTATAATGACTGTGTGACTGTTCCATTAATTGGAAACATAGGAAAAGATATCGGTAGTCATCAATACAATGCCCATTCTATTATCGAAAAAGAAATGAGGTTTTTCTAAATGAAAGAAAAATATATGGATATGAAGTATATTCTTGAGTGTTTTAGAGAGGGTAATATGGAAATTCCCTTTAAGATAGAAATATTAGATAGCACTGAAGGATTGCAACATATAGAGTCTAGTGAATGGGAAGAGCTTGTTTGGGAATTTCGTAGTGAATTCTTACTTAAGAACAAAGGCCAGGTCAGATCTGGAATAGGAAAAATCTGGAATGAAAATGCAGCCTACTTTCGTAAATCTATTGAACCTATATTAAAAGAATACCTACAGAGAAATTTTTTGCCACAGACATGCATAGATTCGATTTTATTTGATTTAAGCACTCTTAGAAACTATAAATTATTGCAAGACGATTTTGGGATAGAGTCTTCTTTTCATGATGATTTACTTTTGATTTATGAGAGTGGCTACATTCCAGTTGGCTATCAAGGGACTTATCCAGAGGGGCACTTTAAGGTGATGAAAATTGTCTAGCCTAACATAAATAGCTTCCATTGAACTTATAAAGTATTTTACACTTAATACAGAGGAGAGCTCAGATGTTTTCTATATGAAATTGTTCTGCAAACTGACATAGTCACTTGTCTCAAAAATTCAATCAATACGATTACACCAAGCTTTCGAAATGCTTCATGGTTCACACCATGAGGTGTTTTTTGATGAATTTTAGAAAAGCCATACAACTTTACTCGAAAGAATGCTATAATATAGTGGATTGAACTTAGAGTAGTACAATATAAATTCTAAAACATTTTTAGAAATTAATTTGACTTTCCTAACCTCTTTGTTCACATCTTATTTCAATCAACTATAGCTTAGAATAAGAGATTTTCTGTTGGAATAAATTTATGGGGGATTACGATGTCACTTGCCTTAAAGGTTGGCTTGTTCTATTAGACAATTGGATTTTGAATTCCTTTTTTTCGACTGTCTTTATACGTCTTGAAAATTCAAATTGGGGTAGTCCTTATCCAATCCTTATGAATGAATTGTATCAGGGGAGATTTTCAGTATATTATTTAAAGAATTGTCTACTCGAACTACAGAGTATTCGTATAGAGTTTAGCAAATTATCGTCTTATGATAATGTTTGTGGCTTTGAACCTGCAAGTTCTGTGGGGAAAGTGTTGAGCTTTCTATTTGGTAGGTTTTCTTGCTTGTGCAGAACAAAATTATGAGATGGATGTTTGAAATAGAAAAATTTAAAGTAAAAGATTTTACATAAAATCAGTAGAGGTGGGAAATGAGAGTCGTTTTATTGCCAATTTATTATAAGGATGAGAATCGAATAGAAACGTGTCAGATTTTTATTCGAGATAGCGAAGAATTATGTATTCTTGATGTTGATAGAGATTCGGGTTTTGAACGCTATGAAGCCGACTCTTTCTTTGAGGCGCTTACGAATTATCGTCTGGATTTGGAAAAGGAAGGCGGGATTCTCCAATGCAATGGAGCTGACAAGTGTGTATTTCCTTCTCCGATGCAGATGAATTTTGGTGGAGAAAAAGCCTATTTCTTGGAAATGGGAAAACAAGCTAGTTTAAACAATGTTTATGAGATTTTTGACCAAGATAAACCAAACTTAAACTGTGTCAGTGTCGCAGAACAGAAACAATTTTATGATGATTGGTTGACTAGCCTAGTAGGTGGGAGCCATTAAACCTGCTTTAAAAGTAGCTATCGGAACAAGTCTTAGTAAACTGTGTTTTGGACCGTGTGACAGATGAGAGAATTGTAGATGGACCTTATCACAGAAAATTTGGAGAATACGAGTTGAAAATAAGTGGACAATTGTCAAAGGATAATCAAAAGCTGACTTTTTTTGAAATTCTTTCCCAAATACCATCTAATAGTGAAGATTGGTATATCTTTGAATGTGATGCTGTAGGAAAAGCTCCAAATAATCTGCCTATGCCAGAATTTGAAGATTTAGTCTTAAATTCAAAATATGGCTATCAGATGAGTTGGGCTGGACTTTTAAAATTTTCAAAGGGAATAGAGGATATAAATAATTTAATAGTTGTTTCCTCTACAAGTCCTATTGAATTTGAAACTATAGAAAAAGGTACAGAAGCTTTGCAAGTAAGATTGGAAATATACGATAGTACTGCTTGGGAAATTGAATTTTATGGATGACCTTGTACAGTTTACTGTTACTAATGCCACATAGAAATGGGGGATTGCAGTTTTCTTAGTGGATAATGTCATCACTGAGTAGATTGAACGAAAGACTTGCCTAGCTTATGATATGGGCGGTATCTAAAGAAAGAAGATTTAGATTGGATAGATAGCTAGGGAATTAGGGGGATTAGATGTTGTATTATAAAACAATTTGGAATCATACGAATGATGATTTTCCAATAACCATGTACTCAGAAATAGATGCAGAACGATTTGAAACAAAACGATTAGATATATTTCTTGATGGACACGTAGCTTATTTTGATAATCGGACACCTTTGGAGTTGGGAGAAGCTCCATACCCAAGTGATTTTGATGCAATAAATGCTACAGGTGAGTTTGATGTGTCTGAAATATCAGCGATAGATTTTGAAAACATTCTAAAAATGTATGACACAGAAGCTTTAATCGAGGATTATTGTATCAAATTAGCTAGATGGGCAGAAAGGTAACAAGTATTTGCTGTTTTTTTCAATAGTAACAAGGGGGAACATTCATGTCAGATATTACATTTAAGCATTCTTTCTTTTCCTATCCACAATCATTAAAGGATTTAGTTTCCGATGGTAGGGTTGATTTTGCTGTAAAGACTTTATTGACACAAGAAGGTGAAATTCCAGAATTATTCAGGAAATTTATCTTATAAAGAAACAATCTTCATTTGTCAAAGAGAAAAATTTGATAACTTGAATCTCCAGCTTATGCGATAAGGAAGTTCAACATACCCATAATAAAAATAGAAAGACTAGATGAAGTATGACAGATCAGCAAGCAATATTTTTACAAGAACTAAAAATCATCCAGGAACAAGCTGTAAATATGAATCTCCATCAAAGTGATTTAACTAAAGAAGAACTGCTCTTTAATGTCAGTTATGATACTTTGGTTTTGACGATGGAATTGTTGGATGGCTATCGTAATATGAACTTGGAGCTATCTGATAAAGAGAGCAAGGAAGTTTTAAATGAGAATATACAATTACATGATGGGTTGGTTGATTTTTTGAAGTCATTTTAGTTTAGCTAAGAAGTGACATGTGCTCTAATCTCCATAAAATAGGGAGTGAATAGGAGGAGAGGAAATGGTTGGAGATCTTTTGAAAATCGATAGGATTAAGACGCTATTGCTCGAGAATGGCATTTCTTTGGAACCAGGTCTAAGTGATGAAGAAATACAAAAAGTCGAGACAATCTATGGAATTGAATTTCCTGAGCAGTGGCTGGCAGTTTATCAACAATTGTTGCCTATTTCAGAAGGTTTTTATAACTGGAGAAATTTCTCAGCTGAAAATATAGAACATATAAAACGGAGCCTAGTTGCTCCCTATGATGGAATTTTGGAAAGTTTGGATGAACTGGTGTGGGATGCCTCTTGGGGGAGCGAGCCAACTACACTCTTGGACAGAAATATTCAAATCAGGAAAATGTTAGAAGCAGCACCTCGACTAATCCCCTTATATGGGCATCGTTTTCTCCCTAGTTATGAGAATCAGGAGATGCCGATTTTATCAGTAGTGGATTTAGATATTATTTATTATGGCAAAGACTTATACGATTATTTTGAGATTGAATTTGGAAATAGGAAACTTTCTCAGTCTTTAAAAGAATATAAGCAAGTACCCTTCTGGACGAGTGACTTTTATTAAATGTTTTTACAAAGATAACTGGTCGGACCCTTGAAAACTTCATCTTACTTTGAAATATGCTAAACCCATGATTGGAATTTCTAGATGTCAAGTTAAAGTTTGAGCGGTGACTAAATGCTAGGATAAGCGATGCATTTGTTCTGCCAGGAGCATTGACATAAATTCGAGTTGTGCCTGAATCGCTGTGTGTTAGTGCCTCCGAAATAGCTTCCATAGGAGTTCCAGCCTGTTTAGCAAGATGTTGGAATTTATGAGGACCTTGATGGAGATTATTTTCTTCATAGTATGTGGTGTTATAATGTAGATACGATATGAAAAAATTAAGATATCTCTTTAAATGTCACTTTGTGTGAACATGAGTAAATTTGAGTTTAGAGAATGATAGGAAATGGTTTAGAATGATAAGTTTAGAGTTGATATCTGAAGAAAATAGCATAGATGTTTATTCTTTTGAAAAAGAAAATCGGGAGTATTTTGAGCGAAGTTTACCTCCTAGACCAGCCCACTATTTTGACTCAGAAGGTTTTAAAGAAATTACAAGGGAATTGTTAAGGGAACAAGAGAATCATTATGTCTATATGCATCTTATTAGAGATGCACAAGGTACTATGGTTGGAAGAATCAATTTAAGTGTTTTAGGAAAGGATAGAAAAACAGCGGAACTTGGATATAGGATTGGAGAAAATGTTACTAATTTAGGATATGCAAGCGAAGCAGTTAAACTCGTTTTAGAAAAGGCCTTTACTACTTATGGTTTACATAAGATTATCGCAGGGACGGCAAGGGACAATCTGGCTTCTCAGAGAGTGCTTTTAAAAAACGGTTTTACCTTTAGTAAAATCATAGAAAATGACTTTCAAATGAATAACGAGTGGATTCATACGGCAGTATTTGAGATAAGGAATCTATAGCATCATCATTCCCAGTCGTTTGCCAAAACTCAACATTCCTAGTAGACATTTGTCTACTTTTATACGGAAAATATAGTAGAATGAATCTAGAACAGTACATCAAGACTGCTAAAAATGTTTTAGAATCTATATTGTACTACTCTAAGTTCAATCCACTATAGCATTCTTTGTTCTTGTTTTTAGTTCCCTATCGTCATGATTACAAGCCAATTTGTATCTATAATATCTCTTTATTAGCCTTGTTTCTTGTCAAACTTTTTAATCCTCAGATCAAGACGAATATCTTATCAGCTAGTTTTGCTAGGGGATTTAATATTCTATTAAATGCTTTAATTTTCTTTTGTCTTTATTTTTTTGAATTAAGGAATCTTAGTTTTAGTCTTTTCTTATTCTTTTGTTTACTATATTTTATAAAAATTTTTATCATTCCTTTATGTTTGGTTTCTAGTCAAAATTCTAAGTATGGTCCTTATCTGGTCCATAGTAGTTTCTTTAAGAGGAATGATTCAGATGTGATTCATGTTTAATTTTATAAAAATGATGACTTTCTACTTTTTGGTAGGAAGTTTTTTATTACTTCCATATCGAAATAGTTGACAGATGTAATTCAGAGTGTTACAATTATTAAAAAGGTTCGGTATAGAACAAAAAGGAGACAAAATGAACAAGATGTTAGGGGGCTACCAAGCTCTACAGATTCGATTGTTAAATGGACGTATCTTTCAAAAGTTGCTGAGTAAGGAACCAGATGCTCAATACAGAAGTGAACAAGGGAAAATTTTAACGATTTTGTGGAAGCAAGAGTTGGGGTGCGCTACAGCGACCGATATCGCTCTTGCGACGGGTCTAGCCAATAATACATTGACCAGTATGGTTAAGAAATTGGAAGAACAAGGCTTGGTCACGATTCAACCTTGCACGCAGGATAAAAGGAAAAAATATATCTCTTTGACAGACCTCGGTTGGGCGCAAAAAGAAATCGGAGACCGTGTCAGCAAAGAACTGGGAGAGATTTTTTATCAAGGCTTTTCGGATCAAGAAATCCAAGAATTTGAAGCTTATCAAGAGCGTATTATCTCAAATCTAAAAGCTAAAGAAAATGATATATAGGGAAAGGAAGTAGCAGTTATGATCGGAATTACAGGTGTAACAGGGAACTTAGGCTCCTATGTGGCTGATCTTGTTGATAAAAAAGGAATCGCTTCTGTCCATCTAGCAAGAAGCCCAGAGCGTGCAAAAGTTTATGCGTCTGCGGAAATCCGTAGATTGTCCTATACCAATACTCCAGAGGTGGTTGAAGCCTTGAAGGGGATCGATACTTTGTTGATGGTTTCTGCTAGGGAAAATCCAGAGCGTGTCAAGGAGCACAAGGAGTTTTTAGATGCTGCAAAGTTAGCGGGGGTAGAGCATATCGTTTATACTTCCTTTTATGGGGCAGATGAGAAGGCAACTTTCACCTTGTCTCAAGATCATGCCCAGACGGAAGCCTATATCAAGGAGTTAGGGTTCACCTATACTTTTCTAAGAGATAATTTTTACTTGGATTTCTTTATTGATATGGTACTCGAAAATGGAGAAATTCGCGGTCCGGCCGGCAGCGGCCTTGTGTCAGCTGTTGCCCGTAAGGACACATCTAGGGTTGCAGCAGAGATTCTTTTAAATCCTAAGGAATGGGAAAATCAAAGCTTGAATCTGACAGGGCCAGAGGATCTTTCTATGCAAGAAATCGTATCGCTCCTCTCAAAAGAGAGCGGTAAGACCATCACATATATAGATGAATCAGTAGAAGAAGCTTATGAGTCACGGAAAAAATGGTCAGCACAAACTTGGGAGTACGATGCCTGGGTCAGCACCTATACAGCGATTAAAGCTGGCGAACAGGCTGGGGTTTCAACAGATATCGAAAAAGTCCTAAGGCATCCAGCAAGCAGCCTTTTGGATATTCTTAGAGATAGAAAACTTATTGAGGAAAAAAATGATTGAATACAAACATGTAGCCTTGCGCTACACGGATAAAAATATTTTAAAAGATGTCAATCTCCGCATTGAAAATGGAGAATTCATGGTGCTAGTGGGTCCTTCAGGATCTGGTAAGACCACCATGATCAAGATGATTAACCGACTCTTGGAGCCGACAGATGGCAATATCTATATGGATGGAAAACGCATCAAGGATTATGATGAACGGGAGTTGCGTCTCAGTACTGGCTATGTCCTCCAAGCTATTGCCCTATTTCCTAACTTGACGGTTGAGGAAAATATAGCATTGATTCCTGAGATGAAGGGTTGGAGCAAGGAACAAATTGCCTCTAAAACCGAAGAACTCTTAGCCAAAGTGGGGCTTCCTGCGGCAGATTATGCTCATCGTTTACCAAGCGAGTTATCTGGTGGTGAGCAACAGCGGATTGGCATTGTACGAGCCATCATTGGGGAACCAAAAATCTTGCTGATGGATGAGCCCTTTTCAGCCTTGGATGCTATCTCTCGCAAGCAGTTGCAAGCTCTCACCAAGGATTTGCACAAGGAGTTCGGGATGACCACCATCTTCGTTACTCATGATACGGATGAGGCTTTGAAATTAGGGGATCGAATTGCAGTTTTGCAGGATGGAGAAATTCGCCAGGTGGCAGAACCTGAAACAATTTTACAAGCGCCTGCGACAGACTTTGTAGCAAACTTATTTGGAGGTAGCCTTCATGTCTAATTTGATTTCAACCTTTCAAGAGCGTTTTGGGGAATGGTTAACCGCTCTTGGGCAACACTTACAATTATCGCTTTTGACCTTATTGGTTGCTATTTTTCTGACCATCCCACTTGCGGTTTATCTAAATAGCCACAAAAAAGCTGCGAACTGGGTGCTACAAGTTGCGGGTATCTTTCAGACCATTCCTTCAATGGCTTTGCTGGGGCTCTTTATTCCTTTCATGGGGATTGGAACCTTACCAGCTCTCACAGCTCTAGTCATTTATGCTATTTTCCCGATTTTGGAAAATACAATCACAGCCTTGAACGGCATTGATCCTAGTATTGAGGAGGCAGGGATTGCTTTTGGAATGACCAAGTGGGAGCGACTCAAGAAGTTTGAAATTCCACTGGCCATGCCTGTTATTGTATCGGGAGTTCGTACAGCAACCGTTATGATCATTGGGACAGCAACTCTAGCCGCTCTTGTTGGTGCTGGAGGATTGGGTTCCTTTATCCTTTTGGGAATTGATCGTCGGAATGCTAGTCTGATTTTAATCGGTGCAATCTCATCAGCCATTTTGGCCATTCTCTTTAATGTTGTTCTCAAATGGTTGGAAAAGGCAAAGTTGCGTACGATTGTTGCAGCTTTTGCTGTTATGGTGCTTGGTTTGGGAGCTAGTTATGCTCCAAACATGATTCCTAACAAAGAGAAAGAAAATCTGGTAATAGCTGGGAAGTTGGGACCTGAGCCTGAGATTCTCATGAATATGTACAAGCTTCTCATTGAGGAAAATACGGACATGACGGTGACGGTCAAGCCTAACTTTGGGAAGACAGATTTCCTTTATCAAGCGCTGAAAAAGGGTGATATCGATATCTATCCAGAATTTTCTGGAACAGTGACAGAGAGTCTCCTCCAACCATCTCCACAAATTGGGCATGACCCAGAAAAGGTTTACGAGGTGGCTCGTGATGGCATTGCCAAACAGGATCAACTAGCCTTTCTTAAACCCATGGCTTATCAAAATACTTATGCTATAGCAGTTCCCAAAAAAATTGCGCAAGAATATGGGCTTAAGACGATTTCAGACTTGAAAAAAGTGGAAGGACAGCTCAAGGCAGGATTCACTCTGGAGTTTAACGATCGTGAGGATGGAAACAAGGGCTTGCAGTCTGTTTATGGATTGAATCTCAATGTGGCAACCATGGAGCCAGCCCTTCGCTACCAAGCCATCCAGTCAGGGGACATTCAAATTACAGATGCTTACTCGACAGATGCTGAAATTGCTCGTTATGACTTGATGATTTTAGAAGATGATCAACATATTTTCCCGCCATATCAAGGTGCGCCACTCATGAAAGCTGAATTACTCGAAAAACATCCTGAGTTGGAAGCTGTTCTTAATAAGCTAGCTGGTAAAATCACTGAGAGCCAGATGAGTCAGATGAACTATCAAGTTGGTGTGGAAGGCAAGTCTGCTGAAGAAGTAGCACGGGACTTTCTCCTTCAAGAAGGAATTCTTCAAAAATAAATATAGAAATTACTTTATACTAACAAAAAACCCATCTTGCTTTTTAGATAAGATAGGGTTTTTGTATTAGAATAAAAGTAGTATAAGTGTCAATACTATAGCAAATGTAATTCTGATGATATGGTGAGACTTTTTAAAGGTTCCTTTCTGTTTGTCATTCCAATAGGCTCCGTAGCAAATCAAACCACAGCCAATCAGCCAAATAGATAGTGCGACAATCGGCAAAAAGAAGTAGCAGAAGATAGATAAGGTAGCAAAGAAGTAGAGGAAGATAGATAAGGTAGCAAGGATACTTCCGATAAGGAGAAGCTGATTTCCTAGGGGATTCCTGCCTTTTCTTAATTCTGAAAGGCTAGCCAATAAATGATGAAGAGGAAAAGCAAGAAGTAAGAAGGCTAAAAAAATAGCAAGAATAATAACGAAGTACATAAGATTTCCTTTCTAGCTAGAATAATGATGATTTATTTTTGTTTGGTTGTCATTTCCATGACGTCTAAGTAAAATCTCACAACTTGATCTTCCTTATAAGATTTCCCTTTTTTGAGCCACCAGGTCAATGTTTCGATAAAGTTAGTTACGACAAAATGCTTGAGGTAGGAAGCAGGAATATTAGGATAGGAAACTTGCAAGTCCTCAGCTATCATGGGATAAACATGGTGTTCCAATTCTTTCTGTAATTGGCGGAGGAAGTAGTCATTTTTTGAGAAAAGGAGGCTGGTGACGTGGTCTTGATTTTTCTTAAAATGCGAAAAGATATGGGACAAATAAGCTTCTGTAGATATATTTTCCTCGCGTTCAAAAAGATGATGAAAGAGATACCGGCAGAGCTCATCTAGGAGTAATTCCTTACTCTCATAGTGACTGTAAAAGGTGGAGCGACCAACATCTGCCAGGTCTATAATCTCCTGAACTGTGATAGTTTCGTAATCTTTTTGATTCAATAATTGTAAAAAAGCAGTATAGATAGCTTTTCGTGTCTTGGTAATGCGGCGATCTTGAGCAACCATATGGACAATTTGAACAAATTGTTCAGTAACTTACAAAGAGAACAGTTTGCCCCTATCCTTTCTTTTCGGAGTAAGAGATAATACTAGTAAAGGGAATATTTATACTACTATTATACCAAAGGAGGATGAAAAAATGACAACGAAAGGTGCGGTTTGGCTAGCTTTTTTCTTAAATTTGAGTTATGCCATTGTCGAGTTTATCGCTGGTGGAGTGTTTGGTTCCAGTGCTGTTCTTGCTGACTCTGTCCATGATTTGGGAGATGCAATCGCAATTGGGGTATCAGCCGTTCTTGAAACAATTTCCAATCGTGAAGAGGATAGTCATTACACCTTGGGTTACAAGCGCTTTAGCCTCTTGGGGGCCATGGTAACGGCTGTGATTCTAATGACAGGGTCTGTTCTCGTTATTTTAGAAAATATAACGAAACTCTTTAATTCACAACCTGTCAACGATGAGGGAATCCTCTGGCTAGGAATCATAGCGGTTAGTATCAATGTATTGGCAAGTCTAGTGGTTCGTAAGGGAAAAACCAAGAATGAGTCTATTTTGAGCCTGCACTTTCTGGAAGATACTCTGGGTTGGGTGGCTGTTATCCTAATGGCCATTGTTCTGCGATTTACCGACTGGTATATCCTAGATCCTCTCTTGTCTCTGGTTATTTCGATCTTTATTCTCTCAAAAGCTATTCCACGTTTTTGGTCTACACTTAAGATTTTCTTGGACGCCGTGCCAGAAGGAGTGGATATCCAGCGAGTAAAGAGTGATTTGGAGCAACTGGACCACGTTGCTAGTATCAATCAGCTCAATCTCTGGACCATGGATGGTTTGGAAAAAAATGCCATTGTCCATGTTTGTCTAAAAGAAATTGAAAAGATGGAGGTCTGTAAAGAATCCATTCGAAGCAAACTCAAAGATTGTGGTTTCCAAAATATCACCATTGAGGTTGATGCAGACCTAGAAACTCACCAAGCCCATAAGCGAAAGGTGTGTGAGTTGGAGAGGAGTTATGAGCATCATCATTAGAAAAAAGTGAAAAATGATTGGGTACTATCTTATTTGGAATAGAGAACTTTCTTTATTATTTAAGTACTTCAAAAGATTGGTAAGTTAAGAGCATTGTACAAACTCCATATACATGAATGCTAATTATAAAAATTTTTCGATTAGATGCCAAATGCTTGACTTAGAGTCAACTCAAAGTTATATAATAAGATAAGTGAGTTAGAATAGCTTAAACTCAGTGAATAAAATGAGAGGAGGATAGCAGGTGAACATTAAATCAGCCAGTGATTTGTTGGGAATTTCAGCGGATACGATTCGGTATTATGAACGGGTTGGTCTTGTACCACCGATTACTCGTACTGCAACTGGGATTCGTGATTTTCAAGATCAGGATATTGAGGCGCTGGAATTTATTAAGTGTTTTCGTTCGGCAGGTGTCTCTGTGGACAGTTTAGTTGACTATATGTCGCTCTACCAAGAGGGGGATGAAACGAGAGAGAAAAGGCTTGGTATCTTAGAAGAGGAAAAGAAAAAATTAGAGGAACGCTTGTCTCAGTTACAGGTGGCTTTAAATCGCTTAAATCACAAAATTAAACTTTACAAGGAAGGAAAATTTTAAATGAAATCAGCAGTTTATACCAAGGCAGGTCAGGTAGGTATTGAGGAAATCAAGCGTCCAAGCATTCAAGAGGCGGATGATGTTATTATCCGTGTGGTTCGTGCTTGCGTATGTGGTTCAGACCTATGGAGTTACCGAAATCCAGATATTAAAGCGGGTCACAAAAATAGTGGACACGAAGCAATTGGAATCGTTGAAGAAGTTGGTGAGGCTATCACTACTGTAAAACCAGGTGACTTTGTCATCGCGCCTTTCACTCATGGTTGTGGTCAGTGTGATGCCTGTCGTGCCGGTTATGATGGGACTTGTGACCGCCATATTGGCACCAACTGGTCAGGTGGTGCCCAGGCTGAGTATATCCGTTTCCACTTTGCCAATTGGGCACTTGTGAAAATTCCAGATCAACCTTCAGATTATAGCGAAGGCATGCTCAAGTCACTTTTGACACTTGCTGACGTCATGCCGACCGGTTACCATGCAGCGCGTGTAGCTAATGTGCAAAAAGGTGACAAGGTGGTCGTTATCGGGGATGGTGCTGTGGGTCAATGTGCGGTTATCGCAGCCAAAATGCGTGGTGCATCGCAAATCGTCCTCATGAGTCGCCACGAAGACCGTCAAAAGATGGCCTTGGAGTCAGGTGCGACAGCTGTTGTAGCTGAGCGTGGTGAAGAAGGGATTGCCAAGGTCCGTGAAATCCTCGGAGGAGGAGCAGATGCAGCACTTGAGTGTGTTGGTACTGAGGCGGCTGTTGAGCAAGCACTGGGTGTCCTTCATAATGGCGGGCGTTTAGGTTTTGTCGGCGTTCCTCATTACAATAACCGTGCTCTTGGTTCAACCTTTGCCCAAAATATTTCAGTGGCGGGTGGAGCAGCCTCAGTTACTACTTATGATAAACAAGTTTTGTTAAAAGCAGTTCTTGACGGTGATATCAATCCGGGTCGTGTCTTTACTGATAGCTATACTCTGGACGAGATTGATCAAGCCTATAAAGACATGGATGAACGCAAGACTATCAAGTCTATGATTGTGATGGATTAATACTCTTCGAAAATCTCTTCAAACCACGTCAGCTTCGCCTTGCCGTAGATATAGGTAACTGACATCGTCAGTCTTATCTACAACCTTAAAGCAGTGCTTTGAGCAACCTGCGGCTAGCTTCCTAGTTTGCTCTTTGATTTTCATTGAGTATAAAAAGAAAAAACTAATAGGATTTGAGAATCTCTATTAGTTTTTTTGTGTTCAACTATTGCACTTAATGCAAGGTACTTTCTCTTAAAGTCAGTTTGGTTCCTAGCATGGTGAGGCTTGGGATTTTGCGTCCGTGAAGGACTTCTCTGTTCAGAATATCCATTCCTGTGCGTCCCATTTCTTCGGTGTAGACTGTAATACTGGAAAGTGGTGGGAACACTTGCTTGGTTAGAATGGTATCATTAAAGGAAATAATGCTGACGCGCTCTGGAATGCTAATGCTGGCTTCTTGAAGGGCACGAAGGGCACCAATTGCCAAACTATCACTGGCAGCAAAAAAGGCCTGTGGAAGCTTATCTCCTAATTTTTCAATAGCTTCCTTCATCAAATCATATCCAGATTGAGCAGTAAATGAGCCTTGGAAAATGAATTCTTCGTTATAGATTCCCTTTTCTTGCATATAGGATTTAAAGTAATCTAAACGCTTATCTGAGATAACTTCTTCATGGTCAGTAGTCGTTTCAAGACCGGATAGGATACCAATCTTTTTACGATCATGATCTGTAAAGTAATCAACAACCTGTCTAACAGCATTATAAAAATCTGTAATGACACAGGTATGACCAAGAGCAATCGTATCACTGTCTAAAAATACTAGAGGCTTTTGATATTCCTCGAATGAAGCAATCTGTGCTCGACTAAATTTTCCAATACAGAGGATACCAATCACTTCCTCACTAAGCGTGAAAGGTTGGTCGTTAAAATAGCGCAAAATGTCATAGTCTAACTCTTGAGCTCTTTTTTCAATTCCGAGACGGATCTGGTAGTAGTAGAGATCTTCTAATTCTCCTTGTTCGCTCACCCACTGGATGATAGCAATTTTTTGTTTGAGTTTATGACTTTCGCCTGTTTTGAGATGTTTTGTATATCCTAGTTCTTCTGCGACGGTTAAGATACGATGTCGAGTTTCTTCTGTAACAGATAGGCTCTGATCGCGATTGAGAACGCGGGATACAGTTGCGATCGAGACAGAGGCTAGCTGAGCGATATCTTTGAGTGTAGCCATAATTCCCCTCCTTTTTAGGTTATTATAGCATATTTTTGTTGCTTTTTACCTATAGTTTAGTAAAATATAGGTAAAAATGTTGACCAAAGCAAAACCCTTGGGTACAATAGAAGAAAACGATTACAGGTTAAGTTTTTTTACCTAACAATTGTCAAAGGAGAATTCATATGAAACAACATCTTACTGCTGATGCACTTCGCAAGGACTTTCTTGCTGTTTTTGGTCAAGAAGCAGATCAAACCTTCTTCTCACCAGGGCGTATCAACTTGATTGGGGAGCATACTGACTACAACGGTGGCCATGTTTTCCCAGCAGCTATTTCACTAGGAACTTACGGAGCTGCACGCAAGCGTGATGATCAAGTGTTGCGTTTTTACTCAGCAAACTTTGAGGATAAAGGAATTATCGAAGTTCCTCTAGCTGACCTTAAATTTGAGAAAGAGCACAACTGGACCAACTATCCAAAAGGTGTCCTTCATTTCTTGCAAGAAGCTGGTCATGTGATTGATAAAGGTTTTGATTTCTATGTATTTGGAAATATCCCAAATGGTGCTGGTTTGTCATCTTCTGCATCTTTGGAGCTTTTGACTGGTGTCGTGGCAGAATACCTTTTTGATCTAAAATTGGACCGTTTAGATTTAGTAAAAATCGGAAAATTGACAGAGAATAACTTTATCGGTGTTAACTCTGGTATCATGGACCAATTTGCTATCGGTATGGGGGCAGACCAACGTGCCATTTATCTGGATACAAATAGTTTAGAATATGACTTGGTTCCCCTTGATTTGAAGGACAATGTTGTTGTTATCATGAACACCAACAAACGCCGTGAACTAGCAGATTCTAAGTACAATGAACGTCGTGCTGAATGTGAAAAAGCAGTAGAAGAACTCCAAGTGGCCTTGGACATTCAAACCTTGGGTGAATTGGATGAATGGGCTTTTGATGAATACAGCTACCTGATCAAAGACGAAAATCGTTTGAAACGTGCTCGCCATGCCGTTCTTGAAAACCAACGTACCCTTAAAGCGCAAGCGGCTCTTCAAGCAGGAGATTTAGACAAGTTTGGTCGTTTGATGAATGCTTCTCATGTTTCACTTGAGCATGATTATGAAGTGACTGGCTTGGAATTAGATACCCTTGTTCATACAGCTTGGGCTCAAGAAGGTGTTCTTGGTGCTCGTATGACAGGAGCAGGTTTTGGTGGTTGTGCGATTGCCTTGGTTCAAAAGGATGCTGTTGAGTCCTTTAAAGAAGCTGTAGGCAAGCACTATGAAGAAATCGTTGGCTACGCTCCAAGCTTCTATATCGCTGAAGTGGCAGGTGGAACTCGCGTTCTTGAATAGTCAGAAGGAGGTTATTTAGTGACCTTAGTAGAAAAATTTGTGACCAAAGTCATTGCAGAAAGTAGATTTGAAGAGTTGGATCGGATTTATCTGACTAATCGTGTTTTAGCACTAGTGGGAGATGGAGTTCTTGAAGTTGAGATTGATCAGGACAACTTGATTGATCTCAAAGACCATCTTGTCGAGGAAGCCGTTCGATTGGAAACAATTGAAGATAGTCAGGCTGCGCGCGAAATTCTCGGTGCCGACCTCATGGACTTGGTAACGCCTTGTCCAAGTCAGGTTAATCGTGATTTTTGGAATACCTATGCCCAGTCACCAGAGCAGGCAATTGCGGATTTCTACCAACTCAGTCAGAGAAATGACTACATCAAACTAAAGGCTATCGCAAAGAATATTGCTTATCGTGTACCATCTGACTACGGTGAACTAGAGATTACCATCAATCTCTCTAAGCCTGAAAAGGATCCAAAAGAGATAGCGGCAGCTAAGTTGGTTAAATCCAGTAACTATCCTCAATGTCAGCTCTGTATGGAAAATGAAGGATACCATGGTCGTGTCAATCATCCAGCTAGAAGCAATCACCGGATTATACGTTTTGATATTTCTGGTCAGGAGTGGGGCTTCCAGTATTCGCCTTACGCTTACTTTAATGAGCACTGTATTTTCCTAGATAGCAAGCATCGTCCTATGGCCATTAGTCGCCAAAGTTTTGAACGTTTGTTAGCAATTGTGGAGCAGTTTCCAGGCTACTTTGCTGGTTCGAATGCTGATTTGCCAATCGTGGGTGGTTCCATCCTGACGCACGATCATTATCAAGGGGGGCGCCATGTTTTTCCAATGGAAGTGGCTCCTATTCAGAAAAACGTTACTTTTGAAGGTTTTGAAACTGTCAAAGCAGGGATTGTTCAATGGCCTATGTCTGTGATTCGACTATCTTCAGATTCTAAAGAAGATTTGACAGAACTAGCGGATAAAATCTTACTGGCTTGGCGTCAATACTCAGATCCAAGTGTACATGTCTTGGCAGAAAGTAATGGAACACCGCATCACACTATCACACCGATTGCGCGTAAAAGAGATGGGCAGTTTGAGTTGGATTTGGTCTTGCGGGATAATCAAACATCTCCAGAGCATCCAGATGGTATCTATCATCCTCATAAGGATGTCCAACATATCAAGAAGGAAAATATCGGTTTGATTGAGGTTATGGGCTTAGCAATCTTGCCACCACGCTTGAAGGAAGAAGTGGAGCAAGTAGCAGCTTATCTAGTCGGAGAAGAAGTATCAGTCGCAACTTATCACCAAGAATGGGCAGATGAGTTGAAAGAAAATCATCCTGGATTGACTGATAAAGACCAAGCTCTCGAAATTGTCCAAGAATCTGTGGGTAAAATCTTTGCTCGGGTATTGGAAGATGCAGGGGTTTACAAGCAAACAGAAGAAGGACAGGCAGCCTTTATGCGCTTTGTGGAGCAGGTTGGTATTTTGCCCTAATAAGAGCTTCTCTCTTGCGTAGAGTCTTGAAAAGTAGTATCATAGTGTCGTTTGAAATATCAGGAGGAACGTATGAAAGATTTTCACTTTGACGCTATATCTGCCTTTGAAAACTACGAAATTGAAAAAATGAGAGATGGTCACGTTGTGGTGACGACAAAAGTAGTGGACTCCTCACTCAACTATTATGGGAATGCCCATGGAGGCTATCTATTTACTCTTTGTGACCAAATCAGTGGTCTTGTGGTGATTTCGCTAGGATTAGACGGGGTGACACTCCAGTCTTCCATTAACTACTTGAAAGCTGGAAATCTAGGGGACATTCTCACTATCAAAGGAGAATGTGTCCATCATGGACGCACCACTTGTGTCGTCGATGTTGATATCACCAACCAAGATGGTCGAAATGTTTGCAAGGCAACCTTCACCATGTTTGTCACAGGACAACGATCTGAAGATAGACAGGTGAGGATATAAGAAACATAAAAAAAGAGGTTCAAGCCTCTTTTTTATATTTCTTTTTCCACTGTAGTGTTATTCTACTCGCTAAATCTTAAAAAATAGCCATCTGGGTCTAGAACTGCAAATTCATGAGGAAAGATATAATGGTCGCCAACACGAAATTCTCTTTTGGTTAAAGGACGATGAATAGGATAGTTAGACTCGATTACTTTCTGATAGAGTCTAGGGACATCATTGATGCCAAAGGAGATATTGACTCCACGACTAAATGGGTAAGTCAGTTCAATTAATTCATCCTTTGTCCCTTCCTCTAGCATTAGCTGGCAATCTTCAAGAGAAAGGAAGAGAAATTTTTCTTCTGGGCGCTCGTATTCGATGGTAAAACCCAGTAAATCACAGTAGAAGGAACGAGACTGTTCTAGATTCGATACCATAAACTCGGGAATAACTGCATTGTAGTCCATAAAGAAACTCCTTACAATTCAATCTCCAAGACAATTGGTGTATGGTCTTGGCGTGCGCCTGAGTCAATCATGTCTGACTTGATAACCTTGTCTGCTACACGGTTACTTGTGAGCCAGTAGTCGATTCTCCAGCCTGTGTTGTTGATTTTTGAAGTCTTGCTGCGTTGTGCCCACCAAGTGTAGCGCTCTGGAACGTCTCCATGGATATGGCGGAAGGTATCTGTAAATCCTTTGGCTAAAAGTTTTGTAAATCCTTCACGTTCTTCGTCTGTAAATCCTGGTGAACGACGGTTGCTGGCTGGGTTGGCAAGGTCAATTTCCTTGTGGGCAACGTTGTAGTCCCCGGTTGCTAGGACAGGTTTTTGCTTGTCTAGTTGAGCCAAGTACTCCGCATATTTGACATCCCAGACTTGACGATCTTCCAAGCGTTTGAGTCCATCACCAGCGTTTGGTGTGTAAACTTGAGTCACGAAAAATGTATCAAATTCTAAAGTGATGATACGGCCTTCAGAGTCCATGGTAGAAGGTGCACCGATTTCTGGGAAGCTGATAGTTGGAGTGAGTTCTTTCTTATAGAGAAACATGGTTCCAGCATAACCTTTACGAGCAGGTTCTTGAGAGGAACGCCAAGTATTTTCATATCCAGGGAAGAGTTCTTCCAACACCTCGAGGTGTTTTTTAGTAGGACCTTTAGCTGAAAGCTTGGTTTCTTGGATGGCGATAATATCAGCGTCTTCGGCTACCAAGGTTTGGAGGACATCTTGTGATAATTTCGCACGCGCAGAGTCACTCGTGAGTGCAGCGTTTAGGGAATCAATATTCCATGAGATCAGTTTCATAATGTTTACCTTTTCATTCAGATTATAGACAATATTATACCAGAAAAAGAAGTATTTCCCCAGCGTATAGTTTGAAAAATCCAGGTCATTCCTATATAATAGAGAATGATTTATGTAAAAGATTGAAAATAAATGAAATGTTACTCCTTTGAGTATCTTTATCGCTGAATATGACAAAGTTTAAGTTAGTATCATCACCTATGAATAGGAAAAACCTGAGGCAGTCGCCTCAGGTTTCCATTTGTTATTAGAAAGGAATTTTATGTCCATCATCCAAAAACTCTGGTGGTTTTTTAAATTAGAAAAACGCCGTTACCTAGTTGGAATTGTAGCTTTGGTTTTGGTTTCTGTACTAAACCTTATCCCACCTATGGTAATGGGGCGCGTAATCGATGCCATTACTTCGGGACGATTAACACAAGATGAGCTCCTGCTCCATCTCTTTTATCTCCTGCTGGCAGCTTTCGGAATGTACTACCTGCGTTATGTTTGGCGCATGTATATCCTAGGGACCTCCTACCGACTTGGACAAATCATGCGTTCAAGACTATTTGAACACTTTACAAGAATGTCGCCTGCTTTTTATCAGAATTATCGGACTGGGGATTTGATGGCTCACGCAACCAATGATATCAATGCTCTGACTCGTTTAGCAGGTGGTGGTGTCATGATGGCAGTGGATGCCTCTATCACGGCCTTGGTCACTCTGTTGACCATGCTAGTAAGCATTTCTTGGCAGATGACCTTGGTTGCTATTCTACCTTTGCCGTTTATGGCTTATGGGACTAGTCGTCTGGGGAGAAAGACCCATAAGGCTTTTGGCGAATCCCAAGCAGCCTTTTCTGAACTCAACAATAAGGTTCAAGAATCTGTATCGGGTATCAAGGTAACCAAGTCCTTTGGCTATCAATCTGATGAGTTGGCATCTTTCCAGGAAGTCAATGATTTGACCTTCCAAAAGAACTTGCAAACTATGAAATACGATAGTCTCTTTGACCCCATGGTTCTACTCTTTGTTGCTTCTTCCTATGCCTTAACTCTCTTAGTCGGTGCCTTTATGGTGCAAGCAGGACAGGTAACTGTCGGGAACCTTGTCACCTTTATCTCTTACTTGGATATGTTGGTCTGGCCCTTGATGGCTATTGGTTTCCTCTTTAATATTACTCAAAGAGGGAAGGTTTCTTATCAACGAATTGAGAGCATCTTGTCTCAAGAGTCACCTGTCAAAGACCCAGCATCTCCACTTAACGGGATTGAAAATGGGCGCTTAGACTATGCCATTGATCGTTTTGCCTTTGAAGACGAAGAGACGCTGAAAGATATCCATTTTAGCCTCGAAAAAGGGCAAACCTTAGGCTTGGTTGGACAAACTGGTTCAGGGAAAACAGCTTTGATTAAATTGCTCCTACGTGAGTATGACGTTGACAAAGGAGCTATTTATCTAAATGGTCATGACATTCGTGACTATCGACTAGCTGACTTACGTAGTTTGATGGGATACGTTCCACAGGACCAATTTCTCTTTGCTAGTTCTATCATAGAGAATATTTGTTTTGGAAATCCTGACCTACCTTTCTCTGCAGTAGAGAAAGCAACTCAGTTGGCTCAAGTCTATCAAGACATTCAAGCCATGCCTGAGGGGTTTGATACAGTTATCGGGGAAAAAGGTGTTAGTCTATCTGGTGGGCAAAAGCAACGTCTGGCTATGAGTCGGGCTATGATTTTAAATCCTGATATCTTGATTTTAGATGATTCCTTGTCAGCTGTGGATGCTAAGACAGAGTTCGCGATCATCGATAATCTCAAGGAAACTCGCAAAGATAAAACGACTATCATCACTGCCCATCGTCTCAGTGCAGTTGTTCATGCAGATTTGATTTTGGTCATGCAGGATGGTCGCATCATTGAACGAGGTAGGCATGAAGACTTACTAGCCTTGGATGGTTGGTATGCCCAGACCTACCAGTCTCAACAGTTAGAAATGAAAGGAGAAGAAGATGCGGAATAAACAAGAACAATGGGTTGTATTGAAGCGTTTGTTGTCTTATCTTAAGCCCTATGGGGTCCTCACCTTTTTAGCCCTTGCTTTTCTCCTTGCGACGACTGTTGTTAAGAGTATTATCCCCCTAGTAGCTTCGCACTTTATCGACCAGTATCTAAACAATCTCAATCAACTTGCTGTTACAGTTTTGCTAGTTTACTATGGTCTCTACATTCTTCAAACTATTGTCCAATATGTGGGGAATCTCCTTTTTGCGCGCGTGTCCTACAGCATCGTTAGAGATATTCGACGTGATGCCTTTGCCAATATGGAAAAGCTAGGCATGTCTTATTTTGATAAAACACCTGCAGGTTCCATTGTTTCGCGTTTGACCAATGATACTGAGACTATTAGTGATATGTTTTCAGGAATTTTATCCAGCTTTATCTCGGCAGTCTTTATATTCGTGACGACACTTTATACCATGTTAGTTCTGGACTATCGTCTGACTGCTTTAGTCTTGCTCTTTCTGCCTTTGATTATCCTTTTGGTCAATCTCTACCGTAAAAAATCGGTCAAGGTCATTGAAAAAACCAGAAGTCTACTGTCAGATATTAACAGTAAGCTGGCAGAAAATATCGAAGGAATTCGCATTATTCAAGCCTTTAACCAAGAAAAACGCCTGCAAGAAGAGTTTGATGAGATAAACCAGGAACACCTAGTCTATGCTAACCGTTCAGTAGCCTTGGATTCTCTCTTTTTACGTCCAGCTATGAGTTTGTTGAAGCTGTTGGGATATGCGGTTTTGATGGCTTATTTTGGCTATCGCGGACTTTATCTAGGAATAACGGCAGGAACTATGTATGCCTTTATCCAGTACATTAACCGTCTCTTTGATCCGCTCATCGAGGTAACGCAAAACTTTTCTACTCTTCAGACATCCATGGTATCAGCAGGTCGTGTCTTTGCACTGATCGATGAGTCCAACTATGAACCGGTCCAAGAAAATGGCCAATTCAAGATTCAAGAAGGGAATATCCGCTTTGAACATGTGTCCTTCTCTTATGATGGAAAACACCAAATTCTCGATGATATTTCCTTTACCGTCAATAAAGGTGAAACCATTGCCTTTGTCGGTCATACGGGATCGGGAAAATCTTCTATTATCAATGTTCTGATGCGCTTTTATGAATTCCAGTCAGGTCGGGTTCTCCTAGATGGTGTGGATATTCGAGAGTATAGTCAAGAGGAGTTGAGAAAAAACATCGGTTTGGTTCTACAGGACCCCTTCCTCTATCATGGGACCATTAAGTCCAATATCGCCATGTACCAAGATATCAGCGATGACCAAATCAAGGCTGCAGCAGAATTTGTCGATGCAGATTCCTTCATTCAAGATCTTCCTTTAGGTTATGATGCTCCTGTATCTGAGCGTGGTTCGAGTTTTTCAACTGGTCAACGTCAGCTTCTTGCCTTTGCTAGAACTGTTGCCAGTCAACCTAAAATCCTGATTTTGGATGAAGCGACAGCCAATATCGACTCTGAAACAGAAGCTCTGGTCCAAAATTCCCTAGCTAAGATGAGACAAGGTCGGACAACCATTGCCATCGCCCATCGCCTTTCTACCATTCAGGATGCTAACTGTATCTATGTTCTAGATAAGGGACGAATCATCGAAAGTGGAACCCACGAGGAACTCCTAGCATTGGGTGGAACCTATCACAAGATGTATAGTTTGCAGGCAGGGGCTCTTTCCTAAGGAAGAATTCCTTTAAAACACAGATTTCTTGCACTGCCTCTTTCATTTTGTGGTATAATGTAGAATGTTAATAAAGATTATATATAAAAAACAGAGGAGAATGTGCATGCTGAAATGGGATGAGCTACCTCAAGAAATGCAATTGAGCGAGGTAAAACCATACTACCAGCTTGTGTCTAGAAGAAAAGGCTCACTGATTTTCAAGCGTTGTCTAGATTTGTTTCTAGCCGTAGTCTTGTTAATCTTGACCTCCCCCTTATTCCTGATTCTAAGCATCTGGATCAAGCTAGATAGCAAGGGTCCAGTTATTTACAAGCAAGTGCGGGTAACCCAGTACAACCGACATTTCAAAATTTGGAAATTCCGGACTATGGTGACGGATGCGGACAAGAAAGGAAGTCTAGTAACTTCTGCCAATGACAGCCGTATCACCAAGGTTGGAAATTTCATTCGCCGTGTTCGTTTGGATGAACTTCCACAATTGGTCAATGTTCTCAAAGGAGAGATGTCCTTTGTGGGAACTCGTCCAGAAGTACCACGCTATACTGAGCAGTACAGCCCTGAAATGATGGCTACCTTGCTCTTGCCAGCAGGGATTACATCGCTTGCCAGCATTAACTATAAGGACGAGGATGCCATTATTAGTCAAATGACTGCAAAAGGTATGTCGGTCGACCAAGCTTATGTCGAAAGAGTCCTTCCAGAAAAGATGCACTATAATCTAGCCTACCTACGTGATTTTAATTTCTTCGGAGATATCAAAATCATGTTCCAGACTGTATTTGAAGTTTTAAAATAAGTAATCACAAGAGTGAATACAGTAAAAGGAGTAAATCAATGCCAAATTACAATATTCCATTTTCACCACCCGATATTACCGAAGCAGAAATTGCTGAAGTAGCAGATACCCTCCGTTCTGGTTGGATCACAACAGGTCCAAAGACAAAAGAATTGGAGCGTCGTCTATCTGCCTATACTCAGACACCTAAGACAGTCTGCCTCAACTCTGCAACTGCCGCTCTTGAGTTGATTTTGCGTGTTTTGGAAGTGGGACCTGGGGATGAAGTCATCGTTCCAGCTATGACTTATACAGCTTCATGTAGTGTCATCACTCACGTGGGAGCAACACCTGTCATGGTGGATATCCAAGCAGATACGTTTGAAATGGACTATGACTTGCTTGAGCAAGCCATTACTGAAAAGACTAAGGTGATTATTCCGGTTGAGCTTGCAGGGATTGTTTGTGACTATGACCGTTTGTTCCAAGTTGTTGAGAAGAAACGTGACCTCTTTACAGCTACTAGCAAGTGGCAAAAGGCCTTTAACCGTATTGTGATTGTCTCTGATAGTGCTCATGCTTTGGGTTCAACCTATAAAGGACAACCAGCTGGTTCCATTGCAGACTTTACATCATTCTCTTTCCACGCAGTTAAGAACTTCACAACTGCTGAAGGAGGAAGTGCTACTTGGAAAGCTAATCCAGCTATTGATGATGAAGAAATGTACAAGGAATTCCAAATCCTATCTCTTCATGGTCAAACTAAAGATGCTCTTGCCAAGATGCAACTAGGTTCATGGGAATACGATATCGTAACACCTGCCTACAAGTGCAACATGACGGATATCATGGCTTCAATTGGTTTGGTACAATTGGATCGTTATCCTGGCTTGCTTCAACGTCGTAAAGAAATCGTAACTTGCTATGACCGTGGATTTGCAGGAACTCGTATTCACCCATTGGCTCATAAGACAGATACTGTAGAATCTTGTCGTCACCTTTACGTTACCCATGTAGAAGGAGCAAGTCTCGAACAACGCAATCAAATTATCCAAGAATTGGCCAAAGCTGGAATCGCAAGTAACGTTCACTACAAACCGCTTCCTCTTTTGACAGCCTATAAGAATCTAGGATTTGACATGGCTGATTATCCACGAGCTTATGCTTTCTTTGTAAATGAAATTACACTACCACTTCACACGAAATTAACGGATGAAGAAGTAGATTATATCATTGAAACTTTTGTCAGAGTTTCTGAAGAAGTTCTAGGCGCTTCAGAAAAATAATTAAAAAAATTAGTAAAAAATTAGTGAAAACGGTTGACAAAGAAAAAACAATAACATATAATTAACTCAACAAATCAGAAAAGTAATTATTTTTGATCTTCAGGGAGCCTGTGGTTACTGTGAACAGGTGGTTGAAACTAGTGAAATTGGGCTGATTTTAAAAGTGAATTTGAAACAATGAAAATTCGGTAGGCACACCTTACAGTGCAACTTGTTGTTAGACAAGGCAGAGATGTAAAGGGGATATTCTCTTTACAATTGAGGTGGTACCGCGTTACAAACGCCCTCACATGGAAGTAAATTCCGTGTGTGGGCTTTTTTCTTATCTTGGAAACAGTAGAAAAGAGGAATCTTATGACAACTAAAGGTTATTTTGGAAAATTTGGTGGTAGTTTTGTACCAGAACCAATTCAGGCTTTATTAGATGAGTTGGAAGTGACTTTTGATAAATACAAGGATGATCCAGAATTTTTGGCAGAATATCGTCATTACTTGAAAGATTATTCAGGTCGTGAGACTCCGCTCTATTTTGCAGAAAGTTTGACGGATTATCTAGGAGGTGCTAAGATCTATCTCAAACGTGAAGATCTTAACCACCTTGGTTCACACAAACTTAACAATGTCCTTGGACAGATTCTTCTTGCTAAACGCATGGGTAAAAAACGTGTGATTGCAGAGACAGGAGCTGGCCAGCACGGTGTTGCGACAGCTGCTGCAGCAGCCAAATTTGGTATGGCCTGTGATGTCTACATGGGGGCAGAAGATGTGGAACGTCAACGTCTCAACGTCTTCCGTATGGAGATGATGGGAGCAACTGTTCATGCAGTTGAAACGGGAACACGTACTCTGAAGGATGCGGTCGATGCAGCCTTTGGTGCGTGGATGAATGACCTTGAAGCTTTCTACGTTTTAGGTTCAGCTGTAGGACCTCACCCTTATCCAACGATTGTTCATGAATTCCAAAAAGTTATTAGTGAAGAGTCTCGACGTCAGATCTTGGAAAAAGAAGGACGTTTGCCAGACTACGTCATTGCCTGTGTGGGTGGTGGTTCTAATGCCATTGGTGCCTTTTCACAGTATGTAGCTGATGAAGATGTTAAATTGGTTGGGGTAGAAGCTGCTGGTCACGGTTTAGATACCGATAAACACGCGGCAACAATGACCAAGGGTAGTGTAGGGATTGTCGATGGAATGAAAACCTATGCAGTCTTTGGTGAAGATGGAAATGTTGCACCTGTTTACTCTATCTCTGCTGGTTTAGACTATCCAGGGGTTGGACCAGAACACGCCTTCTTTAAAGACTCTGGTCGTGTAGAATATGTTGCAGCGACTGATGAAGAAGCTGTCCAAGCCTTGCTTTTACTTAGCAAGACTGAAGGAATTATCCCAGCTATTGAAAGCTCCCATGCTATCGCAGAAGCAGTCAAACGAGCACCAAAACTAAGTAAAGATGAGATTATCGTCATCAATGTCTCTGGTCGTGGAGACAAGGACGTAGCTGCTATTGCAGACTACCTTGAAGCTAAAAAATAAAAGATGGAAAAGATACAGAGATTTCTCTCACAGAGAGCTTGTGGTTGCTGAAAACAAGCAGAGAAAGCTGTAAGATTGGGTCCATCTGAAATGAGAGAAGAAAACATAATTCTCAAGGGAGTGCCCTTTATCGCACGACCTGTTACAGGAGTTATCTGAGACAGGAATGAGAGATAGGAGAAATCCTATAATTGAGGTGGCACCGCGAATTTCGTCCTCACGCAAGTTATTTTGCGTGGGGATTTTTATATATTTACCTCAGATATTGCGATTCATTTTTTAAATATTTTCAATAAATAGAACGTTATAGAATATTTACGAACGAAGTGAGTTTCTAAAAGATGTTTCCCGCCATGGTGGTATCCTAGAGAAGCAAAGATGCTTCTCTAGGACGGAATTTTTGAGACATATGGCTCAAAAAATTAGGGATGAAATTTCGGAGAAAGTTGCTCCCGTCCGCACTATTTAAGGGAAATAGAAAAAGGTAAGAAATTAAGACTAAAAGTCTATAAATTATTGACTGAAAGGGAAAATACAATGGAACGAATCATTCATGGAGATGTTTTATCACCAATCTTGGCGTATATGCGCTTGAACGGACAATACAAGGTCATACTTGAAAGTATCCCAAGAGAAAAGGAAAATGCTCGATTTTCTATCTTGGCCTATAATCCAGTTTTTGAGATTAAGTTTGAGAATGGAGTTCTTTATCAAAATGGCCAAGTGATTGATCGTGACCCATTGGATTTCCTTTATGAGGTGACACAAAAGAGTCAGCATCATTCAGACCTACCTTTTGGTGGTGGAGCGATTGGCTTTGTTGGTTACGACATGATTTCTCTTTACGAAGAGATTGGCCAGCTTCCTGAGGATACGATTGGGACGCCAGATATGCATTTCTTTGTTTACGAGAGTTATATGGTATTTGACCACAAGAAAGAAAAAATTCATATCATCGAGGATGCTCTTTACAGTGATCGAAGCAATGAAGAACTAGAAGCGGCTTTGGATCAAGCTTTAGAGGAGTTAAAAATCCCAGCATCAAATGAATTTGAAGATTTGGACCTTTCTCCACTTCAGTTTAGACCACATATCGCTCCTCAGAAATTTGAAGAAATGGTAGAAACAGCTCGCGACTTGATTCGTAACGGAGATATGTTCCAATGCGTGCTCAGTCAGCGTTTCTCAGCAGAAGTAACTGGAAATCCTTTTGACTTCTACAGAAATCTCCGAGTAACAAATCCATCAAATTACCTATACTTTTATGACTTTGGAGATTATCAAATCATCGGTGCCAGTCCTGAGAGTTTGGTTTCCGTAAAAAACGGCATTGTAACAACCAATCCGATTGCAGGTACGGGACCTAGAGGTGCCAATGACGAGGAAGATGCAGCATTAGCTAGTAATCTACTTTCTGATGAAAAGGAGACGGCAGAACACCGAATGCTAGTGGACCTAGGACGCAATGATATCGGTAGAATTGCTGAAACAGCAAGTGTCCAAGTAACCAAGTATATGGAAGTGGAACTTTTCCGCTATGTCATGCATTTGACCAGCGTAGTTAAAGGACGTTTGTTACCAGAACTCACTGCCATGGATGCCTTGAAGGCGACTCTTCCGGCAGGAACAGTATCGGGGGCCCCTAAGATTCGGGCCATGAAACGCATCTATGAGTTGGAAACAGAGAAGCGAGGCGTTTATGCCGGAGCTATCGGCTACCTTTCAGCAACTGGAGATATGGACTTTGCCATTGCAATTCGAACCATGATTCTAAAAAATAAAACAGCCTATGTGCAGGCTGGAGCAGGAATTGTTTATGATTCTATCGCCCAAAACGAATACCAAGAAACCATTAACAAAGCTAAATCTATGACTAGAATGGGAGAACTAAGACCATGATTTTATTGATTGATAATTATGATTCATTTACCTATAACTTGGCTCAATATATTGGGAATTTCGCAGAAGTTCAGGTTTTGAGAAATGATGATCCAAACCTTTATGAAGAAGCTACAAAGGCAGATGGGCTGGTCTTTTCTCCCGGTCCAGGTTGGCCAGCTGATGCTGGGAAGATGGAAGAAGTGATTCGTGATTTTGCAGGTAAGAAACCGATTCTAGGGATTTGTTTGGGGCACCAAGCCATCGCAGAAGTCTTTGGTGGCAAGTTGGGCTTGGCTCCAAAAGTCATGCATGGCAAGCAGAGTCAGATTCGATTTGAGACTCCATCCGTTCTCTATCAAGGAATCGAGGATAATCGTCCAGTCATGCGTTACCACAGTATTTTAATTGAAGAGATGCCAGAAGAGTTTGAAGTGACAGCTCGTTCGACAGATGACCAAGCCATTATGGGGATTCAACACAAAACCTTGCCGATTTATGGCTTGCAGTATCATCCAGAAAGTATTGGAACGCCAGATGGCCTATCTTCTATTCAGAATTTTATCGAGAAAGTTGTAAAGTGAGGAAGACAAAATGAAAGAAATTATTGAAAAATTAGCGAACTTTGAAGATTTATCAAGTGTGGAAATGACAGATGTGATCGAACGCATCGTGACAGGGCGAGTGACAGAAGCACAAATTGCATCACTTCTTTTAGCTCTCAAGATGAAGGGAGAAACACCTGAAGAAAGAACAGCCCTCGCTCAAGTCATGAGAGGACATGCTCAACACATTCCAACCAACATTCAAGATGCTATGGATAACTGCGGTACAGGTGGAGATAAGTCATTTAGCTTCAACATTTCTACAACTGCAGCCTTTGTCTTGGCTGGTGGCGGCATTCATATGGCCAAACATGGAAATCGTTCTATCTCTTCTAAATCTGGTTCAGCAGATGTCTTGCAAGCTTTGGGAATCAATATCGACCTTAAACCATCACAATTGGGTAAGGTATTTGATCAAACAGGTATTGTCTTTCTCTTTGCCAAAAACATGCACCCAGCTATGAAATATATTATGCCGGCACGCTTGGAGTTGGGAATTCCAACCATCATGAATTTGACAGGACCGCTCATCCATCCAATGATTTTGGAAACACAGCTTCTAGGAATCAGTCGTCCTGAACTTCTGGAAAGTACTGCTCAGGTCTTGAAAAACATGGGTCGCAAACGTGCCATTGTAGTAGCTGGTCCAGAAGGATTGGATGAAGCTGGTTTGAATGGAACTACCAGCATTGCCCTTCTTGAAAATGGTGAAATTACTTTATCAACCTTTACTCCAGAAGATTTGGGAATGGAACGCATTGCTATTGAAGACATTCGTGGAGGAAATGCTCATGAGAATGCAGCCATTCTTGTCAGTGTTCTTAATAACGAACCAAGTCCATTCTTGGAAACAACAGTCTTAAATGCAGGTCTCGGATTCTACGCCAATGGGAAAGCAGACAGTATCAAGGACGGAGTTGAATTGGCACGTCAAGTGATTGCCAGTGGTAAGGCCCTTGAAAAACTCAGACTACTACAGGAGTACCAAAGATGAGTCAGGAATTTTTATCACGTATCCTAGAGCAAAAGGCGCGTGAAGTTGAAAAGATGGAGCGAGAGGAGCTTCAATCCTTGCGTCAAACTTATCGATTGAGTGAATATTTAAAAAATCACCAAGACCGTTTGCAAATCATTGCTGAGGTCAAAAAGGCAAGTCCAAGTCTAGGTGATATCAATCTTGATGTGGATATCGTAAAACAGGCCCAGACTTACGAGGCTAACGGAGCAGTTATGATTTCTGTTCTGACAGATGAAGTTTTCTTCAAAGGTCATTTGGAGTACCTTCGTGAGATTTCTAGTCAGGTACAGATCCTGACACTGAATAAGGATTTTATTATCGATGAAAAGCAAATCATCCGTGCTCGCAATGCAGGTGCGACCGTCATCTTGCTCATCGTAGCGGCCTTATCTGAAAAACGACTCAAGGAGCTTTATGACTACGCGACAGATCTTGGTCTAGAAGTTTTGGTGGAAACTCATAATCTTGCTGAACTGGAAGTGGCTCATAGACTTGGAGCTCAAATTATCGGTGTCAACAATCGCAACTTGACCACCTTTGAAGTCGACTTACAGACCAGTGTAGACTTGGCCAAATATTTCAAGGATGATTGCTTCTACATTTCCGAATCTGCTATTTTTACAGAGGAGGATGCAAAACGAGTAGCACCATACTTTAACGGAATTTTGGTGGGAACAGCTCTCATGCAAGCTGAAGATGTAGCCCAGAGAATCAAGGAGTTGCAGATTGACAAAGGTTAAGATTTGTGGACTATCGACCAAAGAAGCCGTAAAAACAACTGTGTCGGCTGGTGCAGACTACATTGGTTTTGTCTTTGCTCCTAGCAAAAGACAGGTGACCGTAGAACAAGCCATAGAGCTGGCTAAGTTTATTCCTAGCCATATTCAAAAAGTTGGAGTATTTGTTTCACCCAGTCGGGTAGAACTGTTAGAAGCGGTAGACAAAGTTGGTTTGGATTTTGTACAAGTTCACGGTCAGGTAGTAGATAAACTATTTGAAAATTTACCTTGTGGTAGCATTCAGGCTGTTCAGGTCGATGAAGGGGGGCATGTACCCAATTCTCAGGCAGATTATCTACTCTTTGATGCACCTGTCGCAGGAAGTGGTCAAACATTTGACTGGGGGCGACTGGATACGACAGAACTGGCCCAGCCTTTCTTCATCGCAGGCGGGCTAAATGAGGACAATGTAGCAAGAGCAATTCAGCATTTCTATCCCTTTGCAGTAGATGTATCAAGTGGGGTAGAGACAGACGGACAAAAAGATCATGAAAAGATAAGAAGATTTATAGAGAGGGTAAAACATGGCATATCAAGAACCAAATAAAGATGGATTTTACGGAAAATTCGGTGGACGCTTTGTCCCAGAAACATTGATGACAGCAGTATTGGAGTTAGAAGAGGCTTATCGTGAAAGTCAGGCAGATCCAAGTTTCCAAGAGGAGTTAAACCAACTTTTGCGCCAATATGTAGGTCGTGAAACACCTCTTTACTACGCAAAAAACTTGACCCAGCATATCGGCGGAGCCAAGATTTACCTTAAACGTGAAGACCTCAACCATACAGGCGCCCACAAGATTAACAATGCCTTAGGACAAGTTTTACTGGCTAAACGCATGGGCAAGAAGAAAATTATCGCTGAGACAGGTGCTGGTCAACACGGTGTGGCAACTGCAACAGCTGCAGCTCTCTTCAACATGGAATGTACTATCTACATGGGCGAGGAAGATGTCAAACGCCAAGCCCTCAATGTTTTCCGCATGGAGCTTTTAGGAGCTAAGGTAGAGGCTGTGACAGATGGTTCGCGCGTGCTCAAGGATGCGGTCAATGCAGCCCTTCGTTCTTGGGTTGCAAATATCGATGATACCCACTATATCCTTGGTTCTGCCTTGGGGCCCCATCCTTTCCCAGAAATTGTTCGTGATTTCCAAAGTGTTATCGGAAGAGAAGCCAAACAACAGTACCGTGAATTGACAGGTGAAAATTTACCAGATGCCCTAGTAGCCTGTGTTGGTGGTGGCTCTAATGCCATCGGACTCTTCCATCCATTTGTGGAAGATGAGGCAGTAGCTATGTATGGTGCTGAAGCAGCAGGACTCGGTGTGGATACAGAGCACCACGCAGCTACCTTGACCAAGGGTCGTCCGGGTGTCCTTCACGGTTCTCTCATGGATGTGCTCCAAGATGCCCATGGTCAAATTCTTGAAGCCTTCTCTATCTCAGCAGGTTTGGACTATCCAGGTATCGGTCCAGAGCATTCCCATTACCACGATATCAAGCGTGCGACTTATGTGCCAGTGACAGATGAGGAAGCCTTGGAAGGATTTCAACTTTTGTCTCGTGTGGAAGGAATTATCCCAGCTTTGGAATCTAGCCATGCCATCGCCTTTGCGGTGAAATTAGCCAAAGAACTTGGACCAGAAAAGTCTATGATTGTCTGCCTATCAGGTCGTGGGGACAAGGATGTGGTTCAAGTCAAGGACCGTTTGGAAGCAGATGCAGCAAAGAAGGGAGAAGCTCATGCCTAAGACACTAACAGAAAAATTAAACGCTATAAAAGCAGCTGGAAAAGGAATTTTTGTTCCCTATATCATGGCTGGAGACCATGAGAAAGGTTTGGATGGACTCGGAGAAACAATACACTTTTTAGAAGATTTGGGTGTTTCGGCTATTGAAGTGGGTATTCCCTTTTCAGACCCTGTTGCAGATGGACCTGTTATCGAAGAAGCTGGCTTGCGCAGTCTAGCCCACGGGACCTCTACCCAGGCTTTGGTTGAAACCTTGAAAACCATTGAAACAGAGGTTCCACTTGTCATCATGACCTACTTTAACCCCCTCTTTCAGTATGGTGTGGAGAAATTGGTTAAAGATCTTGCTGATACAGCAGTCAAGGGCTTGATTATTCCGGATCTCCCTCATGAGCATGCTAATTTTGTAGAGCCCTTCTTGGCAGGTACAGACATTGCTTTGATTCCCTTAGTTAGTTTGACAACAGGAATTGAGCGTCAAAAAGAACTCATTGAAGGGGCAGAAGGATTTGTCTATGCCGTTGCTATCAATGGAGTGACAGGGAAGTCAGGAAATTACCGATCTGACTTGGACAAGCACTTGTCTCAACTTCATCAAGTAGCTGATATTTCAGTCTTGACAGGATTTGGTGTATCCACACAGGCTGATGTGGAACGCTTCAATACTGTATCAGACGGTGTTATCGTCGGTTCCAAGATTGTTAAGGCTCTGCATGAAGGACAAGTAGCAGAAATCGCTGACTTTATCCGAGAAGCAGTAGCTTACCAAAAATAATCGCGCAAGCAGCAAGTAAGAGGAAAGGCACAAAAGGAAGTCTTTCCTTTTTCTTTAGCAGGAGAAAGGCTAGAATGCCGGTTGTGGAGGCAAATTGAATGAGAATCAGTATTTCGGTAAGACTAAAAACAAGAGCACAGGAAGCAAGAAAGAGAAAATCACCTGCTCCTATACGGATATCGATAACATGGGCAATGATTCCAAGAATCAAGAAGAAAGCCATGATTAGATTCCAACCACAGCATACCATGAGGACTAGGTGGAAAGTCAGCCAGACTAGCAAGGGATATTCTTGATGGCGGACGTCGTAAATACCTAAAGTCAAGCCAGTGGTGATCAAAATGACTTGACCTAAAGTTAGAAATCCTAAAGAAAAAGTTAAAAAGAGCAATCCCAATCCCAACTCAAAGAGGGCATACCAGAAAGGGTAGTGGACCTTGCAGTAGCTACAGCGAAAGCGATTGAATATCTGGGACACAATCGGAATCAAATCCAGTGGTCTCAAACGAGTCTGGCAAGAATCACAGTGACTTGCAGGTAAGACGATGGATTGTTCCGGGAAGCGATCGATGACTAAACCTAGAAAGGAAGCAAGAATCGTTCCAACAAGAAAAAAATAAAGATGAATCATACTTATTTATTCGGAAAAAATAAGAGAAAGAGTATAATAGTTGGATATAGGAGAAGTTTTAGGATCAAATATGAAAATTCACTTTGAAAAAGGACTTCAGTTAGAAAATGCCCAACTCATTTGTCAGTGGTCTAATGCTTTGGGAAAAAGTTTCCAGAAGCAATGGATGGGTCCCAAAATTTCTTATCCCTTGAATGCCCAAACCTTACAAAAGCTGGAAGGAATTTTTTCCATTTTTGTTGGAGAAGAGTTTGTAGGCATCATCCAGAAAATCAAACTAGAAGATAAAAATCTTCATATTGGAAGATTTCTCATAGCTCCACATAAGCAGGGGAAAGGATTAGGTAGAAAAGCTTTTCAAGGTTTCGTTCAAGAAATGTTTGAAAATGAAGAAATAGAGAGTATTTCCCTAACGGTTTTTGAGTCAAATCAAAGAGCCAAAAATCTCTACCACAAAGAGGGATTTGAAGTTGTTCAAACCATTGAAGTTCCAGAACGTAAATACATAATGAGAAAATCTAGGTAAGGACTAGATGATACCAAGAACTGTCCCCTTACAATTTTTAATTCTCAAACTTGTTGCAGAGAAATTTTCTTGATAAAATAGATACATGACTAGATATAAAGCTATAATTTCTTATGATGGCTACGACTTTGCTGGTTTTCAGCGGCAACCTCACGCGCGTAGTGTCCAAGAGGAAATTGAAAAAACTTTAACCAAATTAAATAAAGGACAAGCCATTACCATTCATGGCGCTGGGCGAACGGACAGTGGCGTTCATGCTTTAGGCCAGGTCATCCATTTTGACCTTCCCTATCAGATGGATGAGGAAAAACTTCGTTTTGCTCTTGATACCCAAAGTCCTGAAGATATCGATGTGATTTCGATTGAGATAGTGGCCGATGATTTTCATTGCCGTTATGCCAAGCATAGCAAGACCTATGAGTTTATTGTAGATAGAGGACGTCCTAAAAATCCCATGCGTCGCCATTATGCGACTCATTATCCTTATCCACTAGATGTGGAGCGGATGCAACTTGCTGTAAAAAAACTAGAGGGAACACATGACTTTACTGGTTTTACGGCATCAGGGACTAGTGTGGAAGACAAGGTAAGAACGATCACAGAAGCTAGTCTTAGGGTTGATGAAACAGGGCAGTTTTTGACCTTTACCTTCTCAGGCAATGGTTTCCTCTATAAGCAGATTCGAAATATGGTTGGAACTCTGTTGAAAATTGGCAACAATCGAATGCCGATTGAACAGATTGACCTCATCTTGGAGAAAAAAGACAGACAGTTGGCAGGTCCAACTGCAGCGCCTAATGGTTTGTATTTAAAGGAGATTCGTTATGAAGAA
This sequence comes from Streptococcus infantis, assembly GCF_047460685.1. Lineage (GTDB taxonomy): Bacteria > Bacillota > Bacilli > Lactobacillales > Streptococcaceae > Streptococcus > Streptococcus infantis_AD. The sequence continues at coordinate 75,264 of NZ_JASHFS010000001.1, read as the reverse complement.
TAATCGTATTTTAGCACTTTCAGGAAATGATATTTTTAGTGGTGGTGGATTGGCAGCAGACCTTGCCACCTACACCTTGAATGGCTTGCATGGTTTTGTAGCTATGACTTGTTTAACTGCTTTGACGGAAAATGGTTTTGAGATCTTCCCAACAGATGAGACTATTTTCCAACAACAGTTGGATAGCCTCAAGAGCGTAGACTTTGGAGGAATTAAGATTGGCCTCTTACCGACTGTTGGTGTTGCTGAGAAAGCCTTAAATTTCATCAAGGAAAGATCAGGGGTTCCAGTGGTCTTAGACCCTGTATTGGTTTGTAAGGAAACACACGACGTTGCAGTCAGTGAGCTTTGTCAAGAGTTGATTCGCTTTTTCCCTTATGTATCTGTGATTACTCCGAATCTTCCTGAGGCGGAGTTGCTTGCAGACCAAAAGATTGAAAGTCTGGAAGATATGAAGGCTGCAGCGCAGAAATTACATGACTTGGGTGCACCAGCAGTGATTATCAAGGGTGGAAATCGCCTCAGTCAGGATAAGGCTGTGGATGTCTTTTATGATGGGGAGAATTTCACTATTCTTGAAAATCCAGTCATCCAAGGACAAAATGCTGGTGCAGGATGTACCTTTGCGTCAAGCATTGCTAGTCAGTTAGTCAAGGGAGAGGAACTATTACCAGCAATTGAAACTTCCAAAGCCTTTGTTTACCGTGCCATTGCACAAGCAGATCAATATGGAGTGAGACAGTATGAAGCAAACCAAAACAACTAAAATTGCCCTATTATCTATACTAACTGCTCTATCAGTAGTTTTAGGTTATATTGTAAAAATCCCAACTCAAGCAGGAATCTTAACTCTTTTAGATGCAGGAATCTTCTTTACCGCTTTTTATTATGGGCGCCGTGAAGGAGCCATCGTTGGGGGTCTAGGAGGTTTCCTCATTGACCTGATTTCAGGTTACCCTCACTGGATGTTCTTCAGCTTGCTTTTCCATGGTCTGCAGGGATATTTTGCAGGTTTTAAAGGAAAATGGCAGGGGCTTGGATTAGTTTTGGCGACTATCATCATGGTAGCTGGATATGCATGTGCGACTGCTTGGATGAAAGGTTGGGGGCAAGCCTGGTTAGATGTCCCTCACAATCTGTTACAGAATTTTGTTGGGATGGTTGTTGGGTATCTTCTATATCGGAGTATCAAGAACATTAGTAAGCAGTAAAAATAGTCTTCCATGGCAACTATTGAAAAAACTCTGATAATTTGCTAAAATGAAAGCTATGAAAACACTCTACGATGTGCAACAATTTCTCAAACAGTTTGGTATCATTGTCTATATGGGAAAACGTCTCTATGACATTGAACTGATGAAGATCGAGTTATCGCGAATCTATGATGCAGGCTTGATGGACAAGCTGGACTATCTTGAAGCGGAGGCTGTTCTTCGCAGAGAGCACAAACTAGAATTAGACTATTTAGAAAAAAATGGAGATTAGGTAATATGGTAACTTGGGTATTATGGGGACTTATTGTAGCGATGTTGGCATGGATGGGATACAACTATCTTCGCATTCGTCGTGCAGCGAAAATTGTAGACAATGCAGAGTTTGAGTCTTTGATTCGTACAGGTCAGTTGATCGACTTGCGTGATCCAGCTGACTTCCACAAAAAACATATCCTTGGAGCTCGTAATATTCCTTCAAACCAATTGAAGACAAGTCTTGCAGCTCTTCGCAAGGATAAACCTGTCCTTCTCTATGAAAACCAACGTGCGCAACGTGTCACAAATGCAGCACTTTTCTTGAAAAAACAAGGTTTCTCAGAAATCTATATCCTCTCTTACGGATTGGATTCTTGGACAGGGAAGGTGAAATCTAATTAACAATGTGAAAAAACTTGTCACATATGTTTAATATAAAGTCTTGGCTTTTTATGGTATAATTGTTAGTATAAAATTTAAGGAGTTTTTTGAAGATGAAAGAAAAGAAAAAACCATCACTTGTTTTAGGTGTCCTATCTATCGTCCTTGGTTTGCTATCTCCAATCGTAGGTCTCGTTTTGGGGATCATTGGTCTAGTCTTGGCTAATTCACATCAAAAAGAATCTGAGCTTGATTACAAAACAGAACGAATTCTTAATATCGTAGGGATTGTAATTTCTGTAGTCAACTGGGTTGCAGGGCTCATTTTAATGATGCACTAATCAGGATTCTAACAAAAAAAGCTTTATCTTTAAAAGCTCAGATTGAAGACAAAGTCCTTGGAAGTCAAGTTTCTAAGGGCTTTTCTTTGTGTAAAGTCGTATAATAGAGGTAAGAAGAGTTGTGAGGTGTTCCCTATGTTTCACAAAGAAAAACCTGATTATAACCGTAAGCAATATGGTTTCTATACAATTGACGAATTGGTCCCAGAAGATCACTTTCTTCGACAAGTAGATTCAAAGGTTGATTTTGACTTTATTTATGACTTGGTAGAAGATACCTATAGTCCAGATAATGGTCGTCCTAGTCTTGATCCCGTCATGTTAGTCAAAATTCCTTTGATCAAGTGTTTTTATGGTATCCGTTCCATGCGCCAAACCATGAAAGAGATTGAAGTAAACGTAGCCTATCGTTGGTTTCTAGGACTAACTTTAGATGATAAGGTTCCTCATTTTACTACCTATGGGAAGAATTACAGCCGTCGTTTTCAAGATAAAGAACTCATTTCTGAGATTTTTTCACAAGTTCTCAACCAAGCTTTGTATGCTGGCTTAATTGATCCTTCTGAAATATTTGTGGATGGTACCCATATCAAAGCGGCGGCTAATAGTCACAAGTATCGTAAGGAAATGGTAGACCAACAAGCTAAATTTATGAGTGAACAATTGGCAGTTGAGATTGATTTAGATCGGAAAAAACACGAAAAAAAGTCCTTAAAGCCCGCAAAAGAAAGTGAGGCTAAGGAAAAGAAAATCTCAACGACAGATCCCGAATGTGGTTGGTTCCATAAGGGCGAACACAAGGAAGTATTTGCCTATTCTGCCCAAGTGGCTTGCGATAAGCATGGATGGGCCTTAGCTTATACGGTTGAAGCAGGAAATGTTCATGATAGCCAGGCTTTCCCTGCCCTATTTTCAAAGTTAGAACCTTTCTCTCCACGCTATATTATTGCGGATTCAGGCTACAAGACCCCAACTATTGCCCATTATTTATTAGAACGTAACATCATCCCTGTCTTTCCTTATACTCGTCCAAAGGGAGTAAAGGGGAACTTAAGACCTAGTAATTTTGTTTATGATGCAAGTCATGACTCTTATATTTGTCCAGAGAATCAAGTATTAAGCTATCGCACAACCACTCGAGAAGGCTACCGTGAGTATAAGAGTAATCCCAAAGTATGTGTTGCCTGTCCTTTATTATCCGTTTGTACCCAAAGCCAAAATCATCAAAAAGTAGTAACGAGACATGTCTGGAAAGATGCCCTTGAATTTTGTGAGGAGATTCGTCACCAAAGAGAAATGAAAGAGCTCTATAAGAAGCGCAAAGAAACAATTGAACGGCTCTTTGGGACGGCTAAGGAGTACCATAATTTGAGATACACTAGAGAGAAAGGAAAGTCCAAAATGGAGGATCAGGTTGGGCTTACTTTGGCGTGTTTAAATATCAAAAAACTGGTGAAATGGATAGAGACTATCCCTTTTTATTTTTCTCAAATTCAAATTTTTGGATAGATTAGTAGATGATGAGACAAACTATTTTGGAAAATACAAAAAGACAAACGCCAACAATGACGTTTGTCTTCGTTCTGAGCTTTATCTTTAAAAGCTTTTTTTGTTTTATCCAATTGATAAAACTAATTTTTATAGTATTATTCATTTGTATGAGTTTAAGGAGTTTTTAGAATATGCAAGAAAAGAAAAAAGCGTCACTTGTTTTAGGGATCTTGTCTATCATTCTTGGTCTGCTGTCGCCGGTGGTAAGTTTGATTTTGGGTATTATTGGTCTAGTCTTAGCTAACTCACATCAAAAAGAATCTGGGCTTGACTATAAGATAGAAAAAAATCTGTCCATCCTAGGGATTGTAATTTCTGCACTTCACTTTATTTTAGGTGTCATGGTATTTATACGCTAAATTAGATTTTAAAAAGCTTTATTTGTTTAAAGCTTTTTTTGTTTTATCCACTGTTTTCTAAGTAATTTTTAATAACCTGTAATTCTTCTTTGTTTAGAAGTCGGCAATCACCTTCTGCTAGTTCAGAGTCCAATATAAAATCTCCAAATTGAACTCGTTTAAGAGCAGTGACCTTGACACCAACAGAGAGGAACATTTTTTTGACCTGATGAAACTTTCCTTCAGAGATGGTGATAGTGGCTTGGCTGAGACTAAGGCTTGAGGATAAAATCTCAAGTTGAGCAGGTTTACAGATAGTTCCATCAAGAAAGACAATCCCATCTTTAAACTCTTGAATATGGTCGGGAGTTAGTGGCCCATTGACCTCTACTTGGTAAGTTTTATCGACATGGTATTGAGGATGGAGGAGTTGAAAACCTAGAGGTCCATTATCCGTTAAGAGAAGGAGACCCGTCGTATCCCGATCCAGACGGCCGATGGCGTAGAGTTGGTCAGACTGGAGATGCTGAGGAAGAAGGTCCATGACCGTTGGGAGTTTTTTATCCTTGCTTGCAGTTACGACTCCGTTTGGCTTGTGGAGCATGAGGTAGGTGTGTTCATATACTTGGATTTTTCTATCTTTGAAAATCAGCTCTTGCAACCCGGTATCAACATTCTGTGCAAGGGAACTAGCAGGGAGTTTATCAACTAAAATTTCTTTTTTCAAAAGAGCTTGTTTCATGGCCTTACGGCTGATTTTTTCCTGGGCTAATAATTTATCTAAACGCATACCAGCCTATCTTATCACAAGTCGGGATTTTTGAAAAGAGAAAGAAATTTTTTTGCAATGTCAAGCCAAGCGTGACAAATTAGTCCATATGGTTATCGAGAATCTTTTAAGTTATTTGGACTAGCTCGATAGTTTTTGGCAGATTTATAGCTAGGAATCTTTTGGATTTCTTTTTTTGAGTGGGTCAATGTAACGAATTCTTTCAAAAAGCTTCAATCCTTTCTGATGCATACTGATGCATAAATTTGAAATCAGAATTTGTATGAATAATTTTGATCAGAATAAAAAATAAACATATCCATCGTTTATTATAGAGTTTTGTAATTCTAGTATATTAGATGAACCTATCTTTTCTGTTAGGCTTCATTTTACAATAGGGGAATACAAAAATTCCTAAATATTGTAACAAAAAGGCGTTTTATACAAAAAATGGATTTACAAAGCATACAGATTTCTGATACAATGATAGTATGGGAGCGAGCACATGAAAATTTTGAAGTTTAGTTTATCACTAATTATAATAATTGTGGTGTTATTTTTAGGTTTAAAAGTCTTAGATGGCTTTGAACAGATGGCTGTGGAACAACATTCTCAAAACGCAGTTGAGAAGAAGTTTCATCAGAATCCAGATGTCTTTGCTTGGCTAACAGTTGAAGGGACTCGAATAGATTACCCGGTTGCTCAGCATCCAAGGGATGATGCTTATTACCTTTCTCATGATATAGATGGTGAAGAGACCTATTATGGCGCTATATTTACAGAGCTGGTTAACAAAAAAACATTTGAAGATCCTGTCACGATTATCTACGGACATGCTATGTTAGATGATTCGATGTTTGGGTCTTTAGATTATTTTGCGAAGCCAGCTTTTTTTAAGGAGCATGAACGTATTACGATTGACACCTTGACTCAACATTTTGAATATGAGGTGATGGCAGCTCACTCTTATACAGATGATCATCTTTTTCATACATTCAAATTAGGAAGTCGAGAAGGCCTCAGATATTATTTAGAAACATTACAGATAAGAACATCAGACTATGGGGGATTCTATCGTCAGATTGCTACTGATCCTCAAAAAGATCGATTTTTAATCTTATCAACCTGTGATGCTACTGGAAATGATCAACGATTTGTGGTTACTGCTCGTTTAAAAAGTGTTAAAGAAAGGACAAGTGAATAATGAAAATATTAAGACTCTCAAGGTTTTGGAGACTAGCTACTGGCTTACTGTTTTTAGGAGTGGGGCAACGCCTTCTATTTACAGGTGCGATTTCCCCTGTGATAGTCGAGGAAGGTTTATCACTCATTCTAACCTTATTCAGCCTACTATTTTTAATAATAGGAACAGTTCTTATTTTTCCAATAACAATCTGGTTTTATAGGCAGTACCGATCAGATAAACGTTTAAATCACACTATTCTGATTTACTTGTTTAGTGCAATTTTATGTGGCATCCTCATCGGAGGTTTGGGTCAAGTTTTATACGATCATACAAGTTTGGAATATGGCCATGTCAAGATTGCTATCTGGGCATTTACTACAATTGTACAAACTTTTCTTAAAGTAATCTTATCCTATAGTCTGGTTAGTATTTACAAAGCTTTACCAATTAAAAGTAGGGTAGATCAATTGCGACTACCTGTTCTGGTATCCATGCTTATTGTCGCCTTTTGTTTAGCTATTGCTGTTTGGTTCCCAATACTAGGTTCTTTCGTTTTATCCATCGGCGATGCTCTTATTTTAATTTTTACACTTTATTATTTTATTTATCTTACAAAGGAGAATGATGATGAAAAGACTGCGTAAGTCCATACAGTGGTTATTATTGCTGAGTTTGTTTGTTTCTAACATGCCGTTGATCTATGCGGAAGAAATAAACCAAGCAATTAAACAAGGCCAGGCTGAGGAAGCTTATAAAAAAGCTGTTACAGAGGCGAGTAGCCAGACTGTTAGTTCTGAAAATGCAAATACGGAAGGTTCGACAAGTGTTGACTCCTCATCAAAACCAGCAAAAGATGGTGGAGATGCCCTTCAACAGCCCAAAGTGATCAATGGAGAGAGTAAGGCAGAGGCAGAGCTGAAAAAACAATACGGGGCACCAGTAGCGGTTAGTGGGCAAGAACAACTGTTTCGGGTTGATGATACTCACTTTGTGACGCATATTGGTAGTGATATTAAAACCTATATTGATAAAGAAGGGGTAGAAGTTCCTGTAGATTTATCTCTCTATTCTTATCATGCTAATGGGAAGCATTATTATCTACCAAAAGAATCTCCAGTAGGAGTAGTTCTTCCGAGCGAAGTCAAAAAAGAGACTCCCATTGATATTACTCATAAGGATGATAAAATTTCTTTGTATCCGCTTGATAAGACATACGAACAAGCAACTGTAGAAAAGAATGCGATCTTATATAACAATGTTGATGGCAAAACAGATGTGCAATATACGGTACAGTCTAATGGAGTCAAAGAAGAAATCATTCTAGCCGAGTGGGGTGGGAAGAACTCCTTTACTTATGGTTTGGATGCATCTAAGTATGATGTTTCTTTGAAAGACAATCAAATCCTTGTCCGTGAAAAGGGGAAAACGAAGATCCTATTTGTACTAACTGCCCCAATGATGGTGGATAGTGCAGGCGCTACAAGTAATGCCTTAACTCTTGGATTGAAAAAAGGGGATGGACGTCATGAAGTGACAGTCACAGCTAGTAAAGAGTGGTTGTCTGATTCTGAACGTAAGTATCCTGTTCGGATAGACCCGACTGTAACAGTTCCACGAGAAAAAATTCTTGACATTGTTACCTCATCTGTACATGGACAATATCAAGGTTACTCTTATGGGTATGTTGGATATCTAACAGCCGAAATGATCGGAATGGCGGGTGTTCCAGGTGTTCGTGACATCGGGCGTGCAAGGATGTACTTTAAGATTAATTACGATTTTCAAAAGAGTATTCCTAAGGAAGCGCGTATTGATAGTGCGAGTTTAAATATCTATGAATACACTGCTCCAGATTCTCAATCAACCCAGTTTGCAGCTTATCGCTTGAAACAAGACTTTGATATTAATAACCTCACATGGGATACTTCTGTGGGCCTTGATATGGAAATCGCAGGAAAGAATGCGACCAGTGGTAAAAAGATTGGGATGCATAACTTTGATATCCGCGAGACTGTAAATGCATGGGTTCAAGGTTTGGAACCAAACTATGGTTTAGTTGTAGCTGCAACCGACGAAGGCTCAGACGGTGGTGCTTTCTATACAACTGAAGCGACGGCAGAAAATGCAGGACAGATTGGGTTTACTCCAGACAAGGCTCCAAGTTTGACGATTAATTGGTCCGTTCCAGATCCAGTTGATGTCAATTATCCAATAGGGAACACAACCATCAATCTTCGGACAATGGTGAAGACAGATAAGAAAGGAAAATTACAATTTCAGGGAGTCTTTGCGGATGGTCTGACAACGCCGGGTGCTCAGGTTGATTACAATCTTAGTGATACTGCGAAAGATTACAAGGGACAAAGCCCTGCAAGTTTTTCTTACAAATACCCTGATAGTAGTTCCTTTGATGCAGCATTTGAAAAAGGAACAACTAAATATAAAGACAAGCTCTCAAATTGGCAGACTCAGGTCCCTTTTACAGAACCTGAACTAAACAAGGTTTATACGATTGACGCAGAGAGTAAAAAGGATGGTCAGACCAGCGGTAAAAAATCAAGTGATACTTTCTTGATTTACAAAGTTACCCAGTTTGATACCCTTCCAAAGATTGCGACATACTATGGAGTACCACTCAATCAACTTGCTTACGATAATCGTATCCAAGATATGATGCTTGTCCAAAATAACACCCTATTTATTCGTAATCCAAGAAAGAATGCCGATAAACCTTATAATCCACCAGCTTTGACATCCAACACCAAGGCGGAAATAGACAGGCTTTTAATGGGGCGTGGCCTTCACTGTGAATTTGGATTTGAGCCAATCAATCTAAACACGGGGAATTTCTACCTAGATCGAACAGATGTTTCTATCACTGATGTTGACGGCAAATTTGAAATTACTCGCGCCTATAATTCTAAAGCAGCAGGCATCAATAGTCTCTTTGGACGTGGTTGGTCATTTGCCTTTAATGAACAGTTATCAAGCGATGAAGATCAAAATATCTACTATACTCGTACAGACGGTTCCATCCTGAAGTTTGCGAAGGATGGAGATGGATATCGTGCTCCAAGTGGCTATGACCTCACTCTCGAAGTAAAAACAGTTGAAACGAAGAAGGGTGACTTTGGCGGAGACGAAAAAGAAGACTATGATGTAAAGGAATACCGAATTGTTGATCACAATCATCAAGAGAAAACCTTTAACTATCACGGACTCTTAACGAGCCAGACGGATGAAAAAGGTAATAAAACAAGCTTTGATTATAATGAAAATTACCAGCTGACCAAGATCACATCTCCTACAGGCTTGGTTTATAGTATCACCTATAATACAGATGGCTATATTGGTGCGATTCAAATCCCTAATGGCTCAACTTTGACCTATGAATATGACACGAATGGTCATTTGATTACCTATACGGATGCGACGGGTGTTCCTACTCGTTATGAATATGACGATAAGGGACGTATGACAGCCTGGTATGATGGAAATGGTACCAAGGTTATCCAAAACGAGTACGATGAGGAAAATCGTGTCATCAAGCAAACAGATGGTGCAGGTGCTGTTTCAACTCTTTCTTATAGTGAAGGTCAGACAATCACTACCGATGGAAATGGCAATCAAACCGTATATACTTACGATGAGCAATATCGTACAACTGGCATTCGCTATGCAGATGGAACTAGTGTCTCAAAAACGTATGATGAAAACAACCGTCTGTCAAGCGTGACGAATGAAGCGGGGCAAACAACTCGCTACACCTATGACAGCAATGGAAACACCTTAACAGAAACGCGTTTCGACGGTGCGGTAAAAACTTCTAGCTATGATGAGAAGAACCATCTTCTGTCTCTCACTGACTTTAGTGGTGCATCAACAGCTCATACCTATGATGCAAATGGCAATCTAATCCAGACAACATTGCCAGATGGGTCTAAGATTACCTATACTGTCGATCAGCAAGGACGCATCTTGTCTACAACAGATGCGGCTGGTCATACAACTTCCTTTGCCTATCAAGGTGCGAATCTGGTAAGTCTTACCAATCCTTTAGGAGGCGTATCAACCTTTACCTACAATGCACACAATCAAGTCACTAGCATTACGAATCCTCTCGGTGGGACCAAGACCTTTACCTATGATGCAGAAGGGCGCAAGCTGAGCGAAAAAGATGCCGATGGTGTTGGGACGAGCCATACTTTTGATAAGGCAGGTCAAGTGACAGCTGTGACAGAAGGCAATGGTAACACGACTACCTTCACCTATGATGGTTTCGGCCGTAAAGTCGGTGCTTCGAATGGAGAAGGTGGAACCTATAGTTACACCTATGATGGTGTTGGAAACCAGCTTTCCGTGACTGATGCAGAAGGACACGCTACTAGCTATACATATGATAGCAAGGGTCGTTTCCTAACAGAAACCAATGCTTCAGGTCAAATGACTACCGTTACTCGTGATGCACTGGGTCGAATTATCACTCGAACCAATGAAGCAGGTAATAGTAGCAGCTTGACTTATGATGATAGAAACAATGCCGTTAAAACTATCACAGATGCTTTAGGTCAAGTTACTCAAAATACTTATGACGCGGCAGGAAATGTAACCTCAGTTTCTTATCCAATCGGTACAAAGGCAGAGACTACTTATGATATCATGGGTCGTGTGCTATCTTACACCGATGAAGCAGGTCAGACAGTGACATACACCTATGACAGTGTTGGAAATAAACTTAGCGAAACCAAACAGAAAAAGACTACCAGCTATACCTATGATGCATCGGGAAATGTGACAGGTGTGACTTACCCAGATGGTAGCAGTGTTTCATATGTGTTGGATGCGATGGGGAATATCCTGTCCATGACAGACGCCCTTGGAAAAGAAACGACTTATGAATATAGTAAGGCAGGGCGCCTGATCGCAACAACCAATGCCTTGGGTCACCGCACCAGCATGACCTATGATGCCAATGGCAATCAAAATAGTCTTACAGATGCGGCAGGCTATACTGCTAGCACGACTTATACAGGCCAAAATCAAGTTTCCAGTATTACAGATGGTTTAGGCAATGTCACTAAGATGGCCTACAACCAGATGGAACAGTTGACAGAATTGACAGATGCCTTGGGTGGTAAGACTCAGTATACCTATAATGAACTGGGCTATCCGATTCAGGTCACCGATGCCAATGGCAATGTCACTAATATGACCTATACCTCAACGGCTCAACTGGAAGAAGTGACTCTTCCAGACGGAACTACCGTAAGACAAGAATACGATGCCCTTGATCGTCTCATCAAGCAGACGCATTCTAGTGGTTTGGTAACAGAGTACAGCTACGATGCCGCCAACCGAGTAGTGAACAAAAAAGATAATCAGGATCTCAATGAGACCTACACCTACGATAAGGCAGGAAATCGTCTCACTTTAACCAACAGCTTGGGTGAGGTTACCCAATATAGCTATAATGGTGACAACCAACTGACTAAGGTGGTCTACGCAGATAAGACCAGCGAAACCTTTACCTATGATGTCATGGGCAATGTCGCAAGTTCAACAGACCAAGAAGGTAAGACCAAGACTTATCACTATGATCAAAACGGCAATCTGCTTAAGATCGTCGATCATCTAAAACGTGAAACCAAGTATAGCTATGATGCCCTCAACCGAGTGGTGACAGAGTCGGATGCCGATGGAAATACCTCTACTTACGAATATGATGTCCTTGGCAACCTCTCTAAAATGACAGATGCCAATGGCCATTCAAGTAGCTATGGCTATGATGCCAATAAAAAATTGGTACTCTATACAGATCCAAATGGTCAAGCGACAGCATTTAAGTATGACCCATTAGGACGAATCATCGAAACAGTAGCTCCGACAGGAAGCAAGCAAAGCTTCAGCTATGATGCTTTGGGGAATCGTTTGAGTGAAACAAGCGGCGAAGGTCATACAACGACTTATAGCTATGACAGTATGAACCGTGTCAGCAGCAAGAAACGTCCAACAGGTGGAGAGACTCAGTATGCCTATGATACTACAGGTAGCTTGGCAAAAGAAACAGATGCCAACGGTCATAGTACCAACTATGTCAATGACCTTTATGGTCGTGTGACCAAACGCACCTTACCAAATGAGGCAGCTTACACCTACGCCTATGATGCCTTGGGACGTCTCGCCAAGCAAACAGGTCCACAGGGACTATCGAAAACCTATAGCTATGATGTGTCTGGAAACTTGGTGCAAGAGACAGACCAATCCGATCGAAGCAATCACTATAGCTATGACAAGGTTGGCCGTCTCTTAACGGCTAAGAACGCCCTTGACCTTGAAACTAAGTATAGCTACGATGAAGCGGGGAATCTAGCCAAACTGACCAAGCCGTCAGGTGCTACAACCACCTTTGACTATACGACCCTCGATCAACTAAAAACGATCAAAACGCCAACTGGTCGAACAGTGGAATCAAGCTATGACCCAGTCGGTCAGGTGACCAAACGAACCATCAATGGCAAGCGCGAAACGACCTATACCTATGACCCGAATGGCAATCTCCTTGAGGAAACGAATCCTCTCGGTCAAGTAACCAAGCGGACCTATGATAGCCTCAATCGCCTCACCTCAGAAAGCGATGGGGCAGACCAGTGGACTAAGTATAGCTATGACCACGATAATCATCTCACGAAGATCACAGATGAAGCTGGTGGCGTCGCAAGCATGACCTATGATGCCAATGGCAACCTCACCAGTGTCACATCCGGAAGCAAGCGTGTCAAGACCTACACCTACGACCTAAAGGATCAGTTGCTTACAGCGACACAAGGAAGTGGAGAGAAGGCTTCTACCTCTAGCTATACCTACGACAGTGTGGGCAATGTCACTTCGGTTACGAATGGCAATGGCAAGGTCACAAGCTACAGCTATGACCAACTTTCCAATCTAGTGGAGCGCATGACCAGTCTTGGAGATAAGGAGACCTATACCTACAATGTCAATAACCAGCTCGAAAAAGTAACCAAGTCCGATGGGAAAACCATTAGCTATGACTACAACAAGCTGGATCAACTGCTCAAGGTGGAGTACTCTGAAAAACAAGAGGGTCAAGTCCTCTATACCTATGATGCGGATGGTCGTCGGGTGTCTATGAGTGACCTGACAGGAACTAGTCAGTACGCGACCAACGAAGAAGGCGAGATCACGGGTGTTCGTCAGGGAGATGGTAGCCTGATTCAGTACGAGTATGATGCTTATGGCAATATCTCGAAGATGATTTACCCAGATGGTAGTACAGTCTCTTATACTTACGATGAACTGGATCGTCTCACTTCCGTGACAGATGTCAAGGGACAAAAGACCAGCTATAGCTATAACACAGCAGGAGATCTGACAGAGGTTGACCGAGGAGATGGGACTAAGAGCTTCTTGACCTATGACAAGGCTCACCGTCTCACTGAACTCCGCCACATGGACAAGCAGGACAAACTCATCTCCAGCTACGGCTATGAGTATGATGATGGTGGCTACATTGCCAAGGAAACCATCAAGCAGGATGGCGAAACCCTAGTCCATACCTACACCTATGATACTCTGGGTCAAGTGGAAAACATGACCGTATCGGATGCATCTGGTAAGGAACTCTCCAAGCTCTCTTACACCTATGATCTAGCCGGTAATAAACTGACCAGCACCGAGACAGTCGATGGTAAGGAGAGCCAGACACGCTTTACCTACGATGACCATAACCGCTTGACCAAACTAGAAAGTCCAGATGGTACCATCACCTATACCTACGACAAGAATGGCAATCGCATCGCTTCTGAGAAAAACTCAGAGAAGCTAGACTATATCTACGACACAGAGAATCGCTTGCTTGCGATCAAGGACAAGAAGGGTCTACTCATGGCTGCGCTATACGATGGGGATGACAATCGTGTCTTCACTGCTAGTCGCAAGGAAGGCAAGAACACCTATCAACTCTTCCAACGTAAGCCAAAGGATACCAAGTCAGGTCGTAAGTCGCCATATACAGCCCCAAGTGGGGAAGAAAACTCCCTCTTCTGGTATGGATTTAGTCAGAATGTCCTCCAAGCCCTGTCTGCTCTACCGCAAACGATAGGAAGCATCTGGCACAGCATCTTTGACGATGTGTCGAGAGCCTATCACCAGAAAGTGGCTAAGGATCGAGCAACTAAGGAAGGGATTGTGGTCACCCCACCAGAACTCGGTAACTTACCGGGTCAGGGAGAAGTGACCTATGCCAGTCAGGTTCAGGATGTCCTGATCCCTTACACCACACGAGAGGATACCTACAACTACTACGAGGAACGCAACTATGTCAACGATGTCAATCGTGAACATACAGAAGTCCTCGAAACCTATGATCATGATGGCAAGGCTCGTGAGACCTATAGCTATGGTCAGGGTCGAGCTAGCTACCTCAACAACCAAACAGGTGACAGCTACAACTACTTGACTAACCAGTCAGGCTCTGTGACAGGCTTGACCAAGGATGGACAAGCCGTCGCATCAAGCAGCTATAACCTCTATGGGGCAAGAAAGACAAGCACAGACACGACAGGGAATCCATTCGCCTATAACGGCGAAGCTCGCGACGATACTGGACTTGACTATTTACGAGCAAGATATTATGATAGTCAGGGAGGTACTTTCTTAACCGAGGATAGCTACCCAGGGGAGGACACAGATCCCCTCAGCCAGAACCGTTACAGTTATGTGCAGAATAACCCCGTCAACTATACAGACCCAAGTGGGCACTTCTGGAACAGTATCAAAAAAGGCTGGAACTATGTTAAAAAGACAGCCTCTAATGCATGGAACGGTGTGAAAAAGGTTGCATCTAATACTTGGAATACTGTGAAAAGAGTGGCCTCAAACACCTGGAATGGTGTGAAGAGTTTCGCCTCCAAGGCTTGGAATGCGACCAAGAGTGCTTTCAACCACGCAACCAACTGGATCAGTACTCAATATAATCGCGCATCGAATTGGGTTGGCAGACAGTGGAATAAGGTTCAAACGGCCTACAATAGTGCCAGTGACTATGTACAACAGAAATACCAGCAAACAGTAGCTCAGATGGAAGCCAAGCGCCAACAAGTTGTTCGGTCTGCCTATGCCTTGGCAACAGGCTTGAGCTCTTCCCCAACCATCCGAGAAGGTATGAATCTCCTCCGAAACTGGGGAACAGCCTTGCAGAATACCTTGAAACATGTCTGTACAACAGCCGAACGGATCAAGAATCAAGTCGTTGATTTCGTGAAAAATGTCGACTGGAAGAAGGTTGCCATCGTGGCAGCTGCGACTGTAGCAGCAGTAGCTGTGTCTGTAGCCACTGCAGGAGCAGCGGCTCCTGTGGTAGCCGGATTAGTCGGAAGTGTCGGCTTGACTGGTTTTGGTGCGGCTGTCGCGACAGGTGTTGGTGTCGGAGTCATAGCAGGTGCAGCGGGTGGAGGAACCCAAGCCCTTGTTTCAGGTGCTTTATCAGGAAAAGATGGTAAGACTATCCTCAAAGATACATGGGAAGGTATCAAGGGAGGCGCGGTCACTGGAGCCTTTACAGGAGGTCTGACGGCTGGTCTCGGAGCAGCTAGTTCAAGTGTGACAAATGGTCTGGTGCGTCACGGGGTTGATACGGTAGGTGAAACCGTGATTGACACGATTAGTGATGCGGCTCAAGGAGGTCAGATCACTCCAACCAGCATTGGTACAAGCCTTTTCCTTAACGCAGTGACAGAAGGTGTAAGTAGCCGAACAGTTCGAGCTCCTAAAGCTGATGTGGCGACGACGAAGCCGAAATCAGGGGATGTACCAGTCACGAGACCACGCAAGGATGTAACCCCTGTACAGCAACTAGCATTGCCTGGGCCGACTAGTAAACCACTTGCCTTGCCGGCACCAGATCCTGTGTTAGCTTTACCAGCGCCTAAAACTACAGCTAAACCGGATTTTTATGTAAAGCCTTCAGGAGATACGATACCGGCTACTAGCCCCTACTCATATTTGCAAGATTCTAATTATGTTGGCGTTGGTAAGAAATTTACTGCTACTCAAAAAGAAGCTATTATAAAAGAGAATATGGTAAGAAATGGTGGAGTAGTTCGCTCAGATTTATCTGGAGAAATTTTATATAGACCTCAAAAAAGTCAAAAAGGTGTTACACCTAATCCCAACGAGTGGCAAATAGATCATATTATTCCTAGAACAAAAGGCGGTTCTAATAGTTATGCTAATGCACAGGTTCTTTCTAGATATGAGAATCGAATGAAATCTGATTATTATTCAGGAGGTGATTGAGATGTCTTATGCTTTAAATGTAAAGACTTTATATGAAGGATGTTATTTAGCAAGTATTTCTTGCGCAGTTATGTCCGCAAAATTTCCAGAACTATCTTTTGAGCACTCTTGGGACGGTACTAGTTATTCCGTTCAGGATGGTTTTGGCAGTCGAGGAACTGTTACGTTTCAAAATGATGTTTGTGTATGTGCTATTCGTTCTGATAATAGTGAACGTTTAAGCCATTTTATTCCTTATACATACTATTTTGAAAATTGTCCAGTTCAAAATTTTCGATTGGCGGAGGAAGAGACCTTGCAATATCTATTGGATGAAAGGAATGGAGAGATTCTCCCCATTATTACAGCTTGTTTCTGGAATAACGGGAATGAGTTAGAATCTAATGATAGTTGGAAGGATATATTCTCTAACGGTGGGGATATTTTGATTCCTCAACTCTCTTCTTTTGAAATTGGTTTAGAGCATTGGAAAAATTACTATGGTATGAATAAAGCGGAGTTGAATTTAGTTGTAAAATTATTCAAAGAAAAAGTGTCTAATCCACAACAAAATATTAAACTGACTGATGATGTAGAAATCTTATCTAAATATGGATTAGAGGGATTTAAGGAAGCTAAGGAATTATTAGAAGGCATGTGTATTTATGTGGATTAATAGACAATGTATTAATTAACATTAATAAATCTCTTGAAGAATTTCTTCAGGAGATTTTACTTAGCCAAATGAGGCGGCTTATACCTACGCCTATGACGCCTTGGGACGTCTCACCAAGCAAACAGGTCCACAGGGGTTATCAAAAACCTATAGTTATGATGTGTCTGGAAACTTAGTGCAAGAGACAGACCAATCCGATCGAAGCAATCACTATAGCTATGACAAGGTTGGCCGTCTCTTAACGGCTAAGAACGCCCTTGACCTTGAAACCAAGTATAGCTACGATGAAGCGGGGAATCTAGCCAAACTGACCAAACCGTCCGGTGCTACAACCACCTTTGACTATACGACCCTCGATCAACTAAAAACGATCAAAACGCCAACTGGTCGAACAGTGGAGTCAAGCTATGACCCAGTCGGTCAGGTGACCAAACGAACTATCAATGGTAAGCGCGAAACGACCTATACCTATGATCCGAATGGCAATCTCCTTGAGGAGACGAATCCTCTCGGTCAAGTAACCAAGCGGACCTATGATAGCCTCAATCGCCTCACCTCAGAAAGCGATACGGCAGGCCAGTGGACTAAGTATGGCTATGACCATGATAACCATCTCACGAAGATCACAGATGAAGCTGGTGGCGTCGCAAGTATGACCTATGATGCCAATGGCAACCTCACCAGTGTCACATCCGGAAGCAAGCGTGTCAAGACCTACACCTACGACCTAAAGGATCAGTTGCTTACAGCGACACAAGGAAGTGGAGAGAAGGCTTCTACCTCTAGCTATACCTACGACAGTGTGGGCAATGTCACTTCGGTTACGAATGGAAATGGCAAGGTCACAAGCTACAGCTATGACCAGCTTTCCAATCTAGTGGAGCGCATGACCAGTCTTGGAGATAAGGAGACCTATACCTACAATGTCAATAACCAGCTCGAAAAAGTAATCAAGTCCGATGGGAAAACCATCAGCTATGACTACAACAAGCTGGATCAACTGCTCAAGGTGGAGTACTCTGAAAAGCAAGATGGTCAAGTCCTCTATACCTATGATGCGGATGGTCGTCGGGTGTCTATGAGTGACCTGACAGGAACTAGTCAGTACGCGACCAACGAAGAAGGCGAGATCACGGGTGTTCGTCAGGGAGATGGTAGCCTGATTCAGTACGAGTATGATGCCTATGGCAATATCTCGAAGATGATTTACCCAGATGGCAGTACAGTCTCTTACACTTATGATGAACTGGATCGTCTCACTTCCGTGACAGATGTTAAGGGACAAAAGACCAGCTATAGCTATAACACAGCAGGAGATCTGACGGAGGTTGACCGAGGAGATGGGACTAAGAGCTTCTTGACCTATGACAAGGCTCACCGTCTCACCGAACTCCGTCACATGGACAAGCAAGACAAGCTCATCTCCAGCTACGGCTATGAGTATGATGATGGTGGCTACATTGCCAAGGAAACCATCAAGCAGGATGGCGAAACCCTAGTCCATACCTATACCTACGATACTCTGGGTCAAGTGGAAAACATGACCGTATCGGATGCATCTGGTAAGGAACTCTCTAAACTCTCTTACACCTATGACTTAGCCGGCAATAAACTAACCAGCACCGAGACAGTTGATGGCAAGGAGAGCCAGACACGCTTTACCTACGATGACCATAACCGCTTGACCAAACTGGAAGGGCCAGATGGTACCATCACCTATACCTACGACAAGAATGGCAATCGCATCGCTTCTGAGAAGAATTCAGAGAAGCTAGACTACATCTACGACACCGAGAACCGCTTGCTTGCGATCAAGGACAAGAAGGGCCTTCTCATGGCTGCACTTTACGACGGAGATGATAATCGTGTCTTCACTGCTAGTCGCAAGGAAGGCAAGAACACTTATCAACTCTTCCAACGCAAGCCAAAGGATACCAAGTCAGGTCGTAAGTCGCCATACACAGCCCCAAGTGGGGAAGAAAACTCTCTCTTCTGGTATGGCTTTAGTCAGAATGTCCTCCAAGCCCTATCCACCCTACCACAGACAGTAGGAAGCATCTGGCACAGTATCTTTGACGATGTGTCGAGAGCCTATCACCAGAAAGTGGCTAAGGATCGAGCAAGTAAGGAAGGGATCATGGTCAACCCACCAGAACTTGGGAACTTACCGGGTCAGGGAGAAGTAACCTATGCCAGTCAGGTTCAGGATGTTCTGATCCCTTATACCACACGAGAGGATACCTACAACTACTACGAGGAACGCAACTATGTCAACGATATCAATCGTGAACATACAGAAGTCCTTGAAACCTATGATCATGATGGCAAGGCGCGAGAGACCTATAGTTATGGTAAAGGTCGAGCTAGCTACCTCAACAACCAAACAGGTGACAGTTACAACTACTTGACCAACCAGTCAGGCTCTGTGACAGGCTTGACCAAGGATGGACAAGCCGTCGCATCAAGTAGCTATAACCTCTATGGGGCAAGAAAGACAAGCACAGATACGACAGGGAATCCATTCGCCTATAATGGCGAATCTCGTGACGACACTGGACTTGACTATTTACGAGCAAGGTATTATGATAGTCAGGGAGGTACTTTCTTAACCGAGGATAGTTATCCAGGTGAGGTGACGGATCCTCTCAGCCAGAACCGATACAGCTATGTGCAGAACAACCCCGTCAACTATACCGACCCGAGTGGGCATAGAATGGTCTGGATGGGTGGTGAAGGCGAACCAAGTCGCCCTCGTAGTATCAATACGCGCCTACAACGTTTCTACCAACGGAGTATTGTTGAAGAAGATTCTTTAGGCCGTGCAGTGTCATTACATGAATACACAGATCGTCGTATTCGAACCGATCGAAATTTCCGAGCACCAGCAAGTTATTATCAAGCTTTTGGTCCCAATGTGGCAACATATCAAGGTGGAAGTTACGGAGGACAAAGTTCTTATGCATATGCCCAACAACAGGCAGCGCGCGCAAGAGCCCAAGCAGAACAGCGTCGTCGCCAACAGATTCGTTATGAATATGGTTTAGCAACAGGCATCAAGTCATCGCCAACCATCCGGGAAGGATTAAATTTACTTCGTAACTGGGGAACCGCTTTACAGAATACCTTGAAGCATGTATGTAATCCAAAAACAACCGGTGCCTCCGATAAGGGAGAAATTAAAGTTCCATCTGTCGCAGACTTTAGAAAGTATGAAGATGCGGCAAGATATGGACTAACAGTCTCTGAAAAAGCTAATATTGATTCAAGTTCTCTTAGTGAACTGAAAAATAAATACGGTAATGTTCTAGGAAACTATAATACTTATCAAGGCACAGGTTACTTTAATCCACAGGGGTCACCTAGAAATAGATACATCATCTCTCGTTATGAAGAATTAAAGGCTATTGAAGATGCTAGGGTAGCTCAAAAAGTAGCTGAGATGAATAAGTATCACTATACTAACTTATACAAGCATATAGCTGAGACAGGGAATCGGATAGATGGGACACCAGCGAGTGATTTAGAGAAAGCTGTCGCTCCATATGTACCGTGGATTGCGCCGATTCAAGATGTGGCAGCTGCGATTGCCGGTAGACAAGTCGCTAAGTATAATTCTAGTATTCCGACTGGTAATGGTCAGCAGTGGAGTAGTAGTGAAACAGTTCAAGCTCCTAAGGCTGATGTCAATACCAGCAAGCAGAAATCAGGAAGTTCTACTAAACCTAAACTGGATTACAGCCAAAATAGAAAATATTGGAAAGCTGAAGTGGAGTTTAAAGGAAATAAGGTATACCAACGAGATGATTTGATAGATCCTAATATTGTGAGTTCGTGGAAAGATAAAGGTGTTACTGTTACTGGAACTAATGTGGAACGTATGGCTAGCGGGAGAGCGCCTATAGGTCCCGATGGAAAGTCAATTGAATTGCATCATACTACACAGAGACAAACTAGTTCAATTGCAGAGACTACGTATACATTCCATAAGAGTAATTCAAAAATAATTCATATTAATCCTAATACAATCTCTTCAGGGATTAATCGCAGTGAATTTAAGTTGTGGAGAGAAAATTATTGGGAAAATAGGGCTAACGATTTTATTAAATAAATGAGGTGAAAAATGATTGATGAATTGAAAAAGAAGATTGCTTCTACCGAGGGTGTAGAATTTGCACCATTTGGAGAGGGGATTTCTGATGAATGGATTACAAAAGCTCAGGAAAGATTAAATTTTATTTTTCCTGAAACTTATAAATGGTGGCTTAAAAACTACATGGGTGGAGAAATTTATGGAGAAGAAATATTCAGTATCTATGGATTAGATTTTGATACGGTTGTGGGAGGCGATATTGTTTACATAAACGAACTGAATAGAAAGCAAGGATTTAGTAACTCTGAACAATTAGTTATTTGTGAGGGTGAAGATGGTATGTTTTATTTTCAAAATCAGGACGGTCTGACTAATGAGTTACCAGTTTTTAGGGATGGAGAATACTATGCTAAGGATTTTATAGAATTTCTACTAAAAAGAATAGATGAGTAGTATTAATAATTAATTCAGATGCATTAGAAATATATATAAAACTCTCGAGGATGGATTTCTTCGAGAGTTTTATGTTCACACTCTGAAGAGCAAGATGGTCAAGTCCTCTACACCTATGACTTAGCCGGCAATAAACTAACCAGCACCGAGACAGTCGATGGTAAGGAGAGCCAGACACACTTTACCTACGATGATCATAACCGCTTGAACAAACTGGAAGGGCCAGATGGTACCATCACCTATACCTACGACAAGAATGGCAATCGCATCGCTTCTGAGAAAAACTCAGAGAAGCTAGACTATATCTACGACACAGAGAACCGCTTGCTTGCGATCAAGGACAAGAAGGATCTTCTCATGGCTGCACTTTACGACGGAGATGATAATCGTGTCTTCACTGCTAGTCGTAAGGAAGGCAAGAACACTTATCAACTCTTCCAACGCAAGCCAAAGGAAAGCAAGTCAGGTCGTAAGTCGCCATACACAGCCCCAAGTGGGGAAGAAAACTCCCTCTTCTGGTATGGCTTTAGTCAGAATGTCCTCCAAGCCCTATCCACCCTACCACAGACAGTAGGAAGCATCTGGCACAGCATCTTTGACAATGTGTCGAGAGCCTATCACCAGAAAGTGGCTAAGGATCGAGCAAGTAAGGAAGGGATTGTGGTCACCCCACCAGAGCTCGGAAACTTACCTGGACAGGGAGAAGTAACCTATGCCAGTCAGGTTCAGGATGTCCTCATCCCTTATACCACACGAGAGGATACCTACAACTACTACGAGGAACGCAACTATGTCAACGATGTCAATCGTGAACATACAGAAGTCCTTGAAACCTATGACCATGATGGCAAGACTCGTGAGACCTATAGTTATGGCAAAGGTCGAGCTAGCTACCTCAACAACCAAACAGGTGACAGCTACAACTATTTGACCAACCAATCAGGCTCTGTGACAGGTTTGACCAAGGATGGACAAGCCGTCGCATCCAGTCGCTATAACCTCTATGGAGCAAGAAAGACAAGCACAGATACAACAGGGAATCCATTCGCCTATAACGGCGAAGCCCGTGACGATACTGGACTTGACTATTTACGCGCAAGGTATTATGATAGTCAGGGAGGTACTTTCTTAACCGAGGATAGCTACCCAGGTGAGGAAACAGACCCTCTCAGCCAGAACCGTTACAGCTATGTGCAGAACAACCCCGTCAACTATACCGACCCGAGTGGGCACTTCTGGAACAGTATCAAAAAAGGCTGGAACTATGTTAAGTCAGGTCTTAATTGGGCTGGCAGACAAATTAGTAGAGGCGTTAATTGGGCTGGTAGACAAATTAGTAGAGGAGTCAGCTGGGCAAACACCCAATTTAACCGAGCGTCGAATTGGGTTGGTAGACAGATTGATAGAGGTGTTAACTGGGTCAGCACCCAGGTTAACCGTGCATCGAATTGGATTGGCAGACAGTGGAATAAGGTTCAAACGACCTACAATAGTGCCCGCGACTATGTACAAACGAAATACCAGCAAGCGGCAGCACAGATAGAAGCTAAGCGCCAACAAGTGGTTCGGTCTGCCTATGCCCTAGCAACAGGCTTGAGCTCTTCCCCAACCATCCGAGAAGGAAAGAATCTCCTCCGAAACTGGGGAACAGCCTTGCAGAATACCTTAAAACATGTTTGTACAACAGCCGAACGGATCAAGAATCAAGTCGTTGATTTCGTGAGAAATGTCGACTGGAAGAAGGTTGCCGTAACTGCGGGAGCTATCGGTGTCGGTATTGCTCTTACCGTAGCGACTGGAGGTCTTGGAGCCCCCGTAGCGATGGCTATCGGTGGTGCAGCCTCTGGAGCAATCATCTCAGGATATGATGCCTATAGTTCTGGTCAACGTGGTTGGGAATTGGTTGGTTCGATTGCCAAAGGAGCAGGAACGGGTGCTATCTCAGGTCTTATTGGCGGTCAATTGATGGGAGCAGGAGCTGGTCTAGCAACTAATGTGACCCAAAATATTGGCAATCAAGCAGTTCGACAAGTTGCCAAGATTGGAGTGGAATCTGCGGTTGAGACTGCGATTGATACAGGTATTGATTTGGCCACAGGCAATAAGATTACTGGTCAAACAGTCGCTATGAACTTTGCCTTTAACACCTTTACCAACGGAGCAGGTAGTGTGTCTCCTAAGAAGGCTCCTAAGGCTGATGTGGTGACGACGAAGCCGAAATCAGGGGATGTACCGATCACGAGACCACGCAAAGATGTAACCCCTGTTCAGCAACTAGCATTGCCTGGGCCGACTAGTAAACCACTTGCCTTGCCAGCACCATCAGATAAAATATCACAAATTAATCCCTACAACATTAGGTTTAGTCAAAGTTCTGTTAATGGAGCCGATTCTATACAATCTAGTATGATATCTAATGGTTGGAAAGGAGATGCAATTGATGTTGTGAATATGCCTGATGGTAAGTTAACAACTATTGATAATACAAGGGTTATAGCTGCTAGAGGAGCTGGGATTGCTGCTACGGCTAGAGTACATCAATATACGGATCCTCTTCCAGAACAATTTATAGATAGACTTACAACTCCTGCTGGTACACCTTCAACTTGGGGAGAAGCAGTTCAGTTACGTGTTGGTAAGCAAAAATCATCTTTTCGAACCTTGAATCCATACGGTTCGTACGACTTAGAACGGAGGAATTAATTCATGCCATTTACATTTAATCATTCTTTTTTTTCCTATCCACAACAATTAAAAGATTTAGTTTCTAAAGGTATCGTTGATTTTGGTGTTTGGTACTTGATGAACGATGAAGAAACGGTTAGGAGATTTAGAGGTCTTCAAACAAGATATCCTGAGCGAACATTATATCCATTTGCAAGGAGAGGTGATAATGATGATATCGCCTGTTTTGAAGATGTTGATAGTACTCTAGTGCATATAATTCATGACTTTGCTGATTCAGGATGGGAACAAAGGGAAGTTCTACCTAATATTGATGCATGGTTAGAATACATTGAGGAGTGTAATCTTCAAGACGGATAATAATTTAAGAATTATTTGAGCTATAAGAATATTATTCCAATTTAGACCTGTTTTGGATATACAAGAATAGCGTACATATAGGATTTTATGATTTAAAGTCAGAAATAGAAGTCACTATTACTGAAATTCTGCAATAAGTTACCGTCAAAGAACATTTAGACCTCATTACCCAGATTACAGGCGGAGTGGGATTTGAGAACTAAGAAAAAATAATTACAAAGTGAAGTTGAGATGATGCGGTCTCAACTTCATTTTCAAATAGTAAGCAAAATAGTGAGGTTTAACTTAAGATAATGTGTAGGTGGAGTGACTCAGTATGCCTATGACGCTACAGGTAGCTTGGCAAAAGAAACAGATGCCAACGGTCATAGCACCAACTATGTCAATGACCAGCTAGAAAAAGTAGCCAAGTCCGATGGGAAAACCATCAGCTGTATTAGTTTTCGTAACATTAGTACATTATTTTAAGATGCCTTTTCAACTGTATTTCAATTTATAAAGAATAATGATCTTTTGAAAACATTTACACTTACTTGAATTAAGTCATTTGCTTAAAATTGTGGTATAATCGTTCAGTTAGAAAATAAATTTTTGAATACAATAGAGGAAATCATGACAAAATTAAGAGAAGATATCCGTAATATCGCGATTATCGCCCACGTCGACCACGGTAAAACGACCCTCGTTGACGAATTGTTGAAACAATCTGAAACTCTTGACGCGCGTACAGAGTTAGCTGAGCGTGCAATGGACTCAAACGATATTGAGAAAGAGCGTGGAATCACCATCCTTGCGAAAAATACAGCAGTTGCCTACAACGGAACTCGTATCAACATCATGGACACACCAGGACACGCGGACTTCGGTGGAGAAGTTGAACGTATCATGAAAATGGTTGACGGTGTTGTTTTGGTCGTAGATGCTTACGAAGGAACTATGCCACAGACTCGTTTCGTATTGAAAAAAGCCTTGGAACAAGACCTTGTGCCTATCGTTGTGGTTAACAAAATTGATAAGCCATCAGCTCGTCCAGCAGAAGTAGTGGATGAAGTCTTGGAACTTTTCATCGAGCTTGGTGCGGATGATGACCAGCTTGACTTCCCAGTGGTTTATGCGTCAGCGATCAACGGAACATCTTCATTGTCAGATGATCCAGCGGATCAAGAAAAGACAATGGCGCCAATCTTTGATACCATTATCGATCACATTCCAGCTCCGGTTGATAACTCTGATGAGCCTCTTCAATTCCAAGTGTCACTTCTTGACTACAATGATTTCGTAGGACGTATCGGTATCGGACGTATCTTCCGTGGTAGTGTAAAGGTTGGGGACCAAGTTACCCTTTCTAAATTGGATGGTACAACAAAGAACTTCCGTGTTACAAAACTCTTTGGTTTCTTTGGTTTGGAACGTCGTGAAATTCAAGAAGCCAAAGCTGGTGACTTGATTGCCGTATCTGGTATGGAAGATATCTTTGTCGGAGAAACCATTACTCCAACAGATGCAGTTGAAGCTCTTCCAGTTCTTCACATCGATGAGCCAACACTTCAAATGACCTTCTTGGTCAACAACTCACCATTTGCTGGTAAGGAAGGTAAATGGGTCACTTCTCGTAAGGTAGAAGAACGCTTGCAGGCGGAATTGCAAACAGACGTTTCTCTTCGTGTTGACCCAACTGATTCACCAGATAAATGGACTGTATCAGGACGTGGGGAATTGCACTTGTCAATCCTGATTGAAACCATGCGTCGTGAGGGCTATGAGCTTCAAGTATCTCGTCCAGAAGTTATCGTAAAAGAGATTGATGGTGTCAAATGTGAGCCATTTGAGCGCGTGCAAATCGATACACCAGAAGAATACCAAGGATCTGTAATCCAAAGCCTTTCCGAACGTAAAGGTGAAATGTTAGACATGATCTCAACTGGTAATGGTCAAACTCGTTTGGTCTTCCTCGTTCCTGCGCGTGGTTTGATTGGATACTCAACCGAGTTCTTGTCAATGACTCGTGGTTACGGGATCATGAACCATACCTTCGACCAATACTTGCCATTGATTCCAGGTGAAATTGGTGGACGTCACCGTGGTGCCCTTGTTTCTATCGATACTGGTAAGGCAACAACATACTCAATCATGTCTATCGAAGAACGTGGTACTATCTTTGTCAACCCAGGTACTGAGGTTTACGAAGGAATGATCATCGGTGAAAACTCTCGTGAAAATGACTTGACTGTTAATATTACGAAAGCGAAACAAATGACCAACGTTCGTTCAGCAACTAAGGACCAAACAGCGGTTATCAAGACTCCTCGTATCTTGACTCTTGAAGAATCACTTGAGTTCTTGAACGACGATGAATACATGGAAGTAACGCCTGAATCTATTCGTTTGCGTAAACAAATCCTTAACAAGGCAGAGCGTGAGAAAGCAAACAAAAAGAAAAAATCAGCTGAATAAGAGCTAGAAAGAGCAGAAAATGGTCTATTTAATCATAGGGATTTTATTACTCTTACTCTACATATTTGCGACACCTCAAAGTATCAAGGGGACAGTTAATATTGTAATTCTTGTTTTTGGTCTCGTTTCCCTCGTGATTTTGCTCATGTTGTCCATCCTACAAATCTTTCAGCTACCAACAGAATTCTTTATCACAGTAGCCATGCTGGTCCTTGCTTACTTTAGTTTGCGAGATATCTCCCTAATGTCGGTGAAAAAGAGATAGGTATGTGGCTTTTGAGTTCTATTAGGATTCGGTAAATATTTTGATAAAACATAACTACCACAAGTGAAGTCAGTAAAACTGAGTTTACTTGTGGTTTTTGCTTTGTATAATCTAGAAATTTAGGCTCTTTAAGCTTCATCGGCCTCCTACTTTCATTCACTAGATGTTTATTAAGTAGCAGATAATAGAAGAACTTCTGGGAGGAAATTACGTTCTTACTGTGAATGTTTACAAAGAATAAGGATACTTTTCTTTAAAAATTGGATAAAGAAGCTAAATATAGCAATTTTGTTATTCAAATCCTTTGTAGACGTTTACTATTTTTGATATACTGTGATAAGGAATAGATACGAAATTGGAGTTTATCATGAAACAACATCATTTTAAAGCAAAACAACGCTTTTCTTTGAGAAAGTATGCAGTAGGAACTTGTTCCGTCTTATTGGGAACGAGTTTGTTTTTTGTAGGCACAGGTGGAAATGCCGTGCTTGCAGAGGAAAGAATTCCTCAGCTAGTGTCACACTATGTGGAAGATAAAGACTTGCCTGAATCTTTGAAGGCTGAACTACGTTGGTTTGAAGAGAATGCTATCCAAGTGGAGGAAGGTAAGGATTATTACTTCGTCTACCGTAAGTCTGCTATTAAGTTACCTGATACTGGCTTGTTTTCAAATGCTATCCTACCTGTCTTAGGTACAGGTATCTTGTTAGTTTCGCTCACTCTCATTAAAAAGAGAAAAGGAGCCTCTCTCTTTCTAGTGACAGTTTTGGCTGTAGGTGGTACTGCACTATCAGTTTCTGCCTTGGAGAACTTAGTAGAGCTTCGTCCAGCTCTTGTCAAAACAGTTGCAGGAGAATTTTTGCCTAGACCAGAAAGGATCGAGGGGTATGAATTTACAGGTTATTATTTTGTAAGGGGAAATGGAGAAGTTTCTAGAAATGAACATACAAAACCTCATTCTCCACAAGCAGATAAGGTAGAATCGATCTCAATTCCAAGCGAAGGTGCTCCAAGTTTGGTCCAAGTGAAGCCAGAACTTGAAGTGACGACAGAAGTAGTTCCTTATGATACTATTCATCAGGACGATCCAGACTTGCTTAAGGGTCAAACTCATGTCATCAGAGTAGGCGTCGCAGGTAAGCGAACGATCTTAACGGAAGTGACGACTGTAGATGGCAAGGAAGCCCGTCAAGTCAAATCCAACACTGTAACCTTAGAACCAGTTACCGAAATCATCGCAGTAGGCACTAAGGTAGAATCCACCTCAATCCCAAGTGAGGGAACACCAAGCTTGGTCGAGGTGAAACCAGAGCTAGAGGTCACGACAGAAGCCGTTGCTTATGATACTATTCATCAGGACGATCCAGACTTGCTTATGGGCCGAACTCGTGTTGTCCGAGCAGGGGTTGCAGGCGAGCGCACTATCTTAACAGAAGTGACGACTGTAGATGGCAAGGAAGACCGCCAAGTCAAATCCAATACTGTGACTTTGGATCCAATTTCCGAAATCATAGCAGTAGGCACTAAGGTAGAATCTACCTCAATCCCAAGTGAAGGTGCACCAAGTCTTGTTGAAGATAAACCAGAATTGGAAGTTACGACAGAAGCCGTTGCCTATGAAACTATTCATCAGGACGATCCAGACTTGCTTAAGGGTGAAACCCGTGTCATCAGAGCAGGAGTAGCCGGTGAGCGTGCCATCTTAACTGAGGTGACAACTGTCGATGGCAAGGAAACTCGCAAACTGGTTTCTAATGAAATAACAACCGCGCCCGTTACCGAAATTATCGCAGTAGGCACTAAGGTAGAGTCCACTTCAATTCCAAGTGAAGGTACTCCAAGTCTTGTCGAAGATAAACCAGAATTGGAAGTTACGACAGAAGCAGTTGCCTATGACACTCTTCATCAGGAAGATCCAGACTTGCTTCAGGGTCAAACTCGCCTTATCCAAGCAGGCGTTGCAGGTGAGCGTACTATTTTAACGGAAGTGACGACAGTCGATGGCAAGGAAGACCGCCAGGTCAAATCCAATACTGTAACTGTGGAGCCAGTTACCGAAATTATCGCAGTAGGCACTAAGGTAGAATCCACCTCAATTCCAAGTGAAGGTACTTCAAGCTTGGTCGAGGTTAAGCCAGAGTTAGAGGTGACGACAGAAGCCATTGTCTATGACACTGTTTATCAGGACGATCCAGACTTGCTTAAGGGTCAAACCCGTGTCATTCAAGCAGGTGTAGCAGGTGAGCGTACTATCTTAACGGAAGTGACGACTGTAGATGGCAAGGAAGTCCGCCAGGTCAAATCCAATACTGTAACCTTAGAACCAGTTACCGAAATCATAGCAGTAGGCACTAAGGTAGAATCCACCTCAATTCCAAGTGAAGGTGCTCCGAGCTTGGTCGAGGAGAAGCCGGAGCTTGAAGTTACGACAGAAGCCATTGCCTATGACACTATTCATCAGGACGATCCAGACTTGCTTAAGGGTGAAACTCGCCTTATCCGATCAGGCCTAGCAGGTGAGCGTACTATTTTAACGGAAGTGACGACTGTGGCTGGCAAAGAAGTCCGCCAAGTCAAATCCAATACTGTGACTTTGGAGCCAATTTCCGAAATCATAGCAGTAGGCACTAAGGTAGAGTCCACCTCAACTCCAAGTGAAGGTACTCCAAGCTTGGTCCAAGTGAAGCCAGAGCTTGAAGTTGCGACAGAAACCGTTGCTTACGATACTATTCATCAGGATGATCCGGACTTGCTTAAGGGTCAAAACCGCGTCCTTCGAGCGGGAGTCTCAGGCGAGCGCACTATCTTAACGGAAGTCACGACTGTAGATGGTAAGGAGGTCCGTCAAGTCAAATTCAATACTGTGACTTTGGAGCCAATTTCCGAAATTATCGCAGTAGGCACTAAGGTAGAATCCACTTCAATTCCAAGTGAAGGTACTCCAAGTTTGGAAGAGGTGAAGCCAGAGCTTGAAGTTACGACAGAAGTCATTGCCTATGACACTATTCATCAGGACGATCCAGACTTGCTTAAGGGCCAAACCCGTGTCATCCGAGCAGGCGTAGCAGGTGAGCGTACTATTTTAACGGAAGTGACGACTGTAGATGGCAAGGAAGTTCGCCAAGTCAAATCCAACACTGTAACCTTAGAACCAGTTACCGAAATCATCGCAGTAGGCACTAAGGTAGAATCCACTTCAACTCCACGTGAAGGTACACCAAGCTTGGTCCAAGAGAATCCAGAGCTTGAAGTTGCGACAGAAAACGTTGCTTATGATACTATTCATCAGGAAGATCCGGACTTGCTTAAGGGTGAAACCCGCCTTATCCGAGCAGGCGTTGCAGGCGAGCGCACGATTTTAACGGAAGTGACGATTGTCGATGGCAAGGAGGTCCGTCAAGTCAAGTCCAACACTGTAACCTTAGAACCAGTTACCGAAATTATCGCAGTAGGTACTAAGGTAGAATCCACCTCAACCCCAAGTGAATGTTCTCCAAGCTTGGTCCAAGAGAATCCAGAGCTTGAAGTTACGACAGAATCCGTTGCCTATGATACAATACATCATGAAGATCCAGACTTGCTTAAGGGTCAAACCCGCCTTATCCGAGCAGGCGTTGCAGGCGAGCGCACTATTTTAACGGAAGTCACGACTGTAGATGGCAAGGAAGACCGCCAAGTCAAATCCAACACTGTAACCTTGGCGCCAGTTACCGAAATCATCGCAGTAGGCACTAAGGTAGAATCGACCTCAATTCCAAGTGAAGGTTCTCCAAGCTTGGTCGAGGAGAAGCCAGATCTTGAAGTAACGACAGAATCCGTTGCTTATGACACTATTCATCAGGAAGATCCAGACTTGCTTAAGGGTCAAACCCGTGTCATCAGAGTAGGAGTAGCCGGCGAGCGTACTATTTTAACCGAGGTTACGAGTGTAGATGGCAAGGAAAATCGCAAGCAGGTCTCTAATGAAATAACAACAGCCCCGATTCCAGAAATCATCCTTGTAGGGACCAAAAAAGAGCCTCTGCCTTTACCACAACCAAAAGTTGAAACCCAAACAATCCCCTACAAAATAATTTATCAAGCAGATGACAGTCAAGAGGTCGGTTCTAGAAAAACGAAAACACATGGTGTCAATGGACAAGTAGAAACCACTACCCGATATACAAGAGATCAAACAAGTGGCCAGATTGCAGAGTCTAGTACATCAAAAACCTTGGTGGAAAAGGTAGATGAGATTATTCTAGTTGGAAGCAAACCAAGTGTGGAAATGAAGGTTATCACCAATAAAACGATATATGAAGCGGACCCTGCGCTTCCTTATCAAACAGAAAAAGTTGCTGTTTCAGGTAAGGAAGGAAGCGAAAAAACGACTACCACCTATCAAGTAGATGCTCAGACAGGTCAGGTTACAGAAAGAGAACACCAAAAAGAAGTAACAGCTCCGATTGATAAGGTAGTGAAGGTCGGAAATGTCCAGACTATTGTGACCCCAATTCCAATCAAGGAGGAACGTCGTCAGGATCCAACACTTGATAAGGATTTTGAAAAAGTAGAAAGCCAGGGCGAGCCTGGCGAGACCACCACTACCAGAGTCTATGAAGTAAATTCTCAAACAGGTGAATTGCTATCACACACGGAAACAAGTACTGTGACAAAAGCAATGAAGCCAAAGATCATCTTGGTGGGAAGTAAAGAAAACAAACCTCATCTTCTTCCAGTGAATACGGAGTTGGAAAATGCCATTGATGTAAGACCGGCTAGCCAAGGAATGAAGGCTGTAGATTTGCTTTCCAATCCTTACGTGACAAATGCCCTCAGACCAAATATTCTGGGACGGGATGTAATTAGTAAGAAGATTGAACTCAAAAAAACTAATCCTACTATTACAGATGAAGAGGTTAAAGAAGTCCTTCGCAAAGAATATCTAGAGAGATTATCTATTAAAGATACGCTTGAAGAAACGAAAAAGACCCTAGATACAGACCTTAAAAAAGTTGTAGCCCATACCTTGAGTGTACTCGGAAACACAGCAGAAACCAGAGCCAAGGTTCAGGCAGATTTAGAAGCTAATAAGGAAAAGATTCTCCTAGGTTTAACCTATATCAATCGTTTCTACAATATTGATTTTGGCAAAACCAACATCCGTGATATTCTTGCCTACAATCCAAGCTCTTTTGGCAAGAAG
This sequence comes from Streptococcus infantis, assembly GCF_047460685.1. Classification (GTDB taxonomy): domain Bacteria; phylum Bacillota; class Bacilli; order Lactobacillales; family Streptococcaceae; genus Streptococcus; species Streptococcus infantis_AD. Next base: position 42,768 of record NZ_JASHFS010000001.1, on the reverse strand, counting down.
GTGACGTCATTAGAATGGCTAACATCTCTAGGTTCAATGAGCTATGATGAGATGAAGCTGGTCAATAGTCCACGAACATTTGAAACATACTTTGGAAAAGTAACAGATAAGTCAAGCCTATTAGACTTCCTTGACTATAACCGAACAACCTTTACAAACATGGATGGCGATACTTGGTTGAAGGATGCTACAAAAGCCATCGTTGTTGAGAAGCAATCTAAAGAAAAAACAGACGAAAATGTAAGTCTCTACACGAAGTTGACCTCTGATCCTGCCAAGTATGGAGCAGAACCTCAACAGATTGATAATCGCAAACAATATAACATGGCTACCCTTCTAGGACTAGTGAATATCAAGGAACCAAGCGTTTATGCCATTACAAATATGGCAACCGTTTCTTACGGAAATATCGGAACTTATATGGATACCTCACTGGCTCAGAGCAATCCTGCTCAATATAAGGCTGAATTGGAAAAAGTGAAGGCTTTGGTTGAATTGACAGCTGAGCGTCAGGCTGCTTATGTTGATACGCTTTATAGAATCACTAAAAAAGACAATCAATCAAAACTAGTAACCAACCGTTTGATTGTGGATACTATGAAAAAGTATACTAGTAAGCAAAATGTAGGCATCAAGGAAACCTGGTCCAAGGAGTTTGGTCCAGAGGCGGATAAGGGAGTCAAGGACTTCATGTCTCCGTTAGGCATGTATTCTCCGCCTCAATCAGTAGGTGCTGAGGCTAATGGGGCTGGTGTTCGCTACTTTATTGATAGGGTTTTGGACGATCGAGGGTCAGCAACCTATTCTCATGAAATGACTCACTTGTTGGATCGTACAGTTCTCTTTAACAATTATGGTCGACGAGATGGTACAGGGGCAGAATTCTATGCACGTGGAATCTTTGAAAACTCCTACACTCCTGAAACGGATAGCTACTTTAACTTGAACTTTGTTTATGATGAGAGTGACAAAGACAGTTTCTACAACAAGACACCAGAGCGCTTTAAATCAGCCGCAGATTTGAAAGAATATATGCACGGTAGTTTCGATGTTCTCTATACTTTAGATTATCTAGAAGCTGAGGCGAGTCGAGGATTATCAGCAACGGATAAGGCAGTCTACTTCAAGCAACTCTTACCAAGTGCGACAAGTGGTTCAAGAACACCTGTTCCTTATCCAAATCCATCGGTCAAACCAACTCACCAGAGTGAGGAAATCAAGGCCTTGACCGAGGCAGATGCTAGCAAGCTAGGCGATGTTCATAGTTTGATTGACAATCACATCGTGGTAAATCGCTATATCATTAAAGGATTTACGGCTACAGGGAAAGTAGATGCCAATGGTTATTATACCGTTGATATGTTTGATACGATTTATGGTGTCAACGAAAATGATAAGGGGATGAGTGGCGATATCAGCTTTAGAAAACAAGCCTTTGAACTCATGGCAGGTCTTGGTTACTACGAAGGCTTCGTTCCTTATGTCTCTAATCAATACAAGCAAGATGCAGAAAAAGAGAATCGTCCTTTGTCAGACCAGTACATCTTTGAAAAGATCTTAGCTGGTAAGACCTATGCTCAATTTAAGAAGGAACAAATGGATGAACGGATTGCTAATATCAGTAAGTTAAAACCGATTACCATTGACTACAAAGGTAAGCAAGAACTGATTTCTAGTCCTGAAAGAATGAAGCAATTGATGGAAGAAGCGGTAAAAGAAGAACTTGCTCAGATTAAAGTAGGAAATATCAGCCAAAAACAATACCGATTTATTGAAACTCCTGTTCAGACGTTGAAAAAAGCTATATACAAGGCATATCTCAAGGAATCAAATGAGTTTAGAAATTCCATCTATACTTCTTAAGGGAAAGATAAGTCTATCATTAGGAGTTCATAGAAATTTTGCTACTCGGTAAGATTAACTAGTTAGCTAGGTTCGAGACAGAAAAACACCTTTTGAATTGCAAGTTTTCGCAGTTCAAAAGGTGTTTTGTTTATGATGATAGATTGCTTTTTTCTTCAGAATAGCGTTGATAGAAGTCAACTTTCAGTTGGATAAAGTTTTCCAATTCGCGCAGGAGTTGGAGCAAGGTTGCGCGTGTTTCAAATTCTTCCCTTGTTTTAGGGAGGCTACGATTGCGAAATACCTGCAGGTAGCTTTCAATATCCTTTAATAAATCGTTGGCAGGATTGGTCTGACTGAGTTGATCCGCAATTTTAGCAAATAGCTGGGCAAGGATCAGGCTTTCGCTTGCGGCTAGATTACAGGTGTTGATTTGCTGGGCCATATTACGAAGAATGCGACTCTGTCTCTGTCTCATTTCGAAATAGTGGATATGATAGTCGGTCTGATGAAAGAGGTGGTCAGAGTGATCAAGATAGACCAGTTTGAGAGCTTCTTCAAGAAGCTGATCCAGTTCTTCAACGAGTTGGGCACGGTTACGACCATCGCCCTTTCCAAGATAATATTCAAAACGTTGTAAAATGTGTTTGAGTTTTTCTTCTACCTTGAGATGATAGAGATGGATTTCTTCTTGTCGAGAAGGCATATAGAGATTGACAGTCAAGGCAAATCCCGTACCAATAAGAAATAGGAGGAGTTCATTCACAAGAAGTTCTGGTGATGTAGACTTCTGAACCAAGAGATGACTGACCAAGACACTACTTGGGGTAATCCCAATTTCCCAGCCGAATTTGTAGGCAAGAGGAACATAGAGGGCCAAATAGAGACCGAAACTCCAGATATGGTAGCCAGTCAGGTGAAAGGAAAGGACACCAATGAAAAGAGCAAGAAGAGTTGAAAATAAACGATTACGAGCTAGCTTAATGGTGCTTCGACGGGTATCCGATAAGCTCAATAGAGCAATGATACCAGCGGACACTGCTGAAGATAAATCCAGAAAGTAGGCTAGAACACAGGCCAAACAGGTTGCCAGAACGAGTTTAAAAGTACGTTGGGTGATAGACATGAGACATTTCCTAAAATGAATGATAGAAACCAGACAAAGAGGTTGGAACAAAAGATCCCGACCTCACTTTTTATTAGCAATCAAACTTTGACGCGGTAGCTGATTGAACTTTTTGTTCGTCTTTTAGACTCCAAAAAGCTCCTAATCATCCTCGCGGGGCTGGGACTACGAAATCGAGACTTTGTCTATCGATTTCTGTCCCACCGCCCTTGATTATTTTTTGCGAGCAGAGGAAAATTCAGCTACTGCTGTAAAGAGGACATCTGTTGAGGAGTTGAGGGCTGTTTCGCAAGAGTCTTGGATAACACCGATGACAAATCCGACACCCACAACCTGCATAGCGATATCATTGGTAATCCCAAAGAGACTGCAAGCAACTGGGATAAGTAGGAGAGAACCTCCAGCAATTCCTGAAGCACCGCAGGCAGAGATGGCTGCAACGATACTGAGTACAAAGGCTGTTGCAAAATCAACTGAGATTCCAAGGGTATTGACAGCAGCTAGGGTTAAGATGTTGATGGTAACAGCAGCTCCAGCCATATTGATAGTTGATCCAAGTGGGATAGAGACAGAATAGGTATCTGGATTAAGACCTAGATCCTCACAGAGTTTCATATTAACAGGGATATTAGCAGCGGAACTTCGGGTGAAAAAGGCTGTGACTCCGCTGATACGCAAACATTTCCACACCAAGGGATATGGATTTTTCTTGATAAAGAGAAAAGCTATCAGAGGATTGATCACTAGGGCAACGAAAACCATAGTAGCAATCAAAAGTCCGAGTAGGATTCCGTAATTTGCTAAACTAGCGATACCTTGGTCTGAGATGGTTTTGAAGACCAAGCCCAGGATACCAAAGGGCGCAAGGTTGATGATCCATTCGACGATTTTTGAAGTCACACTGGCCATTGTTTTGAGTAGCTCCTTGCTATTTTTGCTAGCTTCTCGCATGGCAATCCCAAAGACGATAGCCCAAGACAAAATTCCGATATAGTTAGCTTCGATGATGGCATTGACAGGATTATCTACTATTTTTAGCAGAAGATTGCTGAGCACTTGTCCGATACCGTCTGGAGGAGTAACTTCTGTGCTAGCGCTACTCAAGACCATCTGAACAGGGAAGAGAAAGCTAGCCAAAACTGCTATAAGAGCCGCAGCAAAGGTCCCCAGCAAATAGAGGAAAATGACTTTTTTCATATTGCTATCTTGACCTTTCTGGTGTTGGGAAAGGGCGTTAGCGACTAAAGCAAAAACCAGGATAGGGGCGATGGCCTTTAGTCCTCCTACAAATAAATCTCCCAATAAACCGATGCCAGTTAGATTAGGAACGAGTAGACCTAGAATAGCCCCCAAGGTCATTCCGATTCCGATCCGTTTGATCAGATTTGTTTTGTTCCAAGCACGAATAATTCTTTTCATAAAGGTCTCCTTTTTGTGTATTGTTTATGATTATAGTATAAATATACTTGAAAAGCAAGTGTCTCATAGATTTTATTAGAATAAATGAATATTTATGAAAAGGATGGCTGGGAAGGATTTATGGTATAATGGATAGAAAAGGAGTTTTATATGCAAGAATTTTTTCAACGTTATCTGGATAAATTAGATCTAACAACTGTTTTAGAAAATCTCTTGACCAAGGTGATTTCTCTTCTACTTCTTATCCTTCTATCTTATATAGCTAAAAAGTTCCTCCATGTTGCTGTACGAAAGATTGTCAAACCATCACTTAAATTTTCAAATCGAGATGCTGGTAGACAAAAGACTATCTCTCGTTTGCTTGAAAATATTTTTAACTATATCCTTTATTTCTTCTTGATTTACTGTATCTTGTCTATCTTAGGGTTACCTGTTTCTAGCTTGCTTGCAGGTGCAGGAATTGCTGGGGTGGCTATCGGTATGGGGGCACAAGGTTTTCTATCAGACGTCATCAACGGCTTCTTTATTCTCTTTGAACGTCAGTTGGATGTAGGAGATGAAGTTATTTTGACCAATGGGCCTATTACTGTATCAGGAAAAGTAGTTAGTGTCGGAATTCGAACGACTCAACTGAGAAGTGACGACCAAGCCCTTCACTTTGTTCCTAACCGCAATATTACTGTGGTTAGCAATTTTTCAAGAAAAGAAGAGAACTGAAATTTTACTTGATTTATGGTACAATAGAAAGAGTTTGGTAAAGGAGAAACGATGTTTTTAGATAAGCAGTTAGGGAATGGTTGTACCTGGATTAATCTAGATGTGGAAATCATCAAAAATCTTGAAGACCTATCAGAAATCTATGGATTGGATAAAGAAACCATCGAATATGCGCTGGATAGAAACGAACGAGCCCACATGGATTATAATCGTGAAAACGGGACAGTCACCTTCATCTACAACGTTCTTGACTTAGAAAGGGACAAGGAATACTATGAAGCCATTCCTATGACCTTTATCGTGGAAAAACAACGAATGATTACCATCAGCAATCACAAGAATGCTTATGTCATTGATCAGATGCTAGGCTATCTTGAAAATCATGAAATCATTTCAATCTACAAGTTTCTATTTGCCGGTTTAGAGCTTATCAGCAATGCTTATTATCCTGTCATTGAACAGATGGATAAAAGTAAGGATGAAATCAGTGCCTTGTTGCGTCAAACAACCACTAAAAAAAATCTCTTTGCCCTCTCTGACTTGGAAACTGGTATGGTTTATCTAACGGCAGCGGCTAAACAAAATCGCCTCCTCTTGGAGCATATCCAGGGACATGCGCTTTATCGGAACTTTAACGAAGTGGAAAGAGAGCAGTTTGACGATGCTATGATTGAAGCTCATCAGTTGGTGTCCATGACAGATTTGATTTCCCAGGTTTTACAACAACTCTCAGGATCTTACAATAATATCCTAAACAACAATCTGAATGATAATTTGACAACCTTGACCATTATCTCAGTTTTGCTAGCCATTCTTGCAGTCATTACAGGATTTTTCGGAATGAATGTCCCTCTGCCATTTACAGAAGAGCCTAATGCCTGGATATATATTTTGATTGCTAGTTTAATTTTATGGGCAATCTTGGCTCAGTATCTAAAGAAAATTGCTAGAAACTAAAAAATAGAAAGAAAAGGAGCCAGAATGGCGATTGAAAATTATATGCCAGATTTTGCTGTGGAAGCAGTTTATGATCTGACAGTCCAAAGCCTGCAGGAGCAGGGGATCAAGGCTGTTTTGGTTGATTTGGACAATACCCTGATTGCTTGGAATAATCCAGATGGAACAGTAGAGATGAAGCAATGGTTGCATGATTTGCGAGATGCTGGGATTCGTATCATTGTAGTATCCAATAACACACCCAAACGTGTCAAACGAGCAGTTGAAAAATTTGATATTGACTATGTTTATTGGGCACTGAAGCCCTTTACTTTAGGAATTAACCGTGCCATGAAACATTTCCACTATGAAAAAGACCAAGTGGTCATGGTAGGCGACCAGCTGATGACGGATATTCGAGCAGCCCACCGAGCCGGCATTCGCTCGATTTTGGTTAAACCCTTGGTCCAGCACGACTCTATTAAGACTCAGATTAACCGAGCGCGTGAGCGTCGTGTCATGAGAAAAATCGCTGAAAAGTACGGCCCTATCACTTATAAAAAAGGAATCTAATTATGGAAGAAATTCTCTGTATTGGTTGTGGAGCAACCATTCAGACGGAAGATAAGACTGGTTTAGGTTTTACACCTCAGTCAGCACTTGAAAAAGGTTTGGAAACTGGAGAAGTTTATTGCCAACGTTGTTTCCGTCTTCGTCACTACAATGAAATCACTGATGTTCAGTTGACAGATGATGATTTCCTCAAACTCTTGCACGAGGTTGGAGATAGCGATGCCTTGGTGGTCAATGTGATTGATATCTTTGATTTCAATGGCTCTGTTATCCCAGGATTGCCACGCTTTGTGTCAGGTAATGATGTGCTCTTGGTTGGAAATAAAAAAGACATCCTTCCTAAGTCTGTTAAGCCTGGTAAAATTAGCCAATGGCTCATGGAACGTGCCCATGAGGAGGGTCTTCGTCCAGTCGATGTCGTCCTAACTTCAGCGCAAAATAAGCATGCCATTAAGGAAGTCATTGACAAGATCGAGCACTACCGTAAGGGACGTGATGTTTACGTAGTTGGTGTGACCAATGTCGGGAAATCAACCCTTATCAATGCCATTATCCAGGAGATCACGGGTGACCAGAACGTCATCACAACTTCACGCTTCCCAGGAACAACCTTGGACAAGATTGAGATTCCGCTCGATGATGGTTCTTATATCTACGATACGCCTGGAATTATCCATCGTCACCAGATGGCTCACTACTTGACGGCTAAAAATCTCAAGTATGTCAGTCCTAAAAAGGAAATCAAACCTAAAACCTACCAGCTCAATCCAGAGCAAACCCTATTTTTAGGTGGCTTGGGACGCTTTGACTTCATTGCAGGAGAAAAGCAAGGATTTACAGCTTTCTTTGACAATGAACTCAAACTTCATCGTACCAAGCTTGAAGGGGCTAGTGCTTTCTACGACAAGCACCTTGGAACCCTTCTAACACCACCAAATAGCAAGGAAAAAGAAGACTTTCCAAAACTAGTCCAACATGTATTTACCATTAAGGAGAAGACAGACCTAGTCATCTCAGGTCTAGGCTGGATCCGCGTAACAGGCACCGCCAAAGTCGCCGTCTGGGCCCCAGAAGGCGTTGCCGTCGTCACACGAAAAGCAATTATTTAAACACAGAAAGGAAAGAGTTGTCTAAATTTGGGCGAGCATGGCGAGCCCCATAAAGAATACTTTTCGCGTGGTGTTAGTTGGTACAAGTGATTGTACCAACTGCGGAAAATTTGAGACCTTAGGCTCAAATTTTAGTCATGAAAGTCCGAAGGACTTTGCTGACGTCCGTCACCACTTCAGAAAAGTATAAAAAGAAACTCCTTTATTTAAGAATATGTCATTAACATCGAAACAACGTGCCTTCCTCAACAGCCAGGCACACACCCTCAAACCTATCATCCAAATCGGGAAAAATGGACTCAACGACCAAATCAAAACCAGCGTTCGTCAGGCACTTGATGCCCGTGAATTGATCAAGGTCACTCTCTTGCAAAACACAGATGAAAACATCCACGAAGTAGCTGAAATCTTGGAAGAAGAAATTGGTGTGGATACAGTCCAAAAAATCGGTCGTATCTTGATTTTGTATAAGCAATCAAGCAAGAAAGAAAATCGTAAGATTTCTAAAAAAGTTAAAGAAATTTAAAAATATACTCCAAAAAACTGTTTTTACAGAAGACTAAAGGAGATTAGCCTATGGCAATCGAACTATTAACTCCCTTTACAAAAGTGGAGTTAGAGCCAGAAATAAAGGATAAAAAACGCAAACAAGTCGGTATCTTGGGTGGAAATTTTAACCCTGTTCACAATGCCCATCTTATCGTGGCAGACCAAGTGCGCCAGCAGTTGGGATTGGATCAAGTTCTGCTCATGCCTGAGTATCAACCGCCTCACGTAGACAAAAAGGAAACCATCCCTGAGCACCATCGTCTCAAGATGCTTGAATTGGCAATTGACGGAATTGAAGGTTTAGCTATTGAAACCATTGAGCTAGAGCGCAAGGGCATTTCCTACACCTACGACACCATGAAGATTCTGACAGAGAAGAATCCAGATACCGATTATTACTTTATCATCGGTGCTGACATGGTAGACTATTTACCCAAATGGTATAGAATTGATGAACTGGTCGACCTCGTTCAGTTTGTAGGAGTTCAGCGACCACGCTACAAGGCTGGGACTTCTTATCCAGTCATCTGGGTGGATGTGCCCCTCATGGATATTTCATCTAGTATGGTGCGTGATTTCATCGCCCAAGGACGCACACCCAACTTTCTCCTACCCAAACCAGTGCTAGACTATATTGAGAAAGAAGGGCTTTACTGATGGCATATCAAGACTATATCAACTGTTCGCGTGAAGAATTGTTGGAAAAAATGGCAGAGCTCCTACCTGAAAAACGTCTAACCCATTGTTTGGGTGTAGAGCGTGCGGCCATAGAATTGGCTCAGCGCTTTGGTGTGGATGTTGAGAAAGCTGGTTTGGCAGGTCTCCTTCATGACTATGCTAAAAAGCTATCAGATCAAGAATTTTTAGACTTGATAGATCGTTATCAACTTGACTCTGATCTTAAAAACTGGGGCAATAATGTCTGGCATGGCATGGTCGGCATTTACAAGATTCAGGAAGATTTGGATTTACAAAATGCTGAAATCCTACGAGCTATTGAAATCCATACAGTCGGGGCTGACCAGATGACTGATCTTGATAAGGTTATCTATGTCGCAGACTATATAGAGCATAATCGTGCCTTTCCTGGAGTAGATATTGCACGTGAGATTGCTGAGCTATCGCTCAATAAGGCAGTGGCCTACGAAACAGCTCGCACTGTGGAGCATCTAGCTCATCAGGGATTCCCCATCTATCCCCAAACCCTTGAAACCTATAACGCCTATGTGCACTATTTAAAAGAGGATTAAATGAAGACGGCTTTTATCATTATTGATGTACAAAATATTTTAGTGAAAACGGGGTTTCAGACAAAAGGTCTATTGGAAAAAATTTCTTATTTACAAAACCAAGCTAGAAGTAAGAATATCGAAATTATCTATGTTCAACATATTGAGAACCCTGAAGCCCAAACATCAGAAGATTGGCAGTTATCTGCGCTTTTAAATCGAAAACCTGATGAAAAGGTCTTTCAGAAGAAGTATAATAGTATTTTCAAAGAAACTGGTTTAAAAGAATACTTGGATAAACAGGGGATTAAAAAATTAGTTTTATGTGGTATGCAGACAGAATATTGTGTGGATACCTCTGTCAAGGTTGCTTTTGAATATGGCTATAAGCTTATTATTCCAGAAGGAACTTGCACAACGTTTGATGGGGATGACATTCCAGCTGAAACGATAAATGAATTTTATGAGGACATTTGGGAGGAGCGCTTTGCAGATGTCCTAGATTACAAATATATTTTCTAGAAAGAGGACTAAATGAACGAAAAAGAATTACTAGAACTAGTCGTGAAAGCGGCTGATGAGAAACGTGCGGAGGATATCCTCGCACTTGACGTACAAGATTTGACCAGTGTGACAGACTATTTTGTTATTACTAGCTCTATGAATAGCCGTCAGTTGGATGCTATCGCTGACAATATCCGTGAAAAAGTAGCTGAAGCTGGCTTTAAAGGTAGTCATGTTGAAGGCGATGCAGCTGGAGGCTGGGTCCTATTAGACCTCGGTAGTGTCGTAGTGCATATCTTCTCAGAAGAAATGCGTGCCCACTATAACCTCGAAAAACTATGGCATGAGGCAAATTCTGTAGACATTTCAGAAGCCTTAGCATAGAAGATGAACTCAGTTGTAATCAACTGGGTTTTATTTGCTTATGTTAGAAGAAAATTGTTAGAAAGGTAAGGGCTAGTGGTGTTTACCATGGGGCTCTTGGTATCATGATTATGGCAACTTATGAAACTTTTGCGGCGGTCTATGATGCGGTTATGGATGATAGTTTATACGACAAATGGACGGACTTTTCTCTGCGTCATTTACCTAAAACCAAGGACAGAAAGAAACTCTTGGAGCTTGCTTGCGGGACAGGGATCCAGTCTGTGCGCTTTTCTCAAGCGGGTTTTGATGTGACTGGACTTGATTTGAGTGCGGATATGTTGAAGATTGCCGAAAAGAGAGCGGCTTCAGCCAAGCAAAAGATTGATTTCATTGAAGGCAATATGCTGGATTTATCCAAGGCTGGTCAATACGACTTTGTCACGTGTTACTCGGACTCAATCTGTTACATGCAGGATGAAGTGGAAGTAGGGGATGTCTTTAAAGAAGTCTATAATGCTCTCAATGAGGATGGGGTCTTTATCTTTGATGTGCATTCGACTTACCAGACAGATGAGGTCTTCCCAGGCTATTCCTACCATGAAAACGCCGAAGACTTTGCCATGCTTTGGGATACCTATGAGGACGATGCTCCTCACTCCATCGTGCATGAACTGACCTTCTTTGTCAAGGAGGCAGATGGTTCCTTTAGCCGTCATGATGAGGTACATGAGGAACGAACTTACGAGGTCTTGACCTATGATATCTTGCTGGAACAGGCTGGTTTCAAATCCTTCAAACTCTTTGCGGACTTTGAAGACAAGGAGCCTACAGAAACTAGCACCCGTTGGTTTTTTGTGGCACAAAAGTAGGAGAATATCATGACCATTACAGGTATTATCGCGGAGTTCAATCCTTTTCATAATGGCCACAAATACCTGCTGGACCAGGCGGAGGGACTGAAAATTGTTGCCATGTCTGGGAATTTCATACAGCGTGGGGAGCCTGCTATCGTGGATAAGTGGACACGGGCTCAGATGGCGCTGGAAAATGGGGCGGACTTAGTGGTAGAATTGCCCTTTTTAGTCAGTGTCCAAGCAGCAGATTTTTTCGGTCAAGGAGCTGTGGGTATCTTGGCTCGCTTGGGCATTGATAGTCTAGTTTTTGGGACAGAGGAAGTTCGAGATTATCAGAAAATCGCTGACTTATACACAGAGAAAGGAGTTGAGATGGAGAAATTTGTGGAAAATCTGCCTGATTCTCTCTCTTATCCTCAGAAAACGCAAGCTATGTGGAAGGAGTTTGCAGGTCTTGATTTTTCAGGCAATACGCCTAATCATGTCCTTGCTCTCGCTTATGCCAAGGCGGTTGCAGGACGAAACATCAGACTTCATCCGATTCAGCGTCAGGGGGCTGGTTACCATTCTGTGGACCAGGATGTGGACTTCGCCTCGGCGACAGCCCTCCGTCAGCACCAAAGGGACAAAGATTTCTTAGAACGCTTTATGTCTTCTGTTGCCATATTTGAGCAGGCCAGTAAGGTGAGCTGGGAAGACTATTTTCCCTTGCTCCGCTATCAAATCTTGTCCAATCCAGACCTAACCACTATCTATCAGGTCAATCAGGAAATGGCCGTGCGCATTAAGGAAGCCATCAAAACAGCCCAATCTGTAGAGGAATTGGTTGAGTTAGTGGCTACCAAACGCTACACCAAGGCGCGTGTCAGACGCCTTTTGACCTATATTTTGGTGCAAGTCAGAGAAAGTGATTTGCCAGAAGCCATTCATGTCTTTGGATTTACCGAAAAAGGTAGACAACACCTTAAAGATTTGAAAGATAAAGTTCATCTAGTTAGCCGAATTGGCAAAGAACCCTGGGATGCTATGACCCAAAAGGCAGATCAGATTTACCAACTGGGAAATCCAAGTATCGCAGAACAAAATTTTGGTCGAGTGCCGATTAAAATCGAATCAAACTAAGTCTACTGAAAGGTAGGCTTTTTTAGTTTTTTCGAATAAATAGATAGAAGCGGGAAAACTTGTACAAGTTCCTGACAATTTTTTTCTTTTCGTGTATAATAGTTGAAAAGAGGTAAAACGAGGTATGGTTATGGAAGCAGTTCTTTACTCAACATTCCGAAATCATTTAAAAGACTACATGAAGAAGGTAAACGATGAGTTTGAGCCTTTGGCAGTAGTCAATAAAAATCCAGATGAAGATATTGTAGTCCTATCAAAGAGCGAGTGGGATAGTATTCAAGAAACTTTGAGGATTGCTCAGAATAAGGAACTTTCTGACAAGGTCTTGCGAGGAATGTCCCAAGTTCGTGCAGGACGCACGCAGGTTCATGTTATTGAGGAGTGATGAATGCTACTCAAGTTTACAGAAGATGCCTGGGAGGATTATTGCTACTGGCAAACTCAAGACAAGAAAACGCTAAAAAGAATCAACAAACTAATCAAGGATATTCAACGTGATCCATTTACAGGAATTGGTAAACCAGAACCATTCAAATATGATTACCAAGGAGCTTGGTCACGTCGTATTGACGCAGAAAATCGCTTGATTTATATGATGGATGGAGATAGCGTGGCTTTCTTGTCTTTCAAAGATCATTACTAAGTCTACTGAAAGGTAGGCTTTTTCTAATTTGTGTGTAAAAAAATTCTTTAAAAATTTGCTTAGTAACAATACCCTAGTTTATTAGGGAAAATAAGGATTTTAATCGCCGAAATAAGCAAAACAACTTCAAATTAAGGTTTGTTAAAAATCAATTTTTATGGTAAAATGTATAAGAATGTAATTCATTCGGATTAACAAATTTAATGAGGTAAAAACATGGAAATTATGGCGATTGTTATCGTTGTTTTTGCCGTCATCATTGGTTTAGTCATTGGATATGTCAGCATCTCAGTCAAGATGAAATCATCACAAGAGGCTGCGGAGTTGATGCTTTTAAATGCTGAACAAGAAGCAACTAATTTACGAGGACAAGCAGAGCGCGAAGCGGATTTATTACTCAATGAAGCTAAGAGCGAAAGCAAGTCTCTTAAAAAAGAAGCACTATTGGAGGCTAAAGAGGAAGCCAGAAAATACCGTGAAGAAGTGGACGCTGAATTTAAGTCAGAACGTCAAGAACTCAAGCAAATCGAAAGTCGTTTGACCGAACGTGCTAGCAGTCTTGATCGTAAAGATGACAATTTGACGAACAAAGAAAAAACACTTGAACAAAAAGAACAAAGTATTTCTGATAGAGCAAAAAACCTTGATGTACGTGAAGAGCAACTAGAAGAAATTGAGAAACAAAAGCAAGCTGAACTAGAGCGTATTGGAACTCTGACTCAGTCGGAAGCAAAAGACATTATCTTGGCCCAGACAGAGGAAAACTTGACTAAGGAAATTGCTAGTCGCATTCGTGAGGCTGAGCAAGAAGTTAAGGAACGTTCAGACAAATTGGCTAAGGATATCTTGTCTCAAGCCATGCAGAGAATTGCTGGTGAGTATGTAGCTGAGTCTACCAACTCTACAGTTCATCTGCCTGATGATACCATGAAAGGTCGTATCATTGGTCGTGAAGGGCGTAATATTCGTACCTTTGAAAGTTTGACAGGGGTTGATGTTATCATTGACGACACTCCAGAAGTGGTAACCTTGTCAGGTTTTGATCCTATCCGTCGCGAGATTGCCCGTATGACGATGGAAACCTTGCTTAAGGATGGACGTATCCACCCAGCTCGTATCGAAGAGTTGGTTGAGAAAAATCGTCAAGAGATTGATAACAAGATTCGTGAATATGGTGAGGCAGCAGCCTATGAAATTGGTGCACCGAACCTTCACCCTGACTTGATGAAGATCATGGGTCGCTTGCAGTTCCGTACTTCATACGGACAAAATGTCTTGCGTCATTCGATTGAAGTTGCTAAGTTGGCTGGTATTATGGCCAGCGAACTTGGTGAAAATGCTACCCTTGCTCGTCGTGCGGGATTCCTTCACGATATTGGTAAAGCCATTGACCGTGAAGTAGAAGGTAGCCACGTTGAGATTGGTACAGAATTGGCTCGCAAGTACAAGGAGCATCCAGTTGTGATCAATACTATTGCTAGTCACCACGGAGATGTAGAACCTGAAAGTGTAATCGCAGTTATCGTTGCTGCGGCGGATGCATTGAGTGCTGCCCGTCCAGGAGCTCGTAGTGAGTCACTCGAAAGCTACATCAAACGTCTCCATGATCTTGAAGAAATTGCTAATAGCTTTGAAGGAGTTCAAAATAGCTTTGCCCTTCAAGCAGGTCGCGAAATCCGCATTATGGTAAATCCAGGTCAAATCAAGGACGACAAGGTCACAATCTTGGCTCATAAAGTTCGTGAGAAAATCGAAAACAATCTCGATTACCCAGGAAATATCAAGGTAACCGTGATTCGTGAACTTCGTGCAGTTGATTATGCAAAATAAATAAGAAAGAGCAGTTGAAAAATTACTGCTTTTTTGTTACACTAGATAGAAAGATTGTAGCGAGCAGAAATGGCTTTAGATACATAATCTTACAGAAATTTTCAAGTCATTTCACAAACTATCCAAAGGAGATATAATGGCAGACCGAGGCTTACTAATCGTTTTTTCAGGTCCTTCAGGAGTTGGAAAAGGAACGGTTAGACGAGAAATTTTTGAGAGTTCTGAAAATCAATTTCAATATTCAGTATCTATGACAACGCGGGCACAACGTCCAGGTGAAGTAGATGGTGTTGATTATTTCTTCCGTACACGGGAAGAATTTGAAGAATTGATCCGTCAAGGGCAAATGTTAGAGTATGCAGAGTATGTAGGCAACTACTACGGAACTCCTCTGACCTATGTCAATGAAACGCTTGATAAGGGAATCGATGTCTTTCTTGAAATTGAAGTACAGGGAGCTCTTCAGGTCAAGAAAAAAGTTCCAGATGCTGTCTTTATCTTTTTGACACCACCAGATTTGGAAGAATTGCAAGACCGTCTCGTAGGCCGAGGTACAGATAGTGCAGAAGTGATTGCTCAGCGTATCGAAAAAGCTAAGGAAGAAATTGCTTTGATGCGTGAGTATGACTACGCTATTGTAAATGACCATGTTCCTCTAGCGGCCGAGCGTGTTAAACGTGTTATTGAAGCAGAACATTTCCGTGTAGACCGCGTGATTGGTCATTATCAGGATATGCTACCAAAGTCTCCGACTATTCGATAAACTATAGAAAACAGGTACAAACAAATGATGCTTAAACCCTCTATCGATACCTTGCTTGATAAGGTACCATCAAAATATTCACTCGTAATCTTGGAAGCAAAACGTGCTCACGAATTAGAAGCTGGAGCACCTCCAACTCAAGAATTTAAATCTGAGAAATCTACTCTTCGTGCCTTGGAAGAAATTGAATCAGGGAATGTAACCATCCATCCAGATCCAGAAGGAAAACGCGAAGCTGTTCGTCGTCGTATCGAAGAAGAAAGACGATTGAAAGAAGAAGAAGAAAAGAAAATCAAAGAGCAAATCGCGAAAGAAAAAGAAGAAGGTGAAAAAATTTAAGGTTGGGGGGACTCAATCTTATTTTTTCTATTGCAAGAATACTCAATTAATTAAAAGGATTTAAGAAGAGAAGGGGGTGAGGATATGGCTATTGCAAAAATCATTGTGGATGTTCCCTTGATGCAGACAGACCAGCCCTATAGCTACAAAATTCCTGAGGAATTTGAGGGAATGTTGGAAGTTGGCATGCGAGTTCATGTACCTTTTGGGAAGGCCAATCGCTTGATTCAGGGTATTGTTCTTGGAATGGAGTCTCAATCTGATGCAGATGTGGTAGACGAGGACTTGAAAGAGATTGCTGAGGTGCTGGACTTTTCTCCAGTTTTAACAGAGGAACAACTCTGGCTAGCAGAGGAGTTACGTAAATCAGTCTTCTCCTACAAAATTTCCATTCTAAAAGCTATGCTCCCTGGATTTTTGAACTCTAGCTATGATAAGATCCTCTATCCTCTGGAAGGCTTAAGTCAAGAAGATAGAGAACGCTTATTCGGTTCACAGAAGTCTCTAGCATTTTCATCTCTCGACCTAGAAAAGCAAGCTGAGATGATGCGATTGACTCGAAAAGGGCTTTTAAAACTAGAGTATCAGGCTGTGGATCAGAAGAAGGTTAAGACGCAGTCTTGGGTTGAAATTCATCTTGATAAATTAGAAAAGCTAGAAATCTCAAATCGTGCCAAGAAGAAATTGGAACTGCGAGAATACTTATTAGTACATCCTGAAACAGTTCCTTTGGCTGATTTGTTAGAACATTACTCACGCGAACAAGTTAATTTCTTTGTGGAACATGGTGCTATCACCATAGTGCAAAAAGAAGTGCAACGTTCAGCGGCTTATTTTGAAGGTATTGAATCTAGCCAATCTTTAGAGTTAAATCCAGAACAAAAAGAAGCCTGTGAGGCAGTTGTTGGAGCGATTGGGAAGAAACACCCTCCCTTTCTTCTTCAAGGAATCACAGGTAGTGGGAAAACAGAGGTTTACTTGCAGATTATCCAAGGGGCCTTGGATATGGGAAAAACAGCGATTGTTCTAGTTCCGGAAATCTCTCTGACACCTCAAATGACCGAGCGCTTTATTGCTCGATTTGGAGATAAAGTCGCCATTCTCCACTCTGGCTTGTCAAATGGTGAAAAGTACGATGAATGGCGCAAGGTGGAGCGTGGAGAAGCCCAGGTAGTGGTTGGGGCCAGGTCTGCTATTTTTGCACCTTTGAAAAATCTAGGTGTTATCATTATCGATGAAGAGCACGAGGCTAGCTACAAGCAAGACAGCAATCCGCGTTATCATGCTAGGGATGTGGCTGGTTTACGAGCACAGTACAATCAAGCAGCATTAGTCCTTGGTTCTGCAACGCCGAGTTTAGAAAGTCGTGCGCGTGCTGGTAAGGGTGTTTATCAACATCTACGCCTGACGCAACGGGCCAATCCTTTAGCAAGTATTCCTGAGGTTCAACTGATTGACTTCCGTGATTATATCGGGCAGAATGAAACGTCCAACTTTACACCACCACTGATTGAGGCAATACAAGATCGATTGGATAAGAAAGAGCAAGTGGTTCTCATGCTCAACCGCCGTGGCTATTCTAGTTTTGTCATGTGCCGGGAATGTGGGACCGTGGATACCTGCCCTAATTGTGATATTTCCTTGACGCTCCACATGGATACTAAGACTATGAACTGCCATTACTGTGGCTTTTCGAAAGAAATTCCTCATGTCTGTCCAAACTGTCAGAGTCGCAGTATTCGTTACTATGGAACAGGAACTCAAAAGGCCTACGATGAGCTAGCTGAACTTTTTCCAGAGGCACGTATTCTGCGCATGGATGTAGATACAACTCGCAAAAAGGGTAGTCACCAAGCCTTACTTGAGCAGTTTGGCAAGGGTGAAGCGGAGATTCTTATGGGAACCCAGATGATTGCCAAGGGCTTGGATTTTCCAAATGTGACCTTGGTTGGTGTTCTCAATGCGGATACAGCCTTGAATCTGCCTGACTTCCGTTCTTCTGAGAGAACCTTTCAACTCTTGACCCAGGTAGCAGGACGAGCAGGTCGAGCTGAAAAGTCAGGTCAGGTCTTGATTCAGTCCTATAATCCTCAGCATTATGCCATTCGCTTCGCCAAGGATCAGGACTATGAAGGCTTTTATGCCTATGAAATGGGCATCCGACGTCAGTTGGGTTATCCACCTTATTATTTCACAATTGGAATTACCTTGTCTCATAAGAAAGAAGAAGAGGTTCTTAAACGTGCTTATGAAGTCATGGAGATATTGCGGTCAGGTTTGTCGGATGCTAGTATAATTCTTGGTCCAACGCCAAAACCTATCGCTCGTACTCATAACCTCTATCACTACCAAATATTGATTAAATACCGTTTAGAAGATGAGCTTGGTCCAACCCTTAACCAGGTCTTGGCCTTGACACAAGAACGGGAAAATAGCGAACTTCGTCTCAGTATTGACCACGAACCGCAACAGTTTTTATAAGAAGGAGAAGATATGACAAAATTAATCTTTATGGGAACTCCCGATTTTTCAGCAACCGTTTTGAAGGGGCTTTTGACGGACGATCGCTATGAGATTCTAGCAGTTGTAACTCAGCCAGACCGTGCTGTCGGTCGAAAAAAAGTTATCCAACAAACCCCAGTGAAACAAGCAGCTAAAGAAGCAGGGCTTCCTATCTACCAACCCGAAAAATTATCAAGTAGTCCAGAAATGGAAACTATCATGAACTTGGGCGCTGATGGGATTGTAACAGCCGCCTTTGGGCAATTTCTCCCAAGTAAACTCCTTGATAGCATGGATTTTGCTGTCAATGTTCATGCTTCCCTCCTTCCTAAACACCGTGGTGGTGCTCCGATCCATTATGCCTTGATTCAGGGTGATGAGGAGGCAGGAGTAACCATTATGGAAATGGTCAAGGAAATGGATGCCGGAGATATGATTTCTCGTCGTAGTATTCCAATTACAGATGAGGACAATGTTGGAACTTTGTTTGAAAAATTGGCCATTGTCGGTCGTGATCTGCTTTTGGATACGTTGCCTGCATACATTGCTGGCGAGATTCAACCAGAACCACAGGACCCAAGCCAGGTTACATTTTCGCCAAATATCAAACCTGAGGAAGAAAAGTTGGACTGGAACAAGACCAATCGTCAACTCTTTAACCAAATCCGTGGGATGAATCCATGGCCAGTTGCTCATACTTTTTTAAAGGGCGAACGCTTCAAAATCTATGAAACCCTGCCAGTAAAAGGTCAAGGGACTCCGGGTGAGATACTCTCCATTGGCAAGAAAGAATTGATCGTAGCAACAGCAGAGGGGGCTCTATCTCTCAAACAGGTTCAACCAGCAGGAAAACCTAAGATGGACATTGCTTCCTTCCTTAACGGTGTGGGACGAACTTTGGCAGTAGGAGAACGATTTGGTGACTAAAGTAGAAACGGCTAGAAGTTTAGCCCTAGAGGTATTGGAGGATGTCTTTATCCAACAAGCTTACTCCAATATCGCCCTAAATAAACACCTTAAGGGAAGTCAACTATCAGTTGCAGATAAGGGTTTGGTGACAGAGCTGGTCTATGGAACTGTAGCTCGAAAACTCACACTAGAGTGGTACATTTCTCACTTTATTGAGGATAGAGACAAGCTAGACAGCTGGCTCTATGTTTTGCTTCTCATGAGTGTCTACCAACTCCAATACTTGGATAAGCTTCCTGATCATGCAGTGGTCAATGAAGCGGTGGAACTGGCTAAACTTCGCAAAAAGGGTAGCGAAAAATTGGTCAATGCAGTTTTGCGCCGTATCTTACGTGAAGGTTTGCCAGATATTGCCAGTATCAAGCGTAAGAACAAGCGTGATTCCATTGCCTACTCCCTACCAGTATGGTTGATTTCGAAACTCAAGGAAGAGTATGGTGAAGAGCGAGCTCAAGCTATTTTTGAAAGTCTATTGCAACGGAATAAAGCCAGTATCCGAGTGACTGATTTGAGTCGAAAAGAAGAAATCAAAAAAATGCTCGGAGCAAGTGATTCTGCCCTATCAGCTTCTGGTCTGGTCAAGGAGCAGGGACATTTTGCTAGTCATGACTTGTTTTCAGAAGGACTTATTACTATCCAAGATGAGTCAAGTCAGCTAGTCGCCCCGACACTAGAGCTACAAGGCGACGAGCAGGTTTTGGATGCCTGTGCAGCTCCTGGTGGAAAGACCGCTCATATGGCATCCTATCTGACGACAGGTCAGGTAACGGCTCTAGATCTCTACGACCATAAACTCACTTTGATTCAAGAAAATGCTCAGCGTTTAGGCGTAGCAGACCGTGTCCAAACGCAAAAATTGGATGCCAGAAAGGTGCATGAGTTTTTTGGCAAGGACCAATTTGATAAGATTTTAGTAGACGCTCCTTGTTCAGGGATTGGTCTATTGCGTCGAAAACCAGATATCAAATACAATAAAGAAACGGCAGATTTCGCGTCATTACAGGAAATTCAGCTGGAAATATTAGGTAGTGTTTGTCAAACACTACGAAAAGGTGGTATAATAACCTATAGTACCTGCACTATTGTCTCGGAAGAGAACTTTAAAGTGGTTCAAGCATTTTTAGAAAGTCATCCCGAGTTTGAGCAGGTTAAACTAGATCACGAATGCAAGGATATTCTAAAAGATGGCTGTATCCTTATTACTCCAGAATTATACGGAAGTGATGGATTCTTCATCAGCCAATTTCGTAAGATATCCAATTAGGAAGGAACTGACACAATGGAGATTTCATTATTAACAGATGTGGGTCAGAAGCGTACAAATAATCAAGACTATGTCAATCTTTTTGTCAATCGTGCTGGTCGCACGATGATCATCTTGGCTGATGGGATGGGAGGTCATCGCGCAGGAAATATTGCCAGTGAGATGGCAGTTACGGACCTAGGTGTTGCCTGGGTTGATACGCAGATCGACACCGTTAATGAAGTTCGCGAATGGTTTGCCCACCATCTAGAAGTTGAAAATCAAAAGATTTATCAACTAGGACGAGATGAAGCCTACAAGGGAATGGGGACAACCCTCGAAGCTCTTGCAGTTATCGGAAATCAGGCAATTTATGCCCATATCGGAGATTCTAGAATCGGTCTCATTCGAGGGGAAGAGTACCGTCAACTGACAAGTGATCATTCCTTGGTTAACGAATTGCTTAAGGCGGGTCAATTGACACCTGAAGAAGCTGAAGCACATCCACAAAAGAATATCATCACCCAATCTATCGGACAAAAAGACGAAATTCAACCTGATTTTGGAATTGTCAGCTTGGAAGCAGGAGACTATCTGGTCATGAATAGCGACGGTCTAACCAATATGATTTCAGGCAGTGAGATCTATGATATTGTGACAAGCGATATTTCGCTTGATGATAAGGCAGCCACTTTGGTACGCTTTGCCAACAATGCCGGAGGGCTTGATAATATTACAGTTGCCCTTGTTTCGATTAAGGAGGAGGCGGCAGAATGATCCAAATCGGCAAGATTTTTGCCGGGCGGTATCGGATTATCAAACAAATTGGCCGTGGAGGTATGGCAGATGTCTACCTAGCCAAGGATTTGATTTTAGACGGGGAAGAGGTAGCTGTAAAGGTCTTGAGGACTAACTACCAGACTGACCCGATTGCTGTTGCGCGTTTTCAGCGTGAAGCGCGTGCAATGGCTGACTTAGATCATCCCCATATCGTTCGGATAACGGATATCGGCGAAGAGGACGGTCAACAGTACCTAGCTATGGAATATGTAGCTGGTCTTGATCTCAAGCGCTATATCAAAGAACACTATCCCCTCTCAAATGAAGAAGCTGTCCGTATCATGGGTCAGATTCTCTTAGCGATGCGCTTGGCGCACACTAAAGGTATTGTCCATCGTGACTTAAAGCCTCAAAATATTCTTTTAACTCCTGATGGAACGGCTAAGGTGACGGACTTTGGGATTGCTGTAGCCTTTGCAGAGACAAGTCTGACTCAGACCAACTCTATGTTGGGTTCTGTCCACTACTTGTCACCTGAGCAGGCTCGTGGCTCTAAGGCAACTGTCCAGAGTGACATCTATGCCATGGGGATTATTTTCTATGAGATGCTGACAGGGCATATCCCTTATGATGGCGATAGTGCAGTAACTATAGCCCTCCAGCATTTCCAAAAACCTCTCCCTTCGGTTATAGCTGAAAATCCATCTGTTCCCCAAGCTTTGGAGAATGTGGTCATCAAAGCAACTGCTAAAAAGCTTACGGATCGATACCAGTCGGTTTCAGAGATGTATGTTGATTTGTCTAGCAGTCTATCTTATAACCGCAGAAATGAAGCCAAACGTGTTTTTGATGATGCTACTAAGGCAGACACAAAGACATTGCCAAAAGTTTCTCAGACAACCTTGACCTCTATTCCTAAGGTTCAACCACAGACAGAAAGCCATCAGGCAACTAAAGCTAGCCCAGAAGTAAGTGCTAAAAAATCTGTGGAAAAACCAGTGAAAAAACGTCGTTTTAAAGCACGTTATCTAGTTCTACTAGCAAGTTTCGTACTGGTTGCCGCTTCTCTGGTGTGGATTTTATCCAGAACACCAGCTACTGTTGAGATTCCAAAAGTTGCAGGTCAAACTGTTGCTGAAGCTAAGGAAACCCTGAAAAAAGCGAATTTTGAGATTGGCGAGGAGAAGACCGAAGCGAGTGATACCGTAGAAGAAGGTCGGGTTATCCGAACAGATCCAGATGCTGGCTCAGCTCGCAAAGAAGGGTCTAAAGTTAATCTAATCATATCTTCAGGTAAACAATCATTTAAGATTGGAAACTATATTGGACGCAAATCTACTGATGTTATTGCAGAATTGAAAGGGAAAAAAGTTCCTGAAAATCTGATTAAGATTGAAGAAGAAGAGTCCAGTGAATCAGAACCAGGTGTGGTTTTAAAACAGAGCTTAGCAGAAGGTACGACTTATGATCTTACCAAGGCAACTTCTATCGTTTTGACTGTTGCTAAAAAGGTGACAACCGTGACCATGCCAAGTTATATTGGCTCAAGTCTTGAATTTACAAAGAATAACTTAATTCAAATTGTTGGTGTCAAGGAAGCCAATATCGAAGTAGTGGAGGTATCGACAGCTCCTGAGGGCACTGCTGAAGGAACTGTTGTGGATCAAAGTCCAAAACTAGGTGAGAAAGTTGATCTAAGTACGACACGTATAAAGATTTCTATTTATAAACCAAAAACTCCACCATCATCTTCTTCGGTTCCGTCTTCGAGCCAGCGTAACTCTAACAGGGCAGATAATACGGTGCCATCTCAAAGTCCATCGACACCATCTTCGTCTACACCAACTCATGTGGACGAACACAACACAGATAACTAAATAATCTTTGTCACAGTTTTTGTGGCAAAGATTTTTTTTCCTCCGAAATTATGATAAAATAAAATGGAGTTTGAAAAAGGAGGGAAACATGGAAGAATCAAAAAAACTGAATGCAGTTATTGATGTCATCATGCTAGCTGGAACAATTCTGCTTCGCAATGGTTCTGAGATTTATCGTGTTGAAGATACCATGATTCGGATTGCTCATTCACAGGGTATTATGGATTGTAATGTTTTAGCCATGCCTGCCGCCATTTTTTTCTCCATTGAAAATACAAATATCTCTCGTATGAAGCGAGTGACCTCCTCTGCTTATAATATTGAGAAGGTGTGTGATGTCAACCAGATTTCACGGCAGCTTGTATCAGGACAGCTTGATTTGGAAACAGCCTTTATCCAACTAAAGGAAT
The DNA here is from genome assembly GCF_047460685.1 of Streptococcus infantis. GTDB lineage: Bacteria > Bacillota > Bacilli > Lactobacillales > Streptococcaceae > Streptococcus > Streptococcus infantis_AD. The sequence goes on along the minus strand of NZ_JASHFS010000001.1, from coordinate 19,066 downwards.
TGAATGCCAAGGCGTCTCCCTATACCAATGTTCAACTAACTGCTGCAGCGACCCTCAGTGCTCCTTTCTTTTCAATCATGTTTGGTGGGAATGTCTATGATGCCATCGGAGCAGGAGTGGCGACCTTGTTTGCTTTTACTTGCTCTCTCTATGTAGAAAAGTTTATTCATATCCCTTTTATGACTGCTTTCGCAGGAGCTCTTGTCTTTGGTTTGATTGCACAATTTTGGGCGCGCTATTCTGGTTTGCCGTCGACAGCTGATCTGGTGATAGCGGGTGCGGTCATGCCTTTTGTACCTGGAATTGCCCTGACTAATGCTGTTCGAGATATTATGACCAACCATATCAACTCTGGTATGAGCAAGATGTTTGAATCCTTGCTGATTACCCTTGCCTTAGGGGCTGGAACATCAGTCGCCCTCTTACTCATGAACTAATATGACACTAACAACATTTTTATTGCAAGCTCTGGCAAGTTTGCTTGCCATTATTACCTTTTTAATCGTTTTAAATGTCCAGCGTTCCATGCTTATCCCTGGTGGAGTTTTAGGAATGTCTATCTGGCTACTCTATTTGATACTCAAGGAACCAACCAATGTTATTTTGGCAACCTTTATTGCTGCGGTGATTGGTTCTTGTGTCAGCCAGATTATGAGTATTCTCTACAAAACGCCAGCAGTAGTTTTTGCCCTAGCCATTCTGGCACCATTAGTACCAGGTTATCTATCTTACCGAACCACATCCTTCTTCGTTACAGGTGACTACGGCCATGCCATTTCTAGTGCCATGTTAGTCATGATGCTAGCTCTCGTTATCTCTATTGGAATGGCCAGTGGGACAGTTTTGTTGAAATTGTATCATTATCTCAAAAAGAATCGAGCTAGCTAAGACTCGATTTTTTTGTGCTGATCGGTTTATGCTAGGACCTTGCTTGATTAAAGTCTGATACTTAAATTTATGAGCAAACTTGATTTGGGGAATCAAGTCTTTTTTCGTGCTTTTGACTTCAATTGTGATAAAATAGAGGTGAACGATTTTTTACAATGAATGATAAAAATAGAGGTAAATATGACAATCGGTATTGATAAGATTGGTTTTGCGACCAGTCAATACGTTTTGAAATTACAAGATTTAGCAGAAACCCGAGGAATTGATCCTGAAAAATTGAGTAAAGGACTCCTTTTAAAAGAATTGAGTATTGCTCCTTTGACAGAGGATATTGTTACCTTGGCTGCCAGTGCAGGTAATTCTATCCTGACTGAAGAAGAGAAGCAAGAGATTGATATGGTTATCGTTGCGACAGAATCTGGAGTTGATCAAAGTAAGGCAGCTGCAGTATTTGTACACGGTTTGCTTGGGATTCAACCTTTTGCTCGTAGTTTTGAAATCAAGGAAGCTTGCTATGGTGCAACAGCGGCCCTTCACTATGCTAAGTTACATGTAGAAAATTCTCCTAAATCAAAGGTTTTGGTGCTTGCTAGTGATATTGCAAGATATGGTGTCGAAACTCCTGGAGAACCAACTCAAGGTGCAGGCTGTGTTGCTATGTTGATTAGCCAAAACCCACGTGTTATGGTATTCAACAACGATAACGTTGCGCAGACTCGTGACATTATGGACTTTTGGCGTCCAAATTACTCGACAACACCATTTGTAAATGGGGTTTACTCAACGCAGCAATATCTTGATAGCTTAAAAACGACTTGGGAAGAGTACCAAAAGCGTTATGACTGTACTTTGGATGATTTTGAAGCTGTATGTTTCCACTTGCCATATCCGAAGCTAGCTCTCAAAGGATTGAAAAAAATCCTAGACAAATCCTTGCCTCAAGAGAAGAAGGACTTGCTTCAAAAGCACTTTGATGAATCTATTATTTATAGCCAAAAAGTTGGGAACATTTATACAGGTTCACTCTTCTTAGGTCTCTTGTCTCTACTTGAAAATTCTGATAGTCTCAAAGCTGGGGATAAGATTGCCCTCTACAGCTATGGTAGTGGTGCTGTATCTGAGTTCTTTAGTGTAGTATTGGTTGAAGGTTTTGAAAAGCAATTGCGGAAAAATCGCTTAGATTTGCTAGATCAACGTCAAGCTTTGAGTGTTGCTGACTATGAACGAATCTTCTTTGAAGAAGCAAACTTAGATGAGTCTGGTTCTGCAACTTTGTCAGGCTATGAAGGACAAGACTATGCTCTGGTTGAGATTGTAGACCACCAACGACGCTACAGCAAGGTTGAAAAATAATGAAAAAAAATTGGAATGGATTTGCTAAAAAATCAATTCAAGAGCGCCTAGAGCTAGTTAAGTCTCAGGCGCTTACTTCTATGGAAGCCCAAGAAAGTCTTGAGCAGAATGAAAATCTCAGTCTAGCAGTAGCGGACCAATTGAGTGAAAATGTGGTGGGGACCTTCTCGCTTCCTTACTCAGTAGTTCCAGAAGTTCTGGTAAATGGTCAGGAGTATACCGTTCCCTATGTGACCGAAGAACCATCTGTTGTTGCTGCAGCTAGTTTTGCAAGCAAAATTATCAAAAGAGCAGGCGGTTTTACTACTCAGGTTCACCAACGTCAAATGATCGGTCAAGTGGCTCTCTATCAAGTCCCAGATAGGGACTTAGCTTGCCAGGCCATTCTGAGTCAAAAGGCGGAACTGATGGAACTGGCAAATCAAGCCTATCCCTCTATTGTCAAACGAGGCGGTGGTGCTCGTGATTTAAAGGTTGAGAAAATTTCTGGTGAGACGGACTTTTTAGTAGTTTATCTCCATGTGGATACTCAGGAAGCCATGGGTGCCAATATGCTCAATACCATGCTTGAGGCTCTAAAACCTAGTCTAGAAACTCTCAGTCAAGGGCAAAGTTTAATGGGAATCTTATCCAACTACGCTACAGATTCTCTAGTAACTGCAACTTGTCGCATTGCCTTTCGTTATTTGAGTCGTCAAAAAGATGAAGCATGTGAATTAGCAGAAAAAATGGTATTGGCCAGTCAGTTTGCCCAAGCAGACCCTTACAGGGCAGCTACTCACAATAAGGGAATCTTTAACGGAATTGATGCTTTCTTGATTGCTACTGGAAATGATTGGCGTGCCATTGAAGCGGGAGCGCATGCCTATGCGAGCCACGAGGGTAGCTATAAAGGACTCAGTCGTTGGACTATAGATTTGGAAAGCGAAGAGCTTATTGGAGAGATGACCATGCCGATGCCAGTTGCCACCAAGGGTGGGTCGATTGGACTCAATCCTCGAGTCGTACTCAGCCATGAGTTGCTAGGTCATCCATCAGCCAAAGAATTGGCTCAAATTATCGTTTCGATTGGTCTTGCGCAGAATTTTGCAGCTCTTAAGGCTTTGGTCAGTACAGGGATTCAGCATGGACACATGAAGCTTCAAGCGAAATCTTTAGCGCTTTTAGCAGGTGCGACTGAGGCAGAAGTACCCAAGTTAGTAGAAAACTTGATTGCTGAAAAAACCTTTAATTTAGAAAAAGCACAGACTCTTTTGAAAAAATTAAGATCATAAGAAAAACTCAGACTGGTTTGATTTTTAGCGCTTTTTACTGTTTTTTCAAATCATAACCACCCGTTTGACGGGTGGTTTGTACCAGGGCTATAAGCCCAAATTACCAGCCAGCGCCTAAAGACGCTGGCTTTCACGTTGTTCAAGCCTCATTGCTCTTGACTCGTCACTTGCCTCTTAAAGAGGCGTGAGTATTACTTACCACTATCCCTAAAGGGATCCTCATATTCTTTCATACTTAATTTATCTAGTGCTATATCATGCTTTTCCTGATCTTGTATGTATTTCCTTATCGTGGCTTCATTAAGCCCTACTGTACTCATATAATAACCTTCCGCCCAGAAATGTCGATTTCCAAACTTGTACTTGAGGTTGGCGTGTTTGTCAAACATCATGAGTGCACTTTTACCCTTTAAATAACCCATGAAACTAGAAACACTTATCCTTGGTGGAATACTGACTAACACATGTACATGATCTGGCATCAAGTGTCCTTCGATAATTTCAACTCCTTTATAACTACACAAACGATGAAATATTTCACCTAAACTACTCCGATATTGATTATAGATGACTTTTCGTCTATACTTAGGGGGAACACAATGTGATACTTACAGTGCCACTTTGTGTGTGATAAACTATGAGACTTTTGTATCATGGTTTTCTCCTTTCGCTTTACAATTGGCTTGAACACCTTTATTGTCTCGCACCTAACGGAGCGAGACGGACTGAAAGTCACATAATAAAAGAAACTCAAATACAGAATCGTATTTGAGTTTCTTAATTCAATGACATTATTTGCCAGTTTTTCTGTTTTTGTTCAAAAAAACAAGACGTATGTATTGACAACGCTTTCATTTTTTTGTTATAACATAGTTGTAAATTATTAAGATTCTTAATCAAAAAATATAGAGAGGAGGATTTTTGATTATGAATAAAAAAATAAAAATGGTGAGTGTTGCATTACTTAGTACAGTAATATTGAATATAGCACTTACAGAAGGTGTTTCAGTTGTTCATGCTAATGAGGTGGTTTCAGCGACAAAACTTGGAAATACTTTTAAAGATTTATCGGAAGAATCTATTTTATTAATTTTAAAAGCAGTAGATGAAATGCCACAAGGAATGTTGGAAAGAGGGAATCAGGAAGAAATTGATAAATATATGCTTAGTAAAGGTATAGATTTAAAATTTGATAATGAAGTACAGTTCAGAGACTTTTGGGGATGTGTCGGTGCAGTTGCTTGGGCAGTAGGATCTGCTGCTGTTGGTATTGGTATGCTTGTTAAAATTAAACAATTTATAGCAGCAGTAGGAGGTATCAAGGCAGCCGCTTCTGCTTTAATATCCATTGCTGAATCTGGAGCTAATTACGACAATATTACAAAATTCGGATATGCTGTAGTTGACATGGGATCTACTATTTTGGGAATTAAGGCAATTAGTGATAACTGTTTTGAATAAGAAATACAATATAGTTTTATTTTTATTATTTATAGTCTATTTGTTTGGGTACTTCTCAATTTCAAAAAATTTAATTCCTATAATGTGTGTGATCCAAATATTTTTGTTAGAAAATATATTTAAATCTCAAAATAAGCTTATCCAAATAGGTAAAATTATAGTTATTATTGCTTCTATAATATTATTTATTGATAGTATACTAAATTAAGAGTCTGAGAACTATTTTGTCTCAGACTCTTTTTGTTTAAATACTTTTTCCTGGTAGGAGGGAAACTGGTAAGAAATAACCGGTTGTGGCAACTTCTTTTCCTTCGATTTTTTGAAGTAGTAAATCAACTGTCAGGCGAGCAATTTCTTCCAAGGGTTGTTTAATGGTAGTAAGGTGAGGATAGAAATTCTCGATAAAATAAGTTCCATCGTAACCAATAACCTTGAGTTGTTCTGGAACAGAGATACCAAGTTCCTGAGCAATCTTCATAACCAAGATGGCTGTTAAATCGTCTGATGCGAAAATAGCATCTGGTTTTTGTTTGGTTAGGATAGTTTTGATTTCCATTTCTTTTCGAAGGGGTGAAAAGTCACTGGAAACATTGATAATGGGAGCCTTGGGTAAGATTGAAGCAAAACCAGCATGGCGAAGTCCAGTTGGTGAATTGGAGTTATCATTACCTGTAATCATAATGACAGACTTAGCTCCAGTTTTCGCTAAAGTTTGAGCTGCAAGGACTCCACCAGCATAGTTATCAGAGGAAACGACAGGAATGTCTGGTGATAGGTTTCGGTCAAAAGAAATAATTGGAGCTGTTACGCGATTGTAGTCTTCAATCCCTAAGTTATGGCTACCAGAGATAATGCCGTCCACTTGGTTGGCTTCTAGCATTTCAAGATATTCACGTTCTTTTTCCGAATCGTGCTCACTGTTACAGATGATTGTCTTGTAGCCTTTTTTGAAGAGTTCGTGTTCCAATTTGTCAATCAATTCAGCATAGAAAACATGGCTGATTTTTGGGAAAATCAACCCAATTAACTTGGCTGATTTCCCTTGGAGGCTACGAGCTAGGTTGTTGGGTTTATAACCCAACTCCCGCATAGCTTCATTGACCTTTTGAATAGTTTTTTCAGACAGATAACCTTTTTTATTGATAACACGTGAAACAGTAGTAGGGCTGACGCCAGCTAATTTTGCGACATCAGTTAGTTTTGCGACCATATTCTAATTCGTAGTATGTTCCAGTTGGGTTTCCAGATTTAATGAGGATTCCATTTTGATCTTCATGAGGGAAGACACGACCAGAAAATACTTTTTCTCCTTTATTGATGAAAATTTCAAAGACTGAATTATCGATGAAGATATTTACAGTAGTAGCTTGGTTGTCGATTGAACATGAGCGAGTAGTTCCAAATTCTTGAGCATATTGCTCACCTGCTTGACTGCGGTCAACAGTAACTTGACCATTGACAAGGTCAAAATTGATGGAGAGTCCCTTACCGTCTTTATCTGCAAGAAGAACGATTTCACTTTGACTATTAACTGCTAAGTTAAGTTCGAGTTCGTAGGTGTTTTTGGTTTCAGAACGATTTGAAAACTCCTCTTTTGAGGTACGGAGTTCTTTGATAGCAGCTACAGGATACTGATAGAGTTTGCCATCTTTAATGGTTAATTCTTTGACCAATGAGAAAGTCCCTTGGTGATCAAAACGATCAGATGGATAAGACACATCTGGCAAACCAAGCCAACTAACAGCAAGAGCGCGTCCATCAGGGGCATTGAAGGCTTGAGTGGCATATGCTTCGAAACCATAGTCTAGATTGTGTAGTTCAGAAACATCTACCATACGTGCATTTTCAGGATCAAAGGAAGCACCAATTTTATACATATTTGGATAGATATTGTCATAGTCAAGAACCTTTTTATCCAAACCTTGTGGGCAGTAGAGAAGGACAGGTTGTTCTCCGACAAAGACAAGATTTGGGCACTCCATCATATAGGCAGTGCGGTCATTGTTGAAGTCCAAATCACCAACTTCTTGCCAGTTTGTATAATCGTTATCGACTGCTTTGTAGAGACGGACAAATCCTTTTTTCTCCAGGTCTTGTCCACCAACGATTGCGTAGTATTGTCCTTTAAAGTTAAAAATCTGTGGATCGCGGAAGTGGTCAGTAGCATCAGCAGGTTGATCAATCAAAACTTTGTCAATTTTTTCAATCTTACCGTCCTTATCCATCAAGGCACCAATCTGATAAGGGTGGCGAACCCAGTTTTCATCACGGACATTTCCTGTATAGAAAAGGAACAATTGGTTGCCAAATTGCATAGCAGATCCAGAGTAAGCGCCGTGGCTATCCAGTGGAGTATCAGGCAAGATTTTAACACCTGTTTCAGTAAAGTGCACCAAATCGTCACTCTCAAGTTGAACCCAAGATTTCAAGCCGTGGGCTGCTCCAAAGGGGAAGTTTTGGTAAAAGACAATCCACTTACCATCAAAATAAGAAAAACCGTTTGGATCGTTGAGAAGTCCTTCCTTTGGTTCAATGTGATAGCTGACATGCCATGGGGATTGCGCCATCTTTTCTTGGATTTCTTTTCTTTCTTCTTGTGTCCAATCTTCATAACGTCTGTAACGACGTTCAGTAGTCCATTCCATTTCTATTTCCTCCATAAATTCTACTATCTTAATAGTAAACGTTTCCTTATAAAAAAGCAAGTCTTTTACACTAAATTAAAGAAAAAAATGTCAAACGATTGACAGAATCTAGGAACGTAATTTTATGAAAAATGATGAAAATATGGAAGTTTTTGAAAACTTTAAAGTAAAAACCTTGATTTTAGAGGGTGTTATGGCTGTGTTGATGAAAAAAATAGCAAAAACAATCAAAAAATAAAAAATAGCAAAATTTTTTCTGCAAAACGCTTGACATATTTTTAAAACGTGATAGAATAATATTCGTGAGGCGAGTAAAATCGCTTTCAAACAAGAACAAATTTTTTTATAAGGAGATTTTTGCAAATGACCAATACAGAAATTGCAAAAAAAGTCATCGAAGCCTTGGGTGGACGTGAGAACGTTAACAGTGTAGCCCACTGTGCGACTCGCCTTCGTGTTATGGTGAAAGATGAAGCGAAGATCAACAAAGATGCTATCGAGAACTTGGAAAAAGTTCAAGGTGCTTTCTTTAACTCAGGTCAATACCAAATCATTTTTGGTACAGGTACAGTAAACAAGATGTACGACGAAGTCGTAGCTCTTGGTTTGCCAACGACATCTAAGGATGAGATGAAGGCAGAAGCTGCTAAACAAGGAAATTGGTTCCAACGTGCCATCCGTACTTTTGGTGACGTCTTTGTTCCAATCATTCCAGTTATCGTAGCAACTGGTCTCTTCATGGGTGTTCGTGGTCTCTTGAATGCTCTTGGAATGACACTTCCAGAAGATGTGACAACTTACACTCAAATCTTGACTGACACAGCCTTCATCATCTTGCCAGGTTTGGTTGTTTGGTCAACCTTCCGTGTATTCGGTGGTAACCCAGCCGTTGGTATCGTTCTTGGTATGATGCTCGTTTCTGGTTCACTTCCAAATGCCTGGGCTGTTGCGTCTGGTGGTGAAGTAACTGCAATGCAGTTCTTCGGATTTATCCCAGTTGTAGGTTTGCAAGGTTCAGTTCTTCCAGCCTTCATTATCGGGGTTGTCGGAGCTAAGTTTGAAAAAGCAGTTCGCAAGGTTGTTCCAGATGTACTTGACCTCTTGGTAACACCGTTCGTAACACTCCTTGTAATGTCGATTCTTGGATTGTTTGTTATCGGACCAGTCTTCCACGTTGTTGAAAACTACATCCTCATTGGAACTAAAGCAATTCTTAACTTGCCATTCGGACTTGGTGGTTTCTTGATTGGTGGAGTTCACCAATTAATCGTCGTATCAGGTGTTCACCACATCTTCAACTTGCTTGAAGTTCAATTGCTTGCTGCTGACCATGCTAACCCATTCAACGCTATCATCACAGCTGCCATGACTGCTCAAGGTGCTGCGACAGTAGCCGTTGGTGTGAAAACTAAAAATCCTAAACTTAAAACACTTGCTTTCCCAGCTGCTCTTTCTGCCTTCCTAGGTATTACTGAGCCTGCTATCTTCGGGGTTAACTTGCGTTTCCGTAAACCATTCTTCCTTTCATTGATTGCTGGTGCAATCGGTGGTGGATTGGCATCTATCCTTGGACTTGCTGGTACTGGTAATGGTATCACAATCATCCCTGGTACAATGCTTTACATTGGTAACGGACAACTTCCACAATACCTTCTTATGGTAGCTGTATCATTCGCTCTTGGTTTTGCTCTTACTTACATGTTTGGTTATGAAGATGAAGCAGAAGTGGCTTCAGAAGCTACAACTGAACGTTTGGCTGACGAAGCAGTAACTGGTACTGTTGTTGCACCTAGCGAAGGTGTCATCCAAACACCAATCGTTGGTGACGTCGTTGCTCTTTCAGACGTTAATGACCCAGTCTTCTCAAGTGGAGCTATGGGACAAGGTATCGCTGTAAAACCTAGTCAAGATGTTGTTTATGCACCAGCTGATGCTGAAGTGACAATCGTCTTCCCAACAGGACATGCTTATGGTTTGAAAACTGCAAACGGAGCTGAAATCTTGATCCACGTGGGTATCGACACTGTTTCAATGAACGGTGAAGGATTTGACCAAAAAGTTGCTCAAGGTGACAAGGTTAAAGCTGGAGATGTTCTTGGAACATTTGACTCAGCTAAGATTGCTGCTGCAGGCCTTGATAATACAACAATGGTTATCGTGACAAACACTGCAGACTTTGCTTCAGTAAATCCAGTTGCTTCTGGATCAGTTGCTAAGGGAGATGCAATCATCGAAGTTAAAGCTTAATACTCTTCGAAAATCAAATTCAAACTGCGTCATACTCGCTTTGCCGTATGTATGTGTTACTGACTTCGTCAGTTCTATCTACAACCTCAAAGCCGTGCTTTGAGCAATCCACAGCTCGATTCCTAGTTTGTTCTTTGATTTTCATTGAGTACACTACTTTCGATTTAATAGATCAAAAAACGAACAAATGTCATGTTTGTTCGTTTTTGATTGAATCTTAAAATTTACAGAGGAAAAACTAAAATATAGGGCAACTTTCCTCCTTGAAATATGCTATAATAGAGAAAATAAAAACTAGAGGTTTATCATGACAAAATTATACGGAAGCTTGGAAGCGGGCGGTACAAAATTTGTCTGTGCTGTCGGTGATGAAAACTTTAACATTGTAGAAAAAACACAATTTCCAACAACAACTCCTATCGAGACAATCGATAAAACCATCGAGTTCTTTTCAAAATTTGATAATCTTGCAGGTCTTGCAATTGGTTCATTTGGTCCCATTGATATTGACAAAAACTCAAAGACTTATGGCTTTATCACAACAACTCCAAAACCTCACTGGGCAAATGTGGACTTGCTTGGTGCCCTCCGTCGCGCTCTAAACGTTCCAATGTACTTCACAACAGACGTAAACAGTTCTGCCTACGGTGAAGTAGTAGCACGTAATAACGCAGGTGGACGAATCGAAAACTTGGTTTACTACACAATCGGTACAGGTATCGGAGCTGGTGTTATCCAACGTGGTGAGTTTATCGGTGGCGTGGGTCACCCTGAGATGGGACACTACTATGTGGCTAAACACCCAATGGATATTGAAAAAGAATTCAACGGTGTTTGTCCTTTCCACAAAGGATGTTTGGAAGGCTTTGCGGCTGGTCCAAGCTTAGAAGCTCGTACAGGAATTCGTGGTGAAAACATCGAACTTAACAACTCTGTATGGGATGTTCAAGCCTACTATATCGCTCAAGCAGCAGTAAACGCAACTGTAACTTTCCGTCCAGACGTTATCGTATTTGGTGGTGGGGTTATGGCCCAACAACACATGCTTGACCGTGTGCGTGAGAAATTCACATCCTTACTCAATGGTTACCTACCAGTTCCGGATGTACGCGACTATATCGTGACACCAGCTGTTGCAGGTAATGGTTCGGCTACACTTGGAAACTTCGTTCTTGCTAAGAGCGTAGCAAAATAAGTAAAAAAAATGAGGTCGAGATTTATCTCGGCCTCTTTCTTTAGTCTTTTTCAATTTTCGTTTCCTGATGGAATATATTTTGCCAAGTTTCATGTCTGCGCCAGATACTTGTATGGATGGTGTCACCAATCTGATAGCGGATGAGTTTTGTCTTCTGACTAATGGAGGTCAAGTGAAGTTCCTTGATAGCAGAGGTTAGTTCTTTTTGCTCCTTATAGGATTCCTTGTCTAGTTCTTGTCCGTCTTGGCGAATATAAATAAAATCTTCAGCCAGTAATTCTTCCAATTGATTTCCTTGGTCAATTAGTTGCTCTCTCATGAGCAATTTTTTATAGACATTATCTAGAATTTCATCTTCAGGAATCGGTGCTGGTTCGATATGAATATCGGTATCAAAGACGCCAAAGCGTTCTGATAACATGGATTCAACCTGATCTGCAATTTTGTGACTTTCGAAAACGGAGAGGTCTGGATTCATCTCGAGAGTAATGTCTAGATAAATATTACTTCCATAAGTACGACCCCGTTGTGATTTGACCTTGCTAATCTTAGGGATTTCCATGATAGCCTTTTGGTAATCTTCGAGCAAGTGCTCATCAAAACCATCTGAAAGGCTGAAGGATGACTCGATAAAGATATCGTAGGCAGTTTTGAGGATAAAGAAGGTGATAACGATGGCAACCAATTTATCCACGAGAGGGAAGTTAAAACTGCTGGCTAGGATGGCGATGGTGGTTCCAAGTGAGGTGACGGCATCTGATAGATTGTCCTTGGCAGCTGCTTTCAGTGCCTTAGACTTGGATTGCTTGCTGAGGTGAGTGTTGTAGAGATAGACTCCAAACATAATCACTGCAGAAATCACTCCCAAAATCGCTCCCAGTGGATCAATCACAGTTTCTTCGCGACTGATAATCTTTTGAATCGTATCGCGAAGAACATCAAAACCAACATAGAACATGATGATGGAAGTGATGAGACTTGCCAAGTCCTCGATTTTCCAGTGACCGAAGCGATGTTCTCTATCTGCTGGTTGGCGAGCCAAACGAATCCCGATGAGGAGGGCAACATTTCCGATGATATCAGAAACGTTGTTGAAACCATCCGCCACCAAACTGGACGAGTGAAGGAGGTGGCCCGCTGCTAACTTAGCTGCTGACAAGAAAAGGTAGGTCAAGATGCTAATAATAGCACCTCGCTCAGCTAATTTCAAGTTTGAAACTGATTGATTCATCTGACTCTCTTCCTAGAATTTTTGTATTCTATCATTATACTGGTTTTGTAAGGAAAATTCAAATGGAGTGGTTGGGGAGATTTGCATTGATTCAACAGATTTTTTGATTGAAATATGATAGAATATAAAGTAATCATAATTTTAGAGAGAGTTTTCCATGACCCAAAAACAAATCACAGATAGAATGATTCGCATTGGTTTGATTGTGCTACCATTTTTTATTTTTTATGGATATAGATTGATGAAAGGCTTTGAATATCCAGTCGTAGATGATATCATGGTCAATCAAACCATACTATCTGGTGATAATATGTTGCTCCCTTACATTGGGATTATGTTGTCATCTGCTTTAGTATTCCTTCAGCAATTGTTTACAACTTGGAATGTTTATTTTATTTTCCTAGCCCTTAGTTTTTGCTTGAGCTTTAGTGTATACTTGGATTCTTTTTTCAGGAAGAAACTTTATTTTGTTCTTCCCCTACTTGTTATACTTCAAATGATTTTGATGAAGTATTTCTCGTTTTCAGTAATTGCTTATTTGTTGTCTACAGCAGGGATACTTTTATTATTCGATAGAAAACACATCGTAGGAGCTCTGTTGTCTCTGATTGGATTGTCGATTAGACCGCAAATCATTGCCAGTTTATTGCTACTTTTACTGCCGTTTCTAGTTTTTGAAGTAATCAAAGAGAAAAAGAAAAAAGAGCTTTTCGTATTATCTGCTCTTATTTTACTTATCTTTGCTTCTAATAAAGTTTACACCTTAACGAAACCAGATGTTCAAGAATACCTAACTTGGAATACTCTGAGTACCAATTTGAGAGATTTCCCTGCAATTGATTATGAGAAGCATGCCAAGGAATTTCAGGAATTGGGGGTCAGTGAAAACGACTTATCTGCTTCAACCTACTGGTTATTTGCTGAAAAAGATGCTTTGAACAATGAGTTGTTAACAAAAATTCAATCCGTACGTTCTTTCTCTGAGAAGTACTCCTTTAATGTATTTCAGATGGTGAAAGATTATTTCCAAAACATTATTTTGACAACCTTTCTTCTTGTTATGGTTGGCTGGTTTTTGTTCTTCAAGCCTAAGAAAGTCTATGGCTGGTTACTCCCGCTTGTTCCATTTGCACTCATCGGTGCACTATTTGTTAGGCAGAGAGTAGTAGAACGTGTTTATATCCCGATTATCGTTAGCTTTTTAATCTTTTTCGTCTACTATGCGCCCTTATTTTACAATAAGCGTAAACTGTTGAAAGAAAGAGGAATTTTTTATAGTCTACAACTTGTAGGAATGCTGGCGAGTATGGCCTGGGTAAATAGTGTGGGACAAGAACTTTACTGGTTCCCAATCATTCAATCATCCATGATATCAGAGTATCATGATGTAGTGGAAAAACATTCTGATAAATTGCTTGTTTTTGGCGGTTATGGAACACTTGTCAATTCTCAACCAAGCTTGGCTACGATTAGAATGAAGCCTGATCAGTTAATTGAAAATACAACAACCTTAGGTAATTGGCAAACTTTTTCGCCACATTACTATCAATTAATGGAAAACTACAATGTGGAGGACCCTAGTAATCTTCTTTCATCGGCTTTAGATAAGGAGAACATCCTATTCTTTTGGTCACCTTCCTCAGGAAATATGGATCGGGTCAAAAAAATTATGAAAGAACATTACCAGAAAGATATTTATTTTGAAGAAGTTGAGTTGGTCACTTCTGATATGAATCTTTATCGACTAAGAACAGGAGAAGATAGATAGGATGAAAAAGCGCATAGGTTACCTAGATATGGCTAAGGGGCTAGCGATTATACTTGTTATTATAGGGCATAGCAGTTTTGTGCCTCTTGGTGCAAAAATACTCCTCTATGTTTTTCATATCCCCTTATTTTTCTTCTTGTCAGGTTTTACTTTAAATGTCACTAAATACAAAACATTTAAGGAATATTTTCTTAGCAAGGTGAAAAGTTTGGTCGTTCCCTTTTTTTGCCTGAATATTTTTGTTTTTCTCTTTCAACTCTTTGTCATGTATCCTGAACAAGTGTTTAGTTTTAATCTTATTCATTTTACTAAACAGTTATTGTTGTCAGACCGCTTGCATGTTTATTTTCAGTTATGGTTTCTGAATGTCATGTTTTTAGCACATGTTTTTAGTTACTTTATTCTCAGAAAAAAATGGACCATTATCCAATGGTTTTTGATTAGTGTATCACTCTTGCTTCTAGTCATTTTAGGGCAAAAAATCTATGCTTGGCATTTTTATCTTATCTGGAATATTGACCTGGTCCCTGTAGCCATTATCTTTACACTCTTAGGTGTCGGAGTGAGAAAATATTTAGCGCAGATGGAAAAGTTTTTTGCAATTTATTATTTGCCGCTTGCCTTATTGCTAACTATATTTGTTGGTAGGTTGAACTATCATTGGAGTGGGAAACAGATTGTTGATCTTTACTATCAACAGATTGGAAACCATCTCTTGTTTTACATTGCTGCAATTTCAGGTATATGGTCCACCCTCATATTCTTTAAGTCAATTCCTGAAATGACTCTCTTGAAATCAATCGGTCAAAGAACCTTGATTTACTATGGTGTCCATGCCCCGATTGTTTTAGTATTGGTAGAAAAATTAGTTTTACAATTATCTACAAGATATACCGGTATTTTTGTGAATGCCTATATTACAACAAGTGTTGTGACAATATTGACTTTGGTAGGGTGTGAATTGATTGTCAGAGTATTTAGAGGGACTAATTTCCCTTTTGGATTTAAGAGGTTAGGAGACAAAAATGAGTAGAAATAATCCGATTTTATATATCGTGATTCCATGTTATAACGAAGAGCAGGTATTGCCTCATACTAACCCAATGTTTGTGGGAAAAATAGAGGAGCTTGTGAAAAATCAAGAGGTTCATCCAAATAGTAAGGTCATGTATGTGAATGATGGCAGTAAGGATAAAACTTGGGAACTTATCCAAGAATATGCTTCATCGAATCCATTTGTTGTAGGTATTTCTCAAAGTCGAAACCGTGGTCATCAAAGTAGTGTTCTTGCTGGGATGTACGAAGCTGCAGAATTTGCGGATATCGTGATTACCATTGACGCAGATGGTCAAGATGATATTGATTGTATGAATCAGATGATTGCTGAATATAAGTCAGGTTCAGAGATTGTCTACGGCGTTCGTGATAACCGAGAGACAGATTCGGCTTTTAAACGTATTACAGCAGAGGGGTTCTATAAGGTGATGCAACTATTTGGAGCGGATGTCGTTTTTAATCATGCTGACTATCGTTTAGTCTCCAAACGTTTTATTCATGAACTTGCTAAATTTAAAGAAGTAAACTTATTTCTTCGAGGCATTATGCCTCTTGTAGGGTTTAAGTATTCCTACGTGACTTATAAACGCCATGAGCGGATTGCTGGTGAGAGTCACTATCCACTCTCTAAAATGCTTGGTCTAGCTATGGATGGAATTACTAGCTTATCGATTAAACCAATCCATTTGATTACTAGCTTGGGAGTTATGACTTCACTGTTTAGTTTTTTGTTGATCATCTGGGTTTTGTGGAGCAAATTTGTTGGTACAGTAGTAGCTGGATGGGCCAGTACCTACGCCATTGTAAGCTTACTTGGCGGGGTTCAACTCATTAGTCTTGGTGTAATTGGGGAATATATCGGAAAAATCTATCTAGAAACGAAACAACGTCCAAGATATATTATCAGCGACCGCACCTATGATGAGAATAATGACTAACTCCACTCCAACACTTGAAAACTTTTGAAAATCTGTTATAATAGAACTACTCAAGGGAGTAGCTGGCGGTTAACCGCGATAGTGTCGTCATTCCGAATTATTTCCGGCACTATATTAAACAGCGAGACTTGTTTTTTTAAAAAACAGGTCTCTTTTTTTGTAAAAAGAGGCCAAAAAGGAGGAGACTGTTTTGTCAAAAGAACAAAATAAAGATTTGTTTTACACGCAATCTTCTGAGGAGGTCCTAAAGAATTTGGACTCATCTGTCGAAGGTTTGTCAACTGCTCAAGCTCAAGAACGCTTAGCGACTTATGGTCGTAATGAGTTAGAAGAGGGCGAAAAACGTAGCCTGCTAGCTAAATTCCTAGATCAATTTAAGGATTTGATGATCATCATCTTGCTAGCGGCAGCGGCACTTTCTGTCATTACAGAAGGAATGGACGGTTTAACAGATGCCATTATCATCTTGGCCGTAGTTGTTCTTAATGCAGCCTTTGGTGTTTACCAAGAAGGTCAAGCAGAAGCAGCAATTGAAGCTCTGAAAAACATGTCTAGCCCGATGGCTCGTGTTCGTCGTGATGGTCATGTCATTGAGATCGACTCAAAAGAATTGGTACCTGGAGATATCGTCTTGCTTGAAGCGGGAGATGTGGTGCCTGCCGATATGCGTTTGCTTGAAGCGGCGTCTCTTAAAATCGAAGAAGCTGCTCTTACTGGTGAATCTGTACCAGTTGAAAAAGATATTACTCAAGTAGTAGAAGCAGATGCTGGTATTGGGGACCGCGTTAATATGGGTTACCAAAACTCGAACGTAACTTACGGTCGTGGTATTGGTGTCGTGACTAACACTGGTATGTATACTGAAGTTGGTAAGATTGCGGATATGTTGGCCAATGCCGATGAGACAGAAACACCATTGAAGCAAAGCTTGGAACAATTATCTAAGGCCTTGACTTACTTAATCGTTGTGATTGCGATTATCACTTTCTTGGTTGGTGTCTTCGTCCGTGGGGAACATCCATTAGAAGGTTTGATGGTTGCAGTAGCCCTTGCGGTTGCGGCGATTCCAGAAGGTCTCCCTGCCATTGTAACCATCGTTCTCTCTTTGGGAACAACAACCCTTGCCAAACGTAATTCAATCGTTCGTAAATTACCAGCGGTTGAAACACTTGGTTCAACAGAAATCATCGCATCTGATAAAACAGGTACCTTGACCATGAACCAAATGACGGTTGAAAAAGTCTATACTAATGGTCAATTGCAAAGCTCAGCAGCTGAGATTGCTGCTAGCAACAATACCCTTCGCATCATGAACTTTGCCAATGATACCAAGGTGGACCCATCTGGTAAGCTGATTGGTGATCCAACGGAGACAGCACTTGTACAGTTTGGTTTGGACCACAACTTTGATGTTCGTGAAGTCTTGAAGGATGAGCCACGTGTAGCTGAATTGCCATTTGACTCAGACCGTAAACTCATGTCTACCATTCATAAGGAAGCAGACGGTTCTTACTTTATCGCTGTCAAGGGTGCGCCTGACCAATTGCTCAAGCGCGTGACTCGTATTGAAGTCAATGGGGAAGTTCGCCCAATCACAGAAGAAGATAAAAATGCTATCCTTGCAACCAACAAAGACTTGGCTAAACAAGCCCTCCGTGTCTTGATGATGGCTTACAAGACAAGTAACGAAATTCCAACCTTGGAATCTGAAATTGTTGAATCTGACCTCATCTTCTCTGGTTTGGTCGGCATGATTGACCCTGAGCGCCCAGAAGCTGCAGAAGCTGTTCGTGTTGCTAAGGAAGCGGGTATCCGTCCAATCATGATTACGGGTGACCACCAAGATACAGCGGAAGCTATTGCCAAACGTCTTGGAATCATCGATCCAAATGATACAGAAGACCATGTCTTCACTGGAGCTGAGTTGAATGAACTCACTGATGAAGAATTCCAAAAGGTCTTCAAACAATACTCTGTTTACGCTCGTGTATCACCTGAGCACAAGGTTCGTATTGTGAAAGCATGGCAAAAAGAAGGTAAGGTTGTTGCCATGACAGGTGACGGGGTTAATGACGCGCCATCACTTAAGACAGCTGATATCGGTATCGGTATGGGGATTACTGGTACAGAGGTTTCTAAGGGTGCTTCTGATATGGTCCTTGCCGATGACAACTTTGCAACCATTATCGTAGCGGTAGAAGAAGGACGTAAGGTCTTCTCAAATATCCAAAAATCAATTCAATACCTCTTGTCTGCCAATATGGCTGAGGTCTTCACTATCTTCTTTGCAACCCTATTTGGTTGGGATGTGCTTCAACCAGTGCATTTGCTATGGATTAACCTGGTAACAGATACGCTTCCAGCTATCGCTCTTGGGGTTGAACCAGCTGAGCCAGGCGTTATGACTCACAAACCTCGTGGACGTAAGTCTAACTTCTTTGATGGTGGTGTCTTCGGAGCAATCATTTATCAAGGAATCTTCCAAACCATGCTAGTTCTAGGTGTTTATGGTTGGGCTCTTCTCTTCCCAGAGCACCAAAGTCATACTGAAATCCATGCGGATGCCCTTACCATGGCTTTTGCAACTCTCGGTTTGATCCAATTGCTCCATGCCTTTAACGTTAAGTCGGTTTACCAATCTATCTTTAAAGTGGGACTCTTTACCAACAAGACCTTTAACTGGTCTATCCCAGTTGCCTTCGTCCTCTTTGTGGTGACAATTTTGGTTCCTGGATTTAACAGTCTCTTCCACGTGTCACACTTGAGTTTGACTCAATGGATGGTTGTTGCCGTAGGAGCGCTTATGATTGTAGTCCTTGTTGAGATTGTCAAAGCAATCCAACGAGCACTTGGAAAAGATAAAAACGCTATTTAAGCATTATGGGCTCATTGTCAACTGTAGTGGGTTGAATAAAAACTAACATCTGGAGAGGACAATTGATGTCCTCTTCATTTTTATATTCAGAGCGATGAAAATTCGTTTCTTAAAGTTGTCAAAGTTCCGAAATCC